>CALDSI010000489.1 GCA_937911395.1 uncultured Labrenzia sp.
AATCCCGGCGAAATGCATCTCCAATTCGTCCACACGGACTAGACTAAAAAGCGGCGGCAGCGGGTGGCCAGTTCAGCTGGCCTGTCGCTGTCCGCCTCAGGTCTTAAGGTCTTGAGGGATAGTATTTCCACCCTCCAAGTGTCTGCCAATCACTGACAGAATTTTTGAACGCCGCTGTAGGTGGTGAACGTTCCGGTCGATGGATTGAAAGACCGGTATTTAGACGAACAATAGTCGTACCAGGCTGGGCTCCAGGGCTGAAACCCGACCGGCCCGCTGACGTGACCCGGATAGGGCGCACGCGGGTAGGGATATGCCGGGCCACGCGGCGGACCTGCATAGGACGGCTTGTTGGTTGCCCCCAAAATGATTGCACCGGCAGCAAGTCCAATGACACCGGCAGCGATGGCCGCGCCAACGTTATTGTTGTTCTTGTGCTTATGGATATGTTTGTGCTTGTGATAATGGCGGTTGTGTCCGCGATGCGGGCGATGGCCCTCATGCCAGCCGCCACCATGGCGCCAGCCATCGCGCGGACCTGCTTGCGCGGCAGAGACCGCCGGCAACAATAGGGCACCGGTTAAAGCAACGGCCAGGATGCGTTTAGCGAAGGTTTGCATCGATTTACTCTCCGTTTGGGCCGCGCCATTTGCGCTGCCGTGATCTGATGATGCAACATTGCCAAAAGCGCGCTGAACTGGTCCTGAGATAGCCGTTCATCTTGTGTTCAGATTTCTCGGGTTGTGTGTCCCAAGCAGGAGGCCTCATGGCAGATCGTCAAGAAAATCAATCGAATAACGAAAAGTCGGTGATCCGGGACACCGATGACGAGGCCCGAAAAATGGCCAAAGAACTGATCCGGACAGCTCGTTTCGGCGCCCTGGCAGCCTTGGAACCTGAGACCAGGTATCCCCTGGCGAGCCGGGTTGCCGTTGCAACAGATCTTGATGGAACGCCCGTGATCCTCACAAGCACTTTGTCCGGTCACACAAGTGCGATCCTCGCCAACCCCGCCTGTTCGCTGCTGGTTGGTGAACCGGGCAAAGGCGACCCGCTGGCCCATCCGAGGATTTCGCTGTTCTGCAAAGCGCGCCGTGTAGAGCGGGAAACCGATGAGCATGCACGTTTGCGCCGGCGCTACCTCTCCCGTCACCCCAAGGCCGAACTTTATGTCGATTTCGGAGACTTCTCATTCTTTGCTCTCGATCTACAGCGGGCCAGCCTGAATGGTGGCTTCGGCAAGGCGTTCGAACTCGGCAAGGATGATCTTCTGACCGATGTTGCCGACATGCAGGCCTGGTCGGCGATGGAAAGTGGCGCGGTTGATCACATGAACGAGGACCACCGCGACGCCATCAAACTCTATGCCGAAGTTCTCCTGAAAGCAGAAGACGCCAACTGGTGGCTTGCCTGCCTCGACCCCGAGGGGCTCGACCTCGTGGCGGGAGACCGGATTATGCGTTTGTGGTTTCAGGAGCGGCTCGCAGATCCCGCGCGGCTTCGGGAAGCCCTGGTTGCGCTGGCACTTCAGGCGCGCAATCAGGATTGAGCAGGCAGCTGGGCTGTCTCAAGCCGCCCGGAGATGCCCAAGAAAATCCTCAAGGCTTGTTTGGACCGTGTTGATCTGAGTTGCTACGAGCTCAACACCGCCCACGACATCTTTCAGTTTTTCACCGGAAGCCTCGGCCGAGCGGTTCACTTGCGTGATGTTTTCCGAAATCTCCGTGCTGCCATGCGCCACTTCCGAGGCGTTCTTGGCAATCTCAGATGTCACCGCATCCTGTTCTTCAATGGCTGAGGCAATTCCAGCGATCTTGTCGCGGACATCTGTCATGGACCGGACCACATCTTGGATGGAAACCGAGCAAGACGCTGCCCCCGACTGGACACCGGTCAGCTGCGTGCCGATTTGTTCGGTTGCTTGACCGGTTTGTGTGGCAAGGGCTTTGACTTCCGACGCAACGACTGCGAACCCTTTTCCGGCTTCTCCGGCACGGGCCGCTTCGATCGTGGCATTCAAGGCCAGCAGGTTGGTTTGACCGGCAATGTCCGTGATGAGTTTAAGCACATCATTGATTTCGCTCGCAGCCGCCGACAAGGACGAAACGGTTTCTTCCGAGGTTTCGGCTTGTTTGGAGGTCTGGTCTGTTGATGTGTTCGCCAAGGTCACCTGCCGCGCAATCTCCTGAATTGAAGCGGCAAGTTCTTCGGCAGCTGATGCGACGGACTGGACGCTGGCCGTGGATTGTTCAGCGGCTGCGGCGACCGTATGGGAGCGATTGATCGTATCAGAACTCATTTGAGCAAGATCATCCGCATGCACCGACAGTTTTTGTAAGGCCGATTGAACTTGCGAACAGCTGGTCATCATCACCCGCTCCAGTTCGTCCGCCAAACGCAAACGTGTCTCCCGCCGCTCCTCAACAGCGCGCTCTTCTTCTTCGCGTGCTTGAGCCTGCAGCCGTTGCATTTCAATGGTGTTTTGCCGGAAAACTTCAAAAGCCTCGGCAACCGCGCCAATCTCGTCGCGCGACCTGACCTTGACTGATACGTCCGTATCGCCATTGGCCAGGCTTTTCAGGCCGTTGGAGACCTCCTTCAACGGTACAGCAATACCGAAACGCGCATAGAGGACCGAACCGGTCACACATAGACCAAGAGAGATGATGGCTGTCCATATGATTTGCTGAAAGGCTTGTTTTTCATGGGTTTCTGCAGCCTGGGCCGCTGCCAGGGTAAATTGCTCAATTTCCTGAAGAAGAGCGATCAGCTCCCGGTCAAGACGTTCCTGTTCTTCCTCCAGGGTGAGGACGATCGCAGCTGCCGCGACCAAATCTTCCGCATCTATGTAATGCAGGACTTCGTCAACATGTGACTTGTATTGGGCGTATTCAGCCTCGATCCGTTTGAGTTGAGTGAGGGCACTTTCAAACTCGGTCCTTTCAATCTTTGAAGCGGCATTGTCGAGGGCGTATTTAGCCAGGTCCTCAGCCTTCAGAATCTCCTCAGCGACCTGGACCTCAAGTTTCAAAATTGCGGCTTTGACATCGCCAATAGCGTGTTTCTCTTCGCCAGATTCCAGGCCAGAAAGCCGCATGAGACGTTCAACGAGAGCAGCTTGTTCCAGCTGATGGTTGGTGACGTGACTGATCGCTGTGGTCAGCGGAATGTCTTTCTCGGCAATGTTGGTAAGTTCCTTGCCGATCATGGCCATTTGGTAAACAGATACAGCTGCCACCACAACGAGCCCAAAACAAAGAAAAGCGACCAATCCTAGTATTTTCGTTGCAACCGTTGCGGATACCTGACGTGAAAGTGCCATCGCAGAATCTCCTGCGCCAATAAAAAATAAGTTCCTTAAAACGCTACGTAAGTGGCCTAAGATTGATGCTGATCAGTTGAAGAAATGGTAAACTTTATAATTCAAAGAAAAATTTTTGCAATTTATGATAGAGCTCACGGTGGCGAAACTACAAAAATTCAATCCTGTGAAAATAAGGTGGGGAGTTGCTGGCGTTGACGTTTCTATGAAAACACTTGCGCTTCCGGTGCCAAGGCCAAATCCAACGGTCCGAAATCACGAGCGAGTGCTGTAATGAAGTACAAAGCAACTCACGCTTGCGCGCCGCGTTCTCATGATTTAGGACGTTTTTAAAGTTCATCCTCGGGACGATTTGTTTTGCCAATACGTTAACCGGTCTTCGATCCTTTTGCCGTGTGCGTCTGCACACGATTGTTTTGACACGTTCGTCAAACTGGCGGATCGGGACCGGTGTGGCTTGGCCAAACCGTATCTGATGTTTCGATACGCCATCTTTCCAACTTTACCAGCCAAATGACCGGGCGCGGCCTGCCGCGCGATGCCTGACCCCCGTTTGCGAACTTCCGGAAGTGGAAGATCCCAAACATGTCGTCTCTTATCAGGGTTGAATGGACCCTTGTCTCGAAGGCGCGGTTGACCGTCGCACGTCCCTGTGGGCGGTGCGGTCAACTTCGTCAGTTTGCCTCGACAAATAAGTTCCGGCTCAATGCCAATGGAAGCCGTCTGGATGCCTGGCTTATTTATGCGTGCCAGTCCTGCGGCCATCGCTGGAACCGCGAGGTGATGAAACGGAAACCCGTCAGCGCCGTACCTTCGGACCTCTTGTCAGCATTGCAGGCAAACGACCGAGCGCTGGCAGAAGCATGGGCGGCCGACCCTGCAGGTCGCGCAGGTAGCCCGCACAAACCGCCTGAATTCGACCTGCAGATGCGGGTGGTCCCGAGTAGAGCTCAGGCCGACGGGAGAGCAGCAGTTCTGTGCATTCGAAATCCGGGCAGGGTTCCGGTTCGTCTTGACCGGATTTTGTCTGCCGGGTTGGGCCTGCCGAGGCGCGATATCAAACGCCTTGTCAAAAGTGGTGACCTGACGGTTCCCGGCGGATCCCGGAACACGTTTCGCAAAGCCTTGCCGCCGTATCTGGAGTTAATGATCAACACCGAGGACCGTCCTTTGATTGATGCCTTGTTCGCAGGATGCAGCAAGCCATCAGGCTAAGTCTCGGGTTTTGACAGGTGTCTGCAGGGGTATATGAAAGAACAAGGCCGCCCGTGAGAGGCGGCCTTCGACGCTTGCGGTTCACCCGCGCTATGCGCCAACCGGGAAATGGCTGGCAGTGTCTTGCCTCGTGAACGGAGAGCTGGCTGTTTGTGCCTTAACCAGTTCCCTGGATGGCAGACAGCAGCCAGTCACCGCCGGAGCTGCGGACAAAGGTCCACACTTCCGTGCTTTCGGAAGGCGCGTCAGGATCTCCGGAAATCACATCATCGCTGTCCCGTTTGGCGATGTAATCGACTGCGCTGTAGCGCAAGGCGACTGTTACATAGTCCTTGCCATCTTCATGCCAGGCCTCGGCAACATCGCCCTGGAGCAGTTTGACATCCGAAACGACGTTCTTTTTGCCTGTCGAGGCAAGTTCACCCAGCTCTTCGGCCAGATAAGACATGGCTTCCGGGGTCGCCAGCTGTCGCAGCGCGGCGTAGTCTTCGCGGCTGTAGGCGGACTGAACTTCGCTGAGCATCTCCTCAAACCGGTCAAGGTCTGCTGCCGTTGCCTCATAAGGCTGCGTTTCCGGGTGAGCAAAAGCCTGTGAGGCTGAGTTATTGGATCCACCGCCGCCGAAGCTGAACGGAGCAGCTTTGGGTGCGTTCTGGTCCGACGCCCTTTCAAACGGGTTCGGGCCAGCGGTCGCCGGTTGTTGCCGTGAGCGGAAGAAGCGCATGGCGAGGCTGATCAGCAACACGATAAGGCCGACTTGAAGGATCAATCCGAGAAACCCGGCGAAACCGCCGAGGCCACCGCCAAACAGCATTCCGACGAGGCCGCCAAGCATCAAGCCGCCGAGAAGCGCGCCGCCGAAGCCGCCAAAGAGGCCAGGACGTTGCGCATTTGCTGCCTGTCCGCCAGCGCCTGGAGTGGTCCGCTGGGTCTGTGCAGGCTGGGGTGTCATGGAACGCTGAACGGGAGCGGCCGTATCCGGTGCGGTTTTGGTCGTTGGGGGTGCGGAGTAGGTTTTGCTGCCTCTGCTGCCAAAGCCGCCAAACCCGCCCTTTCGGGCCTCGGCATAGTCGGTGGCGGCAAACATCGTGGCGATCGCAACGATCATGAAGGCTGTCGTCTTGCGCAGACGGCGGGCGGCAGCAGGCATTTTTGTCTCCTCTTGAGGGCCACTTTGGCCATGTTCTGCAGATGTAGGAAATCGGTGACCAATTGCCAGCGGCGACGCCGAAACTTTTGCGCCTTAG
>CALDSI010000490.1 GCA_937911395.1 uncultured Labrenzia sp.
CCTCTTCGGCTGAGGCCGCCGATACGTAGGTCACCCGGCCGGCCGCGAGATCGTCAAAGAGCACCAGATCCTTTTCGCGCACCTGGCTCAGCATGAACTCGCGAAACGGCTCGGTGATCTTTACATAGGCCTCTTCCTCGGTGATCTCGTTGTTCATCAATGGCCGGACACCATCTTCCCAGGCCCGGTCGAAGGTTGGCGCCATGACGTAAAACGTCATGAAAAGCGCAAGCGAAATCAGGATGAGATTGCCGGGTGTCGTCTGCAGGCCAATACCGGACCGGAGAAACGAAAAGGCAATCACGAACCGGATGAAACTGGTGACCATGATCAAGATACCCGGCGCCAAGGACAGCACCGTGAGCAAGATGATCATCTGGATGATGCGGCCCGACGCACTGCCCTCGCCTTCCGGCAACAAGGCAGACAAGTCCGGCACCTGCGCCGGGGCGGCTCCGGTCAGAGCAAACAAAGCGGCAACGGTTAAAAACAACCTCATCATTGGATAACCACAGACTCCAGGATTACTTCGCGAACCTTGCCCTTGCTGCGCACCTTGGCGCGCTCATTCAGGTCTTCCCGCAGGTGTTGCAAGCCAACCCCGCCTTCCAAATGCGCCAGGGTCAATGTGCGCAGGAAACTCAGAAAATCGTCCTCGATCCGCTTGCGCAGAACAGACACGTCCGTATCCGGCTCGTCTTCCAGCAAAAGCGTTGCCTGAACCCGGATCCAGGTGCTGGGCGGTGTTGCAAGGTTGGTCACCAGAGGCTCGAGCCGCTGCAGGCGGGTGGACGGTGAAAATGGCAGAGTTTGACTGAACGTCTGCGCATCGCGGATCCGGCCATGAACCGCAGTTTCGGTCATGTCTGAGACGATTTTCGCGAGCCCGGCACCGGCGCCTGCGCCAATCAAACTGATCAGGATGAGCGCTGCCATGAAATTGGATTTTGCGTCACCGGTTTCCGGCCCTTCATAGGGCACAAGACTGTTCGACATATTCGATCCCTTCCAGCCTAGAACGGTGTGACGATGTCATAGATCTGCTGACCCCAGCCCGGCTGTTGGACCTCGGAGATCCGGCCGCGGCCACCGTAGGAAATACGGGCCTCTGCGATCTTGTCGTACGGGATGGTGTTGTTGCTCTCGATGTCTCGCGGTCTGACGATCCCACCGACATTCAGGATCCGCATCTCGTAGTTCACACGGACTTCCTGTGAGCCGGAGATCACCATGTTCCCATTGGGAAGCCGATCGATCACGATGGCCGCAACAGAGAGTTCAATTTCTTCAGACCGGTCGATAGACCCGGATCCAGCCGACGAAGACCCGGAGTTGCCATTTAGCTCCGCCTCACCACCCGATGTGCTGTTGTTGCTGCCGGCTGAATAGGAACCGCCAATACCGATGTCGGCAGACCGGCCGCGCTCAGACGTGTTGTCGAGTTCTGCACGGTCGTCGATCTGGATTACAACAGTCAGGACGTCGCCGATTTTCTTGGCCCTTGGATCAGCAAAGAAATTCTCACGATCATTGCGCCAAAGCGAATTGTAGTCCTTGATCCCGCCCTTGTTGAACGTGCCAAGCGGGTACACGGTTGCCGGGCGGTTGGCCAACCCATAGCCGACCGGTGTCATTTCCGGGGCACGGCCGATATCTTCCAACTGCCCAGCACAGCCGGAGAGCAATACGGCCCCAAAAGAAACAAGCATCAGGCGCATCAAAATCTCCGTTGTACTTCGGGGTCGGTGAAGCCCATCATGGTTAGCGACAGCTGCGCTGCGCGGGCGGGCTCCATATAATCCAGGATTGAGCTGGCAAAACGTGCTTTCAGCTTCAAAAGAACGCCAACCGCAGCTTCTTCTTCGGTGGTGGAGAGCTGTTCTGCAGCGGCGGTCGGACGCATCCGGCCAATGATGCTGACGACCTGGTCCTCGACCTGCTCCAGAAGCTGTTCCCGGCGTTCAACCCAAGCCTCGAACTCGCGCTCCTTGCGTTGCAACTCGGCAATCCGCGCCTGGAGGCGCCCTTCCAGGGCAATCATCTTCCAAGTCTGCCATTGGATCCGGGCGTCGCTTGCCGCTTCGGCGATGTTCTTGCAGTAAAGCTGGCTGTCACGATACGGGATGGCAGGTTGCGCCGGGGCGGCTGCAGCCTCTTGCGGCTTTTGCGGCGGTGTTTGTGCCTGCGCCGCGCTCCCCGCGCAGATCAATTGAAGAACCAGGCATGTCAGAACACCGGCTTTTCGGCATTCATCCACGAATTTAGACATGAACACATTGTCCTTTGCGAGTGACCCGTTTGATTGGACATTCGCTGATCGAGCTTGCGCGAGGCTGTTGGTGCCCTGAATACAAAAGGCGCCGCAAAACTGCGGCGCCTTGTTCGACATTGCTGACCTGTTTGGCCTGATGGTTTATTGGACAACCAGTTCCGCCTGAAGAGCCCCGGCTGTCTTGATCGCCTGGAGGATTGCAATGATACCGGTCGGGCGTAGCCCAATCCGGTTGAGGCCCCGCACCAGTGTTGGAAGATCCGTTCCACCGACAACCGCAAGCCGCCCGCCGGTTTCCTGCGCGTCCACATAAGTCCGTGGGACCACGACAGTCTCTCCTTGAGAGAACGGTGCCGGTTGGGAAACTTCCGGTGCTTCAGATATCCGGACAGTCAGATTTCCATGGGTGATGGCAACTGTGGAAATCTGAACATCCTTGCCGATCACAACGGTTCCCGTACGCTCATCAATCACCACTTTGGCGCTCTGATCCGGCCGGACCCGAATGGATTCAATTTCCGCGATGAAGCGGGTCAGGCTGACCTTTGGCGGTGGCGTCAAGTCAACGGACCGATAGTCACGCTCCTTTGCCACCCGCACTCCATAGCGCTCCCGGGTGTACCGGTTGATTGCGTCAGTGATGCGGACAGCCGTCTTGAAATCCGGATTGGACAGTTCAAGCACAAGATCAGGAATTTGCGAAAACTTCGCCGGCAGGTTCCGCTCGATGAGACCGCCATTCGGGATACGGCCGACGGTTGGAATTCCCTGGGTTAAGCTTTCCGCAGCACCGAGTTCTGCGAACCCGGACACTGCAACCGGTCCTTGTGCTACAGCATAAATCTGGCCATCCGCCCCAAGCAAGGGTGTGGCAACCAGCGTGC
>CALDSI010000491.1 GCA_937911395.1 uncultured Labrenzia sp.
ATAGCTATCCTGAGACCGGACTATATCACGGTTCAAATAGTCCCTATAACCCACCGCCATAACTCTCTTTTTTCGGGCTTTGTACATTCCGCCGACCACAAGATGATGGTTTCAGATTGGCCATTTACCGGAGACCGTTATGAACATCAATTTCACCGCCCTCACCGACGCTGTTGCACGTGATCGAGCTTCTTCAATCGAATGGGTAAGAAAGCGCAATGCTCATATAGATCAATTACCAAAGCACGAAATTGATCGAGCTCGGCGAGCCTTGATGGAACAATACCGTGGGGTTTATGTACGACGCGATCTAGTACATGACACTTCGGGGCGTTTTTTGCAGGAACGCTGGTACGTTGAATTTGGCAGCGACTACCGAAATGCCATTAAACTATCTGACGCATATCTCCTGGACGAAAACCCGGACCAAATTGCAAACCTGATCTTGGACAATTGGGATGAAAAGTTCGATTCTTTCGTTGAGCGTAGATATTCCGGATTTGCCCCTATGAATTGATAGACAGCTTTTCTCTTAGCGGGTCATACGGCAAACATGGTGGAAACTGGATAACTGCTTTCTACAAATATTGTACTAAAAGTAGGAGGCCCCAAATTAGGGCCATAATTTCTAAATTGGGCGCCGCAATGGACATTTACCGTGACTACAAATTTGCCTACTCACACGTACACAACTACCATATCAATTGGTGAAAATTTTTCTATGTCCCATTGCAGGTAATGGTAATGGTGAAAAGTCTAAAACCCGCTGGGTGATTGTTATACTTGAGCCGATTACCTCCAACGCTCACCCGAGAATACTGATGACCGTCTACAACAGCGTGAACCTTGTCAACCAGCACTTCACTATCTCCGAAAAAGGTGTGATTGGAACTACCACCATTTTGGTGCACGCCATCCACTGAACCGCCGTTAGGGCAATTTACAGCATCTCCAGTATTGAATTGCCCTACACCGTTTCCTCCATTCAACGTATAAATTTGAGGGGGTTTTCGTTCCGGGCTAGGTCCTGGTTCCGGACTAGGTGTTGATTCAAAAATTCCACTGATTGCGGCAATCAAAACAGCTGTAATTAGCGATGCTAAAATACCGAAAAACCACTTCTCAGCATCGCTCCATTTTCTCTTGAGAATTGACATTTTCACCTAATCCAAGTCCACGGAAAATCACTAAATAACGAGCGATATTACGAAAGGGAAAGCTAATGTTACAATTTGCGATTTGCAATCAAAAAGAGTATTGCATGTGTATTCCCGCTCCTGTTTTATCCTCTATTGAAAACTTGTTATTGAGGAGGCTATCCGACCAAGCAAGGATTTGGCCTAAGACAGGCTGATTGGAAATCCAAGAAATTTATACTTAAAACTTGAGAGTTGTTTGGCCTAATTTAGTTCGGTTGACTGGACCTCAAAACTGAGGCACAAATCAGCCTTCGCAGGGTGCGATGACGGCATTTATTCGTCATTATTCAATGGCTTACAATTTATGGCTGAGAATCCAGGTTCCCCAGCCAATCTCATCGGTCTCACCTTAACCTTTGATCGCAAAAAAGTGCGCCGTTACATCATGGCCGCTGACCGTTTCATACGCACCCGGCTACCGGCGTGGTGGAGCCGGAGGGGCAGCGTCGATGAAACGTCTGGCGGCTTGTGCTTGGCGTGGATCGGCATTTAGGAGCGCGGCATAGCCGTCTTCAGCGAGTTCTGCGTCTCCGCCCCAGACACCGGACTGGATTGAGAAACGAAGCGCTTGCGGATCGTTTGGGGCAAGTTCCATAAGCCTGCGCGCATGTCCGGTCATGTCCGCAAACCGGCCGCCGAGCTGGAGCGACACCAGCAATGACATGCGGGAATTGATGGAGTTCGGAACCTGCTCCACTGCCTGCCCATGCATCCTGATTGCGTCGTCGAACTGACCGGCTTGGGCCAAGATGCGCCCTGCTTTGAGCAACTGACCATGGTTCGCAGCTTTACTACAAATGGATGTTAGGTCGGTAGTTCCGGTCGTACCGGGCTGCCCTCCACCTGACGCATCGAGCAATGCCGCGCAGTTTTCAAAACCGCTTCCAAGGTCTTCGGTTACCCGGTCCGCTTGCGGGTCGCCGCGCAGATCGAGAAGTTTGGTCACATCGCCCAAGGGGATCGCTTCAAACCGTCCATCACCGCCACCAACGGCAATGCCAACCAGTCGTCCGGCTGCATCGACAAGTCCGCCGCCGCTGACACCCGGTTGCATGTGAGCCGTGACGTGGAGACGGCCAAACACGCCATCTCTTGCCGGATGAGACAGCAATTCGCCTGGATCAAACACCCGGACTTGCTTACGCGCAATGTCTGCACCAATCGCGTAATAGGTACCACTGCTTTCAGGGGACGCTACTGGAGAATCGTCCAGAGCCGGGATTGTGCTCCCCTCGGGCAAACCGTCCACCTGCAGCAAGACAAGGTCTCCCCGATAGGCTGATGGAACCACAGTCGCTATCTTTGGCCCGGACGGGGTGTGCACCGTCGCGGTCTTTGAATTGCCGACCACATGCCGGTTGGTCACCAACAAGTCGTCTGCGATGCGTGTCGCGCTTCCCACGGGATCAAAACTGGACACCGGAAAAACAATCTGACGCATTTGACAGACGTCTTCAGGATGCGGGCAATCCGGATCTTTAGCAGTTTCCAGCTGAGCGGCCACTTGCGCAGTCTCTTCCGCAAAGGACAGCGAAACTGTTTTGGTCTCGCCAGACCTTTGTAGCGTCAGCCTGACCTGTTCCGTTGTCTCTGGCAGCACTGCCAAGGCAGCTACGGCATCTCGTGGGCTCAAGACGCGACGTTCGCCAACGGTTACGATTTGATCTCCAGCTTTTATGCCCGCTCTGTCTGCCGGGCTGCCGCTGTCAACGGACCCAACTACGGGCGCTGCGATTTCGGCGAGTTGCGACCGGCGTGCTCTGTTGAGACGCCAGCCGGGCTCCAGATAGGTGACGCTCCCTTCTGCTATCAACGCGTCGGTCACCCGCATAAGGAGTTGCGATGAGACCCCGAAATTAACGCCGATATTGGCATCAGCATCGGAGGCAAAAATGGCGGAGACCATGCCAACCAACCGGCCATCTTGGTCAACCAGCGCGCCGCCTGATGACCCCGGATTAGCGGCGGCGTCGGTTTGGACAATGTCTTCTACAGGGTTGAACCCGGCATTGCTGACTTTCAGGGCCGAATCCACACCACAGGTGACGGACAAGCCGAGACCGAAAGCATTTCCGATTGCGCAGACAGGTTCAGAAATCGCTGGTGTATCGGCGATCTCGATAGCCTTTATCGGCTCATCGATACTCAGAAGAGCGATATCAGTGGACGCGTCCTGCGCCAGCAACCGCGCCGGAAGGATACGACCATCTGAGAGCCGGACATCGATGCGTGTTGCCGGTTCGATCACGTGCCAAGCCGTTGCAATTAAGCCTTCGCGGACCACAACTCCGCTGCCTTCCGGCGCTCGTCCCGGCCGGGCTCCCGCACCACCTTGTTGATGGCCAGGCCAAACGGGCAGAACTGAGACCACATGTTCAAGCGCAGCGGCGGGTGAAGCCTTTGCAGGCGGCCCCGACAAGATGGCCGCTGCAGCAATTGCTGCGACGAGACACGAGATGAAACGGGCCACTTCCCCCTCCGATATTTTAGCCGTCTATGACGTCAGTTCGAACTGCATACGGACGTCAGCCGGTTCGCGATCGGACAACGATCCCGCATATTCGAACCAATCGCAACAACCTGAATTAAGCGGATCCCGGCGCTACGCCTTTTAATTGTTTTTACAACGATTTTATTCACGTAATTCCGCAGCAAATTCGATTTCGCCTAGAGATCCTGCCCTATTCTCACTACTCTCTTTTTAGAACAAGAATCATTGTCCTGGTGTGCGTGCTCATGACGTTTTTGTGCGAACAGGTTGTGTCGGAGATTGATCGTCACGACCTGAACTGCGACCCACGTATTTTTCATGTCCTGCATCTCTTTCTGACAGAACCGGGCTCTACGGTTGCACGGGAAGTTCAGCGTCTCATTGCGAGCGAAGAGGGATTGACGGCCAAAGCGTTGCTGTTCGTCTACGAAAACTTCGTTCAGCCAAATGTCAGCTCGGAAAAGCAATTCGAGTCGATGAAACGCTCACAAGGACACCTTGACGCGATCCGGTCGTCCGCCGAAACATCCGCAAAATTGTGCAAGGATGCGAAACGCAAAAGCGCAAAAGATGATGTGATAAAGGCCTTGTCAGACAACATGGCCGAAATACTCTCCCGCACCGCAAAGCTCGAGCAAGAGCTTGCTGCCAGTCAGAGCGAAATTTTCACAGACTCGCTCACCGGCATTTACAATCGCCGCTATCTTGAGGCCGAATTTGCCACACGACAATCACGACCAACCCCAAAATACTTTTTGGCGTTGCTGGACATTGATCATTTCAAGAACGTCAACGACAGCTACGGACACATTATCGGCGACCAGGTCCTGAAACTGGTAGCAACCGCCATTAAAAGTCTCATCCGCAGTCAGGATGTGCTTTGCCGCTATGGCGGCGAGGAATTTGCAATCCTTTTCGACAGTGCTGATGAGACAGAATGTGCGGACGTCGTTGAACGTGTCCGGTTGGGCGTCACCAAGCACAAACTGGTCAACCGGAAGCAAGGTCAAACGATCGGATCGGTTACCCTGTCCGCCGGCCTCGCCCTTGTTGAACCGGACGATGATTTCGACACTGCGCTGGAACGTGTGGATAGGCTTCTTTACAAGGCCAAACAGGCTGGACGCGATCGCCTCGTCATTCAAGCGTGACACAGCAACCAAACTGTTCCCGCAAAATTCAGCCAGATGATTGTAAATCAGACATCCGTTTGAGGATCGGCCCGGTTTTATTCTCAAGAGCTCCGGCCCGACCCGTCAGGTTTGCTGCAATGAATGCATCAGCCGTTTCTGACAGCTCAAGATACCTATCTGCGAAGATACGGCGCGCAGGAAACCCATCCCAGTTTTCCGGCAAAACCGATGGTGGAAGCCGAGGGTCTTTCAGCCTTATGGCTCTGAATTCATGAACCATGGCAAGCCTCATGGTGACGGCTTCCAAACCCGACAAACCAATGCAGTCCATCGCCTGAAATTTTTCAAAAAAGGATCGATATCTGCCTGCCAATTGGTCCAATCCGAAGACCTTATTAAGCATCTCGGCGACTTCTTTTGCGCTTCGTTGATCGGGACACGCCTTGAAACAAGCGCCTGATGCAATCCTGCTTGACCTATCTGCTCCAACAAACAGTGTTTCAGAAACGGCTCCAAAACCTTGAACGGCAAGACCCTGGTGATCCGTCCGATCCGGTTGGACGATAAACAACAAATCGCAGTCGCTGTCCGGCGGCCCAAATATCTGTTCAGACGCTGACTGGAACTCTATTCCTGCGGCATCGGTGAGCCGGTAGTAGCTGCGCCGCCCATTGCGCTGGCCTTCAAGCTGCCCCCTTGCGACCAGGCGGGATACGGCCGTCCGCACCAACGACTCATTGACGCCAAACTGTCCGCACAGCGTAATCAGATCGCCCATCCACAAAGTGCCGCCGCGCGGTTCAACGATGTCACCATAGATGGTGACGATCAAAGGCCCGGCTTTGGGCGGATAGGATGGTAGGAGTTTCGGAAGTAGAATTGGCGCTGATGAAGTCATTGATCGGTCGTTTGTCTGATAGGCGCCACCATAGACCTGACAGCGCGGCATTCCAAGCAATCAGCCAGAACCAGAGGAAGTCATACCTTGCACGCCAAACACATGAACGTTATACCGTTACTTGTTACAAAGTAACACGAGATCAATTTTCCTGTTCCTCTGGATGACCGAATTAACCGCCATGCAAAACGTCCGAAAACTTCGCCGTGCTCTTGCTGCCTCGACCGTGCTTGCCGGGTCTGCCTTGTCGGCTCCTGCGTTTGCGGATGGACCAAACGTTGTGACCACAATCAAGCCGGTTCATTCTATCGCCGCTGCCGTTATGGAAGGTGTTGGCACACCGCACATCCTGATTGATGGCGCCGCTTCGCCTCACGGGTTTGCTCTGAAACCTTCCCAGGCCTTTCTCCTTGAAGGGGCCGATGTCGTGTTCTGGGTTGGTCCTGAATTGACTTCTTCCCTAGAAAAGCCCATCTCATCGATGGCAGACAAAGCTGCTCGCGTCGAACTTCTTGATGCTAAGGGTATTGAACAGCTGAAATGGCGTAAGGGTGACCAATTCGACAGCCATGACCATGGCGACCACGACGATCATGGTCATGACGATCACGCGGATCACGGGCACGACGACCACGCTCATGATGATCATGACCACGATCATGACAAGACGGCTGAAAAGCATGATCACGGTCACGATGATCATGACCATGACAAAGACCCCGCACACGATCATGACAAGCATGAACATGAAGAAGAGCATGCTGCGCACGATGATCATGGGCATGACCATGATCACGACAAAGAACATGCCCATGATCATGACGAACACGCGCATGAAGAAGAGCATGCCGGTCATGACGATCATGGGCACGATCATGCCGGCGGCAACGATCCGCATATCTGGCTGAACCCAGAAAACGGCATCGCGATTGCCAACGCGATGGCCACAACATTGTCAGAAGCTGATCCAACCAACGCCGATACCTACAAGGCAAACGCCAAGGCTTTTGCTGAGAAGGTTTCTGGCCTGGAAGCAGAGATTTCCGCCAAGCTGAAACCTGTGAAAGGTCAGAAATTCATCGTATTCCATGACGCCTATCATCACTTTGAACACCACTACGGTATCGAAGCCAGCGGTGCGATCACAGTGACCCCGGAGGCTTTGGCAAGCGCAGAACAAATCGCGGAAATTCAGTCCCGGGTGCGCGACCAGAACGTTGTCTGCGTTTTCCAGGAACCGCAGTTTGATTCCAAGCTGGTAAATGTCGTGATCGAAGGGAGCGATGCGAAAGTCGGCGTTTTGGATCCACTTGGCACTGAGCTTGCGAACGGCCCGGACCTTTACCCAGCTCTGCTGACAAGCCTGGCAGACTCTCTGGCGGATTGCCTCAAGTCTTGATTGACAATTCTGGGCCCGCTTTTGCCCACCAGGCGGGCTCAGCCAGCTGGATCGACAAATGAGGCCGACAGCCGTTCGGCTATGAAGACCGGGCACTTTTTCTTGCCCGATTAGAGCCCGGGTGGCACAGCTGAAACGACGACCTCAGCCAACTGCACTCGTCCAGCAAAAAGCCCGCCGATACACTCGGCGGGCTTTTCATTTCTTACGGGAACCAGTCTCAAGAAGCGCGGGCCTTGGCACGAACCTCTTCGGTTTTCTCCAGCGCCTTCAGCAGGTAACGGTCGCGGTCATAAACGTCCGTGTAGAACCCGATCGAGCCGTCAGCTTGCGGCCAGGCCGTGAAATAAGACACGTAGACCGGAATATCACCGGTGACCTTTTCCTGGGCATTCTGACCCGCAGCAATCCGTGAGGACACATAATCCGTCGATTTTCCAAGAACTGCCGCTGCCATGCCCTTTGGATCATGCAAACGGATGCAGCCGTGGCTGAATGCGCGCGTATCCTTGTTGAACAGGCTCTTTGACGGCGTGTCATGCATGTAAATGTGATGCCTGTTCGGGAACAGAATTTTCACCTCACCAAGCGCGTTGGAACGACCCGGATACTGGCGCACATTGATCGACTTTTGTTTGTTGGCGACCGCATACCAGTCGACTGACGCGGAGGACACTTTGCGGCCGCCCGGCGTCGTCACTTCATAGCCCGCCTGATCCAGATAGGAAGGATTGGCGGCAAGCTTCG
>CALDSI010000492.1 GCA_937911395.1 uncultured Labrenzia sp.
TCTGGAAAAGATCAAGGAAGACGGCAGCTATATCCCGATGGCCATGGGCACCAATGACCAATGGGAAGCAGCCACCATGGGTTACAACAACATTGGCCCGAACTATTGGAAGGGCGAAGAAGGCCGTCTCGCACTGATCAAGGGCGAGCAAAAACTGACCGATGAGCAATGGGTTGCCCCTTACGCAACGCTTGCAAAGTGGCAACCTTATCTTGGGTTCGGCTTTGAGGCGCAGACCTACCCGGACAGCCAAAACCTGTTCACTCTTGGCCGCGCAGCGATTTACCCTGCCGGCAGCTGGGAAATTGCAGGCTTCAACACACAGGCCGATTTTGAAATGGGCGCCTTCAAGGCACCGGTGAAAGCTGACGGCGACACCTGCTACATTTCAGACCACACGGACATCGGGATTGGTCTCAATGCAGCAAGTCCTAATGCCGATGCCGCAAAGACGTTCCTGGCTTGGGTTGCCAGTCCTGAATTCGCATCGATCTTCGGCAACGCTCTGCCGGGCTTCTTCCCCTTGTCGAAAACACCTGTCGAACTGGAAGACCCGCTTGCGAAAGAGTTTGCCAGCTGGCGCGGGGAATGTGAGTCCACCATCCGGTCGACTTATCAGCTCCTGTCGCGCGGGACGCCAAACCTGGAAAACGAAACCTGGGGCGCAAGCGTGGCTGCGATCAAGGGGACCGAGACACCGGAGGCACTAGGAGCAAAGCTTCAGGAAGGCCTATCCAGCTGGTACGCGCCGCACCAATAAGCCTGTCCCTTCTAAACAAACAATCCGGGTAGCCATCTCGCTACCCGGATCGGAACCGGAGGCCGCATGAACCGCCCCCGCATACGCTGGCATATTGCCGTTTTCCTGGCACCCGCCGTGCTGGTCTATACGACAATCATGATTTTGCCGCTGTTCAACACCCTGCGTCTGGCGCTCTACAGCCGGATTGACCAGGAGCGGATTTTCGTCGGCTTGCAAAATTTCATGACGCTGTTTGGCGACCCGGTCTGGGCGGACCAGTTCTGGAATGCGCTCGGTAACAATGTCTGGTTCTTCGTGATCCACATGCTGGTGCAGAATCCGATCGGGATCGCACTTGCAGCGATGCTGTCTCATCCCAAACTCCGTTTTGCAGCGCTCTATCGTTCCGCAATCTTTATCCCGACCATCCTCTCATTCGTGATCGTTGGCTTTGCGTGGAAACTCATCCTGTCGCCAATCTGGGGCATCGCCCCGACAATGCTGGGTTCTGTCGGTCTCGGTTTCTTGTACCAGCCCTGGCTCGGCAAGGAAGAATATGCGCTGACAACCCTATCGCTGATTTCAGTGTGGCAGTTTGTCGGCATCCCAATGATGCTCATCTACGCAGCGCTTCTAACCATCCCGGAAGAGATTTTGGAGGCAGGTGAAATCGACGGCATCACGGGCATGAACGCCTTTTGGAAGATCAAGCTGCCATTGATCTTGCCGTCGATCGGGATCATCTCAATCCTCACGTTTGTCG
>CALDSI010000493.1 GCA_937911395.1 uncultured Labrenzia sp.
CGTTGTCGAAACCGATACACTGTGCACGCTGAACTTTTTTGACTGCATGCCCAGCCCGGAAACGGTTCAAAAAGCATATGATAATCTTGATTTGATCCGGGCGACCACTGTCTTCCTCGACGGCATTCCAATTGCCGCCATGGAAGGTATGTTTCGGGGTCTGCTTACTATGGCAAACACCAACGAAATTCTCGTCGCTGAAGACTTGTTTGACGCGCGCAGCATCTGGCTTACTCCAAACACAACCACGATCTACGTGACCAGTGTTGTGGATACGTCCGAAGGCCCCGTCGTGCTGGACATCCCCCCGGGCTTCCTAGCACTTATGGACGATGCCGGGTTTCGATACGTGGCGGACTTCGGTGCGCTTGGGCCGGACAAAGGCGAAGGAGGCAAATACCTTCTGCTACCACCCGGTTATGAAGGGGACGTGCCCAAAGGCTATTTCATTCTGGAGTCGCCGACGTTTTACAATTGGTTTCTTGGACGTTTGAGCCCGGATCCGAAGGCCGGTCCGGCGCCAGTGGTTGCTGCTTTGAAAGAGGTTATGAATATCTACCCTCTCAGTGAAGCGGACAATCCGCCTGCCGAAACCTTCGTGAACATCAGTGGCGTGCAGCACAACACAGTCCACGCAAACGATATCGAGTTTTACGACGAGCTGACCGAAGCTGTTCAGCGGGAACCGGCGGGTGTCTTAGGGGCGGAACGGACCGGCGCAATGGCAGCTATCGGCATTAAGAAAGGTGAACCTTACGCACCAGATGCGCGTATGACCGACATCCTCACAGAGGCTGCTGCTATCGCGAATGCCACTGCGCGCGCGATCACCTATGCTGGACGCGATTCCAACATCTACTTCTACGATGACCGGCAGTGGAATTCGCCCTTTCAGCGCCAAAGCTACTTGTTCCTCGAAGATGGCGCGCGAGTTCTCGATGATCGGACGTATTTCCACTACATGGCCACAGGCATCACGCCAGCGATGACCTCTCCGCCCGTGGGAGCTGGTTCGGTCTATGCCATGACAGCACGAGATAAAGATGGCATCTATCTGGATGGCAGGAAAACCTATTCTTTGACCTTCCCAGGCCCCGTGCCGATGGCGAATTTCTGGTCAATCATGCTCTATAGCGGTCAAACCCGATCCATCCTCGAAACCGATCAGCAGTCGGGCGGGATCGACTCCAATCGCGAAGGGATCGTTACAAATGAAGATGGTGGTTACACGATCTACTTTGGTCCCGAAGCACCTGAAGGCAAGGAGACCAACTGGGCACAAACGATGCCAGGCAAGAGCTTCAATGACATGATGCGCCTCTACGGTCCTTTGGAGCCTTGGTTCGACAAGTCTTGGAAGCCAGGTGATATCGAACTCCTGGATTAATTTTCCGGGTTCGTCACATAGCGGACAATTGGCGCGCAACAGGCAGTGATGCAGTCAAGTACCCCTCTGCGCGCTCGAAAACCACTAAGGCTCGCAACGGCCATGTAAAGTTACAACGGAGCTTACAATCATGAAGAGACTTCTCGGCGCAACCGCCCTCGCATTCTCCATAGTTTGCAGCTCTGCCTTTGCGATTTCACCGACAGGGTCAGACTTTAACGATACTGGCGACATCCTTGAACGGTCGAAGAAATACACCGACATTGAATATGACATCATGGTTCAACGCGCAGCACAGGCGGCGATTTACTATATGCCCGCTGTTGCGCAAGTAGATTTCATCAAAGCCACAGTGCGCGCTGGCGGCAATTACGATACCGTCAACTTCGTGACAGAACCGTTTGGATCGGACAAAGGCTTCCTCACTGCGAACGACACAACAGCTTATGCCTGGGGCTCAATTTCTCTGAAAAATGGCCCCATGATTGTAGAAGTACCCCCATGACCGACAGGGTGGATTACTTTGGGTCATTTATCTCGGCGTGGCATGTCCCGGTCATTGACGTGGGCTCGAAGGGCGCTGATGCAGGCAATGGCGGCAAATACCTGTTTCTTCCTGCCGAGTATGACAACGAGCTCGGAACAACCACAGAGCTTGAAGCTCGGGGCTACATCATTGTGCCCAAAGTCGACACGCATGACTTTTCCTTTTCTTTTCGTCCAACACTGCTGAACGGCGCAACGCACGCAGAAGCCGGTGAGCATGCCAAAGGCATCAAAATCTATTCACTGAAAGAAGCCGTGGGCGGTGACATCCAGCCGACCGATTACATCGACATGACAGACCTTCCTTACGACTGCCTGCCCTACTACAACATGACGTTCATTGAAGACATCAATGACGTGGTCCAAAACAATCCAATACGGGAGAAAGATCGCGCGATTTATTCCATGTTGGAGAGCATTGGCATTAAGAAAGGAGAAGAGTTCAACCCTACACCGATGCAAGAGAAAGCTGCGCTGGAAGGTTTGGAACTGGCGTACGCGTACATGCAAAACAAGTTCATAACCGAAGGCGAGACTGTTGCACCCTTGTGGGTCAAAGATGGTGAGAAACTCTCTGAATGGTCGTTTTGGAATTTCGGCCCACAGGCTCAGATGGGGTTCCCGTTTGAGGACGGTGACGACATTCTCATCGACAAACGCGCAGCGACTTACTTCTATGTGACATTCCTACCGAGCCAACTGGGCGGAGCGACGTTTTACCTGACCGGCCTGCGTGACTCCGATGGGAACATGCTGAACGGCACAGACACGTACAAGCTGAACGTTCCTGCTGATGTGCCAGCTAAGGACTTCTGGTCCGCCATTGTGTACAATATGGAAACAAAGAATTTTAGTCGCGGTGTTGATCGTGTCGGGGCTTCGACCAAGGACCTGGACGACATGGTCAAAAACCCTGATGGGTCGGTTAATGTTTATTACGCGCCTAACCTGGATCTTGTGCCGGAGGGTTATGAAGCGAATTGGGTGACCACCGAGAGTGCTACGAACGCTAACGACTGGTTCTTCCTGTTCCGTCTATACCGTCCAGAATCTCCAGACTGGTTCAAAGACTGGATGCTGAACGACGTGGTGAACATCTCAATTCAGTAACTGATTGGAAAAATTGGCCTCAGCGAATGGCGGCTTGCCGTATAAAGCCACTATTCGTTTCAATAAACACATATGATTGTCGCGGACCGTTTGCGGCATGTAACCAATTCAGGCCAAATGGCCTTCAAAGTCCGCACTGTGGTCATTCGTTTGAATCGCAGCGAACGACCACTTCCCGCCCTCACGGCCTTTTCTAGTTGCCAGCCTACGTTACCCCTTCATCTCAGCCGTCCCGCTGGTGTTGTAGGCCTCCGCGTCGGCGTCGAACTCGTGGACGGCCTGGGTGACGATCCAAGACCCGGCCAGCACTGGTGACACACCGGGAAAGCTCATCACCACTTGCTCCAGGACATCCGGATCGCCGCAATTGCAGGTGAAATCGATCTGCTTTTCCGCACGGTTCAGCTGCTTGGCTTTTGAGGCGGCGGCCGTCTCCGCCAACGCCTCGGTCGGGAACTCCTTGCGGATCTCGTACCAGGCGTCTCCCTTGCTGAGCGGTGCCTTTTTCACCTTACGCTTGCCCTTGGCATGGTTGCGCGCCAAGGTTTTGGCACCGGCATAGGTGTCGCGGACTTTCCGGGTCCAGTTCCACGCTTTCAGGGCGTCCCGGCCCAGCGAATGCGACAACAGGTTTCAGGCCAAATTCAATACGATCGCGCGGCCCAGAAAATAGACTGCCCCGTCCTTGTATTTCCCAATCGCATCGTGGACGTCGGCCAGCTCCTGGACCATCTGCATGATGCTTTTTTCGCGACGCATTTGGAGTAAGGTCACTACCCGATCAACTTATTCCCTTACTACACCAATACGCCAAAAAATGCTTGCGGCTGCGTGCCGCGAATGACTGCTTTCCTGAACCCTTACAACGCGCTAACACAAATTCAACGAATGAGTTTAGGCCGCCGCAGATCAACTTAAAAGGAAGGCAAGCCGCCAATTGCAACTGAGCGCAAAGCCAATTCAGCCTTCTCGAGATCCGGGCGCTCTAGAGCAAGACAGCAATTAATTGAGGCCTGGTTCCGAGCGGCCATTCTCCTAAGACCAATCAGTATTAAGGGGGGGCAGGTGTGTTCTGGATTTTCGCCGGGCTTGCGTTTTCGTTTGATAACGAACAAAGGCGGCAGAGGTCTTGATCTGCGACCAGGCATCATGGGCATCTGCTTTTGATACCTGGCTTTCACTGCCATAAAGAGCACTACCCAAAACCGTAAAGCCATGCTCAAGGGGTGCCCAGTCAGGTTTGATCTCTGCAGAGTTCAAGCGCTTCTTCCAGTAAAGACCGTTTATGATAGCTGCCGAATAATCCCGGGTGCTGATGGCCTTTTTGAAGTGCCGGTAAGCAAAATATTCGGTCGCCTCATACTTTGCTTTTGCTTCATGGAACAAAGTCACTGTCTTTGGGCCGAACTTGCGCAAGAGCCACGCCAAGAGACCTACCGGTAGCAGCGCGGCAGCGCCCCAATACGCCATGGATCGCCAGTTCAATACTTCTGATTGCGGTTCTGCCGCCAACGGCAGGCCGGTCACAGTCAGATCAATCGTTGGAACGCTTACCGTTTCGACCTTTTCGCTGATGAGGTTGTACCAGGAGAGTTTCTGTTCCGGGATCTGATAGTTTCCGGCGTTTTCAGGGACGATCGTGATTGTTTCTGTGCGGGTGCCGGATAACTGGCCCCGGTTTTCGGTTTCATTCAGAACTGGGGACGCTGGATAGTAGCTGAGGCCCTCAACTGGGTCCCCGACGTCAATCGGCGGTACAAACATGGGAGCGACCCCGGTGACCTTGATTGTGGTGGTTAGTGTCAGTGCATCTCCGGCAGACAGATCTTCCGGTGTTCTGTCGACCTCCCGGGTCAGTGTCAGGGCGTTTGCAGCCACGAAGGGCGTCAGATCCTTGGCGCTATCTGGAGCTTCACCAACTATTGCATAAGGCGCAATGTCAACGTCCGCTTTGATTGGCTGGCGGGTATCCGGATCTGCATAGGTGATTGTAACCGGGCCTCCAGGAATCTGGAAGGTTCCGGGCACCATGGGATAAAGACGGTAGGCGCGTGAAACCCCGGACCAGGTGTCGCCATCGACCCGTTCGCTGGTTGGACTTGACGCGCGCGATGGGAGCCGGACGACGACATTTTGCGCTTCGAAACTCGGAAACTCTGGTGCCGTCGGCATCCAAGTGGGCACCAGGATCGTGATCCGAAAGATCAACGGCTGGCCAGGGATTGCGGTGTCCTGTTCAAGCGTCGTCCGGACGATCGGCTGCGGCGCTTCCTGAGCCTGAACGGCAGCGGAAAACAAAAAAAGCCAAAGTGCGAAGATGGCGCGGATCATTCTTGACCCCGTGCGGCTTCAAGTGCGAACCGGGATCTCAGGAAGTCGCCTGTGCTGGTGTCGACCGTGCGCATCCATTGTTCGGCGGTTTCCGGAACGGTTTCTGATGCGCTCTGCGTTGGCTGCTGGCTGTCTGTGCCGCGCCCTGCCTCATTGTCATAAACAACTTCGTCCGCGCCGATGCCGCTATCTTCGCCGGTATCTGATTGTTCGCGGGTCGTCTCAATGTAGTCGAGAATATAACGCGCGAGTTCGAGATTATGCTGAGCAGCCTTGTTGTCCGGATCCCGTTCCACGGCTTTTTCAAAGGCGGCAATGGCAGGCCGGTAAGAGCGGGATTTGATCAGTGAGAGACCTTCGCCCATCGCTGCATCCGTACTTTCCTGCCAGGCATAGAGATCTGCTGCTTCTTCATATTTGCCGGCCCGGTAGAGCGCGGTCGCCTTCCATAATGGATCTTCAAAAAGGTCTGCTGCTGTTTGATAGTTCTTGTTTTCGTAGGCCATTTGCCCTTGTTGATCGGGAGTGAAGAACCAGTCTTTCCAGCCCTCAGCGCGCGCCTCTACGCCGGAAAATGCAAAACTGGCTGCAACCAAGACCACCGCCCATTGCATGGTCCATCCCCGGCGGAACCAAAAGAGCAGCAGAACCGCAGCGGGCAGGGCAAAGATCCACCCCTCGTCCTGCCAGTGCTGGCGTTCATCCTGTGAGAGCGCCGCCTCATAGGCCGCCGTAATGCGGCGCTGAACAGTCGATACATCGCTGCGGTCCGCCGTCAACTCGACAACAGCTGTCCTGGCAATCTGGTTCAGTTTATCGGCCGCGCCAGGGTCCCGGCTGGCAAGCCAGAATAGGACCGGAGCGCTGCCTTCAGCGGCATGCGTGTTTAAGGCCGACAGGTCCGCATCGGTAATCCCGTCGAGCAAAAAGAGGATCGCCCCCGGCGCCTCCTGGGCGGCCAGGATAGTGGCGGCCAAGGAAAGCGCGCCGCGTGCGGTTTCTCCGTCCTGCGGCATGACACGTGGGTCGAGCCCCTCCAAAAATGGTTTGATCACATCTGGATCTTCCGTCGGTGGGACGACCTGATGCGCCGTTCCCGCATAAGCAACAACCGTTGTTTTGGCGCCAGCGCGCTCTTCCAGCAGATCCAGCACTTTGTGTTTAGCGCGCTCCAGCCTGCTCGGCGGAATATCGGTGGCTGTCATCGACTTGGAGACTTTTAGGACAACGACGAGCGGCGCGGTATCTGCAACCAGTGGGTTTGTAATCCGCGACCAAGTTGGCCCTGCCGCGGCAAGAACCAGGAGTGCTAGCAGCAGGGCAACACCATCGATCGGGCGCACGCGTTGGTGTTCTTGACTGCCAACGGTGAGGGCTGCGGCCAAATGTGGGGCAATGATATCGGGAAGGTCTATTCCTTTCGCCGCTGCCCGGCGCACTAGCCACCAAAGGACTGCGGTTGGGGCCAGCAACAACAGCCACAAGGGGCGGATGAAATGAAAGGCAGCCAGTATCTCCGCGACGTGATCGGTGGTCATGCCGCCCTCCGCCGGGTTTTGCGGGTGTGGAGGAGTGCCAGCGTGCCAATGCCGATCAGCGCTGCCAATATCAGAAGCAAATAGCCAAGCGGTTCTCTCGGGCGGAACGAGCGGGTTTCCACTTCCCGCGGCTTTTGAGCGTCGATCCGGGCATAGATCTCAGCAAGGCCGTTCTCATCTCCCGCGAAGTAGTAGGTCCCGCCTGCCGCATCCGAGATGTTCTTTAAGGTACGCTCATCGAGCCTCTGATCGCCGGTTCCTTCCGGATCGCCGACGCCGATCGAAATGATTTCTATGCCTTCGTTCGCTGCAATCGCGGCCGCATTGACCGGGGTCATGCGGCTGCCGGTATCAGCCCCATCGCTCAGCAGAATCAACAACCTGTCGTCAATTTCGCTCGCCTGAAAGGTCTTGATCGACAAACCGATTGCATCTCCGAGCACGGTATGCGGCCCTGCCATGCCAACTTCGGTTTGTTCAAGAAGCGCACGAACGGAGGCAAGGTCTTCGGTAAAGGGCGCCTGGACAAAGGCCTTGGCGCCAAAAACGATCAAGGCGATCCGGTCGCCATCGCGTTCGGAAATGAAGTCACCGACAACCCGTTTGAC
>CALDSI010000494.1 GCA_937911395.1 uncultured Labrenzia sp.
TTTTCTTTTTGTTATGATTTGCACCGACGACCCAACTTCCTTTTAATTCAGTGATCGGGGTCGAATGTACGGGCCGATAATGCGGTCGAATTCGCCGTTGGCTCTGATGATCTCCATACCGCGGTTGAAAGCATCTAAGAAATACGGGCCATGCTCCGTCTGCCGCGAAATCAACAAGTGGTAAGACCATGGATAGGCCAGCCTCTCCAAGTGACCGATCTGTTTCTGCTGATCTTCAGTTAAATGCTCCAGGGCAGCCTCATAGCCGCTGGTTTCAAGTTCCGGGACAAAATCGACCCGCCCCATGGCGAGCATCTGAAACAGCTGCTGATTGTTCGGAACTCTCGCAACGATGATCGATCCGTCATCGATCAAGGGAGCGAACTGTTGGCCGAACGCGCTGGAATCCAGCGCCCCCATGACCTTGCCGTTCAAGTCCTCCAATTCCGTCGCTTCAACAGGATTGTTCTTGGAGTAGAAGATCACCTCCCGCAAGACAAACAGCGGGTCGCTGGCGAGATAAAGGCGCTCCCGCTCCGGCGTCAGCACCCACATGAAAGTTCCGTCCCAAGCGCCCTGCTCTACAAGCAGCATCGCCCGGTTCCAGGGAAAGAAACCATACTCGACGTCAATGCCAACCGCTTCGAACGCCTTCGTCACAAGTTGAGAGGAAACACCGTATCCCGGTAAGTCCTCGGACTGATAAGGCGCCCATTCGCCATTGGTCAGTCGTATCTTTGTGGGCTTTTCATCCGCAACAGCGGATGCCGCAAACAGAAAAATGAACAGTTGAACGAAAAACACCCTCATAGTGCATAACCTTACGGCAAAACCACCGGAGGATGCAATGCTGAACGCCTGTCCTGTCCGTTCCTGTCGCGACATCGGAACTGTCCGGACCAAATGGCACCAAAGTTACGGCTGATTGCTCCTAAAACCCCAAGCAGAGTGAGTGTCAGGCGAAACTTTCAGCAACATCATACATCACCGGCTCGAAACTCTTACAAAGCCCGTGGATCCGGCGGTTGCGCTCGCGCATCTCATCGGATCTCAGCATGGCAAGGAAGTCCTCCCGCCGCAACCACTGTGAGTAGTTGGCAATCCGCGTCTGCGCATCGTTCACGTGAAGGCCAGCACCGATGAACCCCGGCTGGTGTTGAATGAACTCCCGGTAGGCGTCTTTCAGCTCTTCCAAAAGGTCCAGGCATGTTCCCGGTGTCATTTCGAAGGTTGTTATGACGGTTTGGTAGTCGCTAGCTTCAGATATCTGTGGCATGGCTTGCTCCAACACGTTTTATTAAAGTGGGTACGAAGCACCCGCTCAAACAATAACATTGGACAGTGTAGCAGCATTCATCCTGCTGTTGCTTCCACTCCCGGAACATTCATGCTCTCAACAGCTTCATGAGATAAGTCATACAGTGTTTGAAAATGACTGTGCCGGGCACTGTCTCGCCGCCAGGCAATACAAATCGTCCGGCGAGTTTTCATTTCCGCGACCTGTTTCAAGACGATATCCGGTTCTTTTCCGAACTCCGACGCAATATAAGCCGCAGGAAACAGGCACAGCCCCATGCCGATGGAAACCATTTGCCGCAGTGCGTCGAGGCTCGTCCCTTCATAGTCCTGGCGAAAGTCAGCACCGCTCGCCCGCGCCAGGGACTGAACATCGTCGTGAAGCCGAAACCCTTGGCTCAGCGTCAAAAGCCTTTCGCCCTGAAGCAGTTCGACCGGAATGACATCAAGGCCCGAAAGTGGATGGGACCGCGGCACAGCGAGCGACAAGTCCTCCTGACACAGCTTCAAAACCTGAAGCCGTTCTGATCCCGCTAAGTCGGGGGATATGATGCAATCCAGAGTGCCATCCAGAATTTGCTGCTCCAGAACCACCGGCCGGTCTTCCCGGATATAAAGCTCAAGTTCCGGGTATTTCGACTTCAGAATCGGCAGGAGATACGGCATGAAATAGGGCCCAAATGTGGACGGCACACCCAACCGGATCAGCCCGCCGAGATTTTCGCGCCCGGCTTCAGCTGCAGTCACAAAATCGTCCAACACCTCCAACGCGTGGCGCGCCAGCGGCAACAGCCGTTCGCCAGCCGCAGTCAGCCGCACACCGGTCGTACCGCGCTCTACAAGTGTTGTATGAACACTGTCTTCCAAAAGTCTGAATTGGTTTGATAATGTTGGTTGGGAAATATGGCACTTCTTCGCTGCTTTGCCGAAATGCCCTTCCTCTGCCAGAGCGATAAAATACTCCAACTGCCGCGCCGACGGTCGATACGCCATGGCCGCTTTTCCTCCCGATTACTATCATAGATATAATCTATCAATTTTATCGAAACAATGTATTTCAACTATTTCAATCGCCTCCCCATATCGGGAGTGCAACGATGTTTCAATACTGAGAGGAGCCTTGGAGATGTACGCACGTCTGAAATCCCTTCGCAGCCAGCACGGCACACTGGACAACTTGATCCAGCGGGAAGAACTGCACCCTTATCCAGACGTGGACCACATCCGGTCTCTCAAAAAATTCAAGCTGCGTTTGCGCGACGAAATACAGCGCGTCGAGCGCAAGCTCAATCCGGCCCAAACCGCCTGAACCGCCAACTGACCAGCCAACACAGAGGAGCCCCCAACATGACCCTTTTCTGGCCCTACTACGGAATTGGCGCTTTGCCGTCCGGTTCAAACTCTCACCGCGCCCGCCGCGCCCGCCTGCGGGATCTTGAAGCCCGCATGGAATCCTTCCTGGTTGAGAAAGAAAACAAACAGGAAGTCTGCACCCGTGTGCTCGGCAACGTGAAAGAGTGCAAGACCCGCCTGCGCGGCGAACTGGCACATCTTAGCTAGAGCGGTTCACGCGCATATTGAAACACTTGACCGAGACAATTTTGGTTTCTGACAAGGCGGCTTGCACGCGGTGGTGTTTCACACCACAAGTGCAAGGCAACGACGTGAGAGATCAAAATTGTCCGGCCCAAACACAGTTTTAATTTACATAAATGTCTTTGACGGGTGACTCAAAACCGTCCACCGGCTTTGTTGCGCCGATTGCCCGATGCACCGCATCGCGCTGCACGCCGCGCCTCGACGGCTGAACGGTTTGGAGGCATCAAGCGTTTCAATATGCGCGTGAAACGCTCCAACCCCGGCGCATCTTGGCCCTCTCCCTCCCCAGAGCTGGGATGTTGCCCGCCGGAGCGCGGTCAGCTCTGGTCACGCCGCCTGCCGCCGCCCGGCAGGTGGCGTTTTTTTATTCGCCCGGCACGGGTGCCGCGGCAATTGGTACGCTTTCTTCTTTGGCAGACGGTGTTTTCGGTGTTTTCGTTGGCCGGACACGGAAGAACAGCGCATAGAGGACCGGCGCTGCAATCAATGTCAGGATTGTCGCAAAGGCCAGACCGCCCATGATGGTGACCGCCATGCCGCGGAAGAAAGCATCCGACAACAACGGCGCCATGCCGAGGATGGTTGTGATCGCCGCCAGCATCACAGGCCGCATACGCGAGACACTCGCTTCAACGATGGCCTGATACTTCTCTTTGCCCTCCCGGATCATCAGATCGATTTCTTCAAGAAGAACAATCGCGTTCTTGATCAGCATGCCCGAGAGCGACAGGAAGCCGAGGAGCGACATAAAACCGAACGCCGTGTCCGTTGCAAGTAGTGCAATCGCAACGCCGTTGATCGACATTGGCACCATCAACCAGATGATCAGCGGTTGCCGGATCGAGCCAAACAGCAGGATCGAGATGATCAGCATGACCAGGAAACCAAGCGGAAGCTGCGCTCCAAGGGAAGCCTGCGCATCGTTGGTGCTCTCATATTCACCGCCCCACTCCAGTGCGTAGCCTTGCGGAAGTGCAATGGCTTCAATCTGAGGCCGAACACGCGCAAGCGCTGCAGCTGCCGTTTCTCCGCCCGTAGTTTCCGCAGCCACCGTGATGGTTCGAACACGGTCGCGGCGCTGGATCAACGTATCCTGTGGCTCCATGACGAACTCTTGCACGACCTGATCAACCGGCACGTACCGGCGCTGGCTTGCGCTCCAGACAACAGAGTCCGACACGCTTTCGTTCACAGAAATACCGTCGGTTCCGGCCTTTCGCGCGACGATCGGAATGCTCTCGTCAATGTCGCGGTACGCTCCCACCTGAACACCCTCAGTGGCAAACTGCTAAGCAAGAGATAGTTCATCGCGGGTAATGCCAGATATGCGGGCGCGGTCTTCGTCAAAGATTGGCCGCACCACCAGTTCGCGCTGGCGCCAATCTGTATTGACGTCCGCCAGGCGGTTGTCCGGCAACTGGAAGACGGCCCTCGCTTCATCCCCGAGACGCTTCAAAATGTCCTCATCCGGTCCTGAGAACCGGGCCTCGATCTTCGCTCCGCCGCCAGGACCAAAAACCAGGCGTTTGGTGATGATCTGGGCTGACGGGAACCGTTCACCAAATTGCTCCCGCAAATCCAATGCCAGAGCATCAATATCATCGCGGCTGTGGGTCCTGATGATCATGTGACCGTAGGCGGGATTTGCATCTTCCGGAGAATACGTGAGCATGAAACGGGTTGCACCGCCGCCGGCAAAACTTGTAACCGTCTTGACACGTTCATCTGAAAGGACGACGGCCTCCATGTCCTTCAGCTCCGCCTCGGTGGACCGGATGTCGGTGCCTTGAGGCTTCCAGTAATGAACATAAAAGAGCGGCGTGTTGCTGTCCGGGAAGAAGGCCTGTTTCACATTGCCGAAGGCCATCACACAGGCGACCGTCACACCAATCAGCACCGCTATTGTCAGCAAACGGGCGTGTAGCGTTCCAATCAAGAACTTCCGGTAGATCGTATAAAGGATGCCCTTGTAGGGATCATGATCATCGCCAACACCTTCAGCTGTTCTAAAAAAGTATTTTCCGAACAAAGGCGTCACGGTGATAGCAAATACCCAGGACAACAGCAGCGATATCCCGATAACCGCAAAGAGCGAGAACAGGAACTCACCCGTTGCATCTGGGGACAGCCCGATGCCGGAGAACGCCATGATGCCGATTACGGTCGCACCGAGAAGCGGCCACATTGTCTGTTTGACCACCTTGCTGGCGGCTTCAATTGCCCGCATGCCGCGCTGCATGTTGATCATCATGCCTTCTGCGACAACGATGGCGTTGTCCACCAGCATGCCCATCGCGATGATCAGGGCGCCAAGCGAAATTCGCTCCATCTCGATGGCAAATAACCGCATGAACAGGACCGTAGCCATCACCGTCAACAAGAGTACAGTTCCAACCACGAGGGCCGCGCGCCATCCCATGAACAGCGCCAAAACCGTGATCACAATGACCACCGAGGCCGCGAGGTTGATGATGAAGCCGTTCACAGAATCATCGACAACGATGTTCTGCTCGTAGATCGGGTGAATCTGCATTCCCACAGGCAGTTGGGCTTCCACCTCTGCGAGTTTTTCAATGACACGGCCGCCGACTTCAACGATGTTCGTACCGTCGATCTGCGAGACACCTATGGTGACCGCTTCCTGTCCGTTGTGCCTGATTAGCCGGGACGGCCTTTCGGGTTCACCAAGTTCCAGCGTCGCAATGTCCGACAAGCGGATCATCGCCGTGGTGCCCGGCCGGCCGATCACCAGATCCTGAATGCCCGTAAAGTCGTCAAAAGCGGACGCCGTCATCAACCGGATGCGCTTGTCACCTGAAATACCGGAGCCATTGGTCTGGATCCGGTTTTCCGCATCGAGCACGCTGGTGATATCGGTCATGGAAATACCAAGGCCGACCATCTTGTCGTGGTCGACATTCAGGTAAATGACATCCTCAGGTTCGCCGGAGACATCAACCTTTCCAACGCCTGGAACCGTGAGCAGCTCCCGCCGGATCCGCTTGACGGTCGTTCGGATATCGCGGTTGGTATATCCATCTGCAGTGAAGGCATAGAAAAGACCGAACACGTCACCAAAATCGTCATAGACCAGTGGTGTTCCAGCCCCGGCAGGCAGAGCGCGCTGTTCATCACCGACCTTTCGGCGAAGCTCGTCCCACACCTGCGGCAATTCGGTGCCGTCATAAGTATCTTTGATTTCGACACGGATACGCGACAGGCCCGGTTCGGAAACAGATGTAATTTCCTTCAGCTGCGGCAGTTGCTGGATCGCGGTCTCGAGGATCTCGGTAACCTCATTCTCCACTTCTGCAGCCGTTGCACCCGGGTAGCTGGTGATGACCTGCGCTTCCTTGATGGTGAAGGCCGGATCTTCCAGTCGGCCAACAGTGCTGAGTGCCCACAGGCCACCAAGCAGCGACAGGATGACGATCATCCAGGTGTTGACCGGTTTCTGGATTGAATAACGTGCAATATCCAAGGGATCAGATCCTTGTTCGGTATTATCTGTCAGATCAGCGCAGCGGCCGTACGACCTGGCCATCACTCAAGAATGCGGCTCCGGCGGCAACAATGTCTTCACCAGCACCAAGGCCCGAACTCACCGGGATGTAGTCACCCATTACGGTTCCGACTTCGACCTTGCGTTTGGAAACGGCATCGCTTCCATCATCATAGATCCAGACATATGACTGACCATCGCCGTCAACAGCGACCGACCCGGTCGGAATGAGGAACATTTCCCCAAGGGACAGCCCTTCTGGAAGGAACTTGACCCGGACGGACGCAGTCATGCCCGGGTACAGCTGATCCGCTCCCTTACGAGGCATTGCAAGCGTGACCCGATAGGTCTGGGTCACATCGTCAACCTGGGAAGAATGCTCGCGGTAGATCAATGGGAAATACTTGTCGCCGTAGGCTGGAAACTTGGCTTCGATTGAGACGACTTCCGTGTCCCTCACCCGGCCGAACAGGGCCTCAGCCACGTTGATGTCGACTTGGATTTCCGACACATCGTGCATCCGCACTACAGGTGTTCCAACGCTCACCGTCGTGAAGTTGTCGATAAGGCGCAGGGAAACAATGCCGTCAAACGGCGCGCGAAGCTCGGAGTACTGAAGATCCAGCTTGGCTTCCTTTAGCGCTTCGACAGCCAGGTCATGCTTGTCCTGCTGTGCGTCGAAGGCCGAAACCGCAATCACATTCCGATCGCGCAGGGTCGCAAGGCGGTCCAACTCGCGTTTGGCTTGTTCGACGTTGATTGTCGCCTCACGCAGTGCGCGATCATAGTCGGCGGTATCAAGCCGTGCGATCAGATCGCCTTTCTTCACCTGCTGACTTTCCAGAACCGGCAACTCAACGATCCGGCCAGCCACCTGGAAGGAAAGATCGACAGTTTGGACAGCAGCAACCCGTCCGGCAAACCGGCGTTCCAAAAGACCGAGCTGGTCGGAAACGGTAAAGATCTTGGCCGGCCTTGGGGCAGCGTGAAGTTTTGCCTCCGCCTCGGCGATCGGATCTATTGCATCGTCTTGGCATGCGGCCAATAAACCCGCCGACAAAACGATCGCTGCCACCCTTGCGGCGGGCGTCTTCAACAATGCCAACATAGAGTTCCGTCCTATTGGTTGAGGTCCTTGAGCCGGCTACGCAGTTCTTCGAAAACTGCTGTCCGGTCTTCATCCGTCAGTGTCGAAACGCAGTGCGCTTCGGAAAAATGCAATCCTTCGAGGCTGGTCCAAATGACCCACGCCGCCCCATATTGCGATGTTTCTTCCAGTATCGCGGCCCGCAGCCGGAGCTTGACGTCGATAAACGGCTGTCGAAGGTCCGGTTTATCGGCGGTAGCAGGCAGGATCGCCCGTGCAACATCGCGCTGCTCACTTAACCAGCCTTCTGTGACATCCACCATGGCGGCCAACGTCGGAGAAGCTGCATCGGTCGCATTTTCGCGAGCAGCGGCAATTTCGGCTTCGAATTTCCCTGCCAGAAACTCCACCATACCCCGAATGAGCGCATCCTTGCTGGGGAAGTTGTAAAGCAGTCCGCCCTTGGACAGCCCAGCTTCTTCCGCGACAGCATCAAGCGTCAACGCCGGTGTGCCTGCGCGGCGGACGACCTCAAGCGCTGCGGTCAAGATCTGACATTTTGTGTTTTTGGTGGTCTTCGACATCTTGGATTCTTAACCGTCTGGTCAGTACAGTTACAAGCCATATAAACCGTCCAGCCGGTACAGACAAGGACCTCATGGCCGCCTTAAAGCAGTAAATTTGGTGGCGTTTACTCAAGAGGCTGAGGAACAACGACAGAAAAGAAACCAAACTCAACAGATTGGCAGATCACTTAGCGATCCGCGAATCCTCGGAGTGCATGTTGAAATAACCGCTCGAATTAGACTGTGAGTGGTCCGAGCCCCGGATCAGGCCGCTTCATCTTCCATGGAAGCTTCTGCTGCGGCCTGTTCCGCAGCGGCCGCTTCCGCAGCGATCCGTGCGTGTTCACGGGCTTCATCTTCAACACGCTCGGCGAACTCGATAAACTCTTTGGCCGGCATGGGTGCTGCGAAGTAATAGCCTTGTGCTGCTGTCACGCCGAGTTCCATCAGGCGGTCAATCTGCTCTTCTTCCTCGACGCCTTCGGCGATAATGCCCATCCCGAGATTGTCGGCAAGCTCGACCATGGAATCGACGATGGTCGTGGAGTTGTCGTCGGAACTGATGCTGTCGATGAACATCTTGTCGATCTTGATGATATCCACGCCCAGCTTCTGCAGATAGGCCATGCCGCCATGGCC
>CALDSI010000495.1 GCA_937911395.1 uncultured Labrenzia sp.
GAGAAATAGGAATTCACGCGTTTCAAAAGGTTGGCGGAGATGATTTCGTTTGTGGTTTCAAAATCATAAGCATAGTTCAGCGCCCGGCGCACGTCCGGGTTCTTGAACTTGTCTCTTCTGAGGTTCAGGAAGTATCCCTGCATCACGCCGGTGGATCGGTCGGGAAAGATCTCGCGCACGACCCGCCCGTCGCGGAGTGCTGGAAAATCATACCGCTTTGCCCATTGGCTTGAGCTGCGTTCGGTATGGAAATCGTATTGATCGCCTTTGAAGCCTTCGAACTGAACCGCATCGTCCAGAAAGATGACGTACCGGATCTCGTCAAAGTTTCCTGTTCCGGCCCGGATCGCCAAATCCCCGCCCCAATAATCGTCGATCCGTTCGTAGATCACTTGCCGGTTGGCCGAAAAATCCTTGATCCGGTATTGACCGGATCCCAGGGGCGGCTCCAGCGAACTCTTGGAGAGATCCCGAGGCTCACCCTTGTCATTGGTTCCTTCCCACCAATGCTTTGGCAGAATTGTGAGCTGTCCCATGATCTTGGGAAGTTCACGGTTGCCGGATGTGTCGAACGTGAACCGAACGATATTGCCGTCAACGATTTCGGCATTGGTGACGTTCTTGTAGTAAAACTTCCGCTGCGGATTGAGTTCGATTGATTTCTCAAACGACCAGATCACATCTTCGGCCGTCACCGGCTGCCCGTCATGCCATTTGGCGTTCGGGTTCATTCGGTATTCGACCCAAGAATAGTCGTCCGGGTATCTGACGCCATCTGCCAGAACACCGTACTGCGCACTGATGTCGTCTTCATCGAGAGACGGTTCCATCAGGCTTTCGTAAATGTTCAAGATCCCAGGCGCAGGCTGGCCTTTGGGCGGCAGAAAGTTGAAGGTGTCGAACCCGCCGCGAGCCGCGAGCCGCACCGTGCCGCCTTTCGGCGCATCCGGGTTTACATAGTCAAAGTGTTCGGCGTCAGGGCCATATTTCGGCGTGCCATTCAAAGCCGCAGCATGTTTCCACTGAGGATCTTGCGCCACTGCGGGATTGGCGATTGCAGCGACCAGCAACAAAACTCCTGTCAGTATTGCCGTCACCGCTGGTTTTTCGTTTGCACGCCAAGCGGCTCGCATCACTTGCTCCGTTGCTGTTGTCCGGGCCGCAGTTCGCGGTATGGAAACAGTTTAGGGAGCGGTGGCCAAAAAACCACCCATTAAGCGTGATATGACAGAAATTTAACCGGTTTGCGGAAGTTCGTTGCCGGAGACGGTTTCCGGTTTTTGCCGCCCTTTGGTTTTTTGGCTGTACATCCGGCTGTCGGCAACTCTGAGCAGATCGTCAATGGTGCCCGCATCGCTTGGAAAGCTTGCACTGCCAATACTGGCACTGACGCCAATGCGTACACCGGAAAATTCAAAAACTTCAGAAAGACGTTCGCCCAAGCGCTCCAGGAACGCCTCCCGTTCCAGGCGGCGCATGTTTCCAGGGGGCAAAACGATGAACTCATCCCCCCCCACACGGGCAACCGTATCTGTCTGCCGTGTCTGCTGCTGTAGCCGATGACCGATTTCGACCAGCAACTGATCCCCGGCCGCATGCCCATAATTGTCATTGATCGGCTTGAAGGCATCAAGGTCGACATAGAAGATCTCAAAGCCGGACCCGGTCCGATCGGACATGACCGCCAATTGGAGCATCCTGTCTTCCAGGAGCCGCCGATTGGCCAACCCAGTCAGCGGATCGTGCAAAGCCATTGAGCGAACCTTGTAAACCTCGCTGATCAGCAAAAAGGCCATAGCGCCGAATAAAAGCGAAATCAAACTCCCGACGAGCTGTGTGATCCAGATGCTGCGTTCGTTGCTGTTCCAACCGTTTTCTGGATAGCCCAGCACTTCCCATGTCAAACCGCCGGGCAGGTTCAAGGGGAGTCTTACACTGTCAATATCCATCAAGCCGAAGCTTCCGAATATATGTGCCTTTTCCGGTGTGGCAGCAGCTTTGTCCACGATCCCAATCCGCAGCTGTTTGACAGTGTCAGAGATGCCAGCGGCTTGCATCAGGCCCGCTTCATCGACCACAAGAGACAGCACACCCCAATACGGACGCTCCGGCATGGGCTGTCCGAGTTCGGACGGCGGAAACACAGGGATCCGGATCAAAAGCGCCCGACCGCCCTGTACGAGTTCCAAGGGCCCGGCAATGACAATCTCTCGCGAAAGCATGGCCTGTCTGATTGCGGGCCATTGGCTTGTGTTCAATCGGTAGTCCAAGCCAATGGCCGACTGGTTGGGCTGATACGGATAGACGGCTTGCAAGACATTGTCCGGCGCAAGTCCAATCGATCTTATGACAGGATTTTCATCAATCAAATCAGATGCGATCGCATCGTATTTGCGCGCATTAAACGGCTCTTTGGAGGACTCATTGACATTGGCCCGCAGACCAATGCCATAGGCTACTGTACGGTTGAGTTCGCCTTCAAGCTTGGCGCGGACTTCTGAAAGATTGGCAACGGCCTGACGTTTGTTTTGGGACATGATTTCGCTGCGCACCGTGTACCCGACATGCGCCGTAACCGCGATCCCAGCCAGAAAGCAAATCACCGCAGTTAGCGAAGCAACCCAGGCCCCATTACTATGTACAAAGAATTGACGCAGTGCGTTCATGCTTGCCCAATCCAATTGGATTGTCGTTTCTGCCAATATTACCTAAATGATACGTAACGTCAGAAAACTTAATTTTTCTTCAAATCGCAATAAAAAAGCCGGGCAACTGCCCGGCCTTCAAACGTAATCACAGCATTTCACCAGTGCTTATTGGGATTATTCTCCCGGAAGCGGCTTTGGTGTTGCAGCCTGCTCGCGCATGTATGCAATCAGGTCAGCCCGCTCTTCAGACTTGCGGATACCTGCAAAGCCCATGGACGTGCCAGGCATGTAGTTCTTCGGAGAAGCCAAGAAGTTGTAGAGACCTTCATAGGTCCACTCCGGATTCTCCTCACCATAAGCAGCCATCGCGCTGGAATAGTTCACACCATCGACACCGCCCGGTTTCCGGCCAACGATTTCCCACAGGTTCGGGCCGACCTTGTTTGCGCCGCCTTGCTCGAACGTATGACAAGCTGCGCATTTACGGGCGGCGCTTTCGCCATCACTGGCAGCAGCGGCCATGAGCAACTCGCCGATCGGAACGACATCCGGCTCCGGTGTGACTTCTGACGTTGAATCTTCAGCCGCTGCCACGACAATTTCATAGCCGGGCTTGCCCGGGATCGTCGGCTTGAAAATTATGTCAGACACAATTCCCAGACCCATTGTCAGAATAAGCACCATAAGAACCGCGCCAGCGGCCTTGTTCAGCGTGAAGGAATCCATTCTCTCCGGCTCCAAGCTCATATGCGTCCGGGCCCGTAACTTGAGGTCACGAACCCTATCAGCTCCTCGAATTTCGCCGGAACCTACAAATTTTTTGACCTCACTGTCCATAGCTTTAAAAGAACAACGTGTACGACATTCGGACGCGCCCACGGAAAAACGCAGTTTTCCGGCCAAAAAACCCGCCAAAGGAGACTTGATTGAGCTCTGCCCTAGTTATTGTTCCGGCTCGATTGGCCGCAACACGCCTGCCTCGGAAGCCATTGGCGGACATTTTCGGGAAACCAATGATTGTCCGGGTACTTGAACAGGCCCTCAACGCGGATATCGGACCGGTCGCTATTGCGACTGATGACGCGAGTATCGCAGAGGCTGTCCAGGATCACGGCGGAACCGCTGTTATGACCCGGGGTGACCATGAATCTGGTTCAGATCGAATCTTTGAAGCAGCTCAGACCCTGGACCCCGACCAGAAGCACGACACTGTATTGAATGTTCAGGGTGATGTGCCTCTGATTGAGCCTGAAGCGATTCGGGCCGCCTTCGCGCCCCTTTTGATCCCAGGCGTAGACATTGGCACTATCATGACCGAAATCCGGGATGAACAGTTCCGCGGCGACCCGAACTTCGTCAAAGCAGTCACGACACCGAACGGGCACGGGCACAACCGGGCGCTTTATTTTACCCGCGCAACCGCGCCGGGTGGCGACGGCCCGCTTTATCAGCACATCGGTATCTATGCCTATCGCCGCGCCGCGCTGGCGCGTTTTGTTTCGCTGTCGCCGTCACCACTGGAAAAGCGGGAAAAACTGGAACAATTGCGCGCGCTCGAGGCCGGTATGCGCATCGATGTATCGGAGATTGCCTCCGCGCCTATGGACGTGAACACACCTGAAGATCTAGAACGGGCTCGATCAGCCTATCAATCCTTATAAAACGCCGCACCAAAGCTGGACACATCAATGAGCAATGCGAAAAAAATCGTCTTCCAGGGCGAAACCGGCGCCAACTCCCATATGGCCTGCCGTGACGTTTATCCCGACTACGAAGCCATTCCCTGTGCGACGTTTGAAGACTGTTTTTCTGAGATGGCGGATGGCAAAGCCGACCTCGCGATGATCCCGATCGAAAATTCTGTCGCGGGCCGTGTTGCGGATATTCACCATCTTCTGCCTGGTTCAAATTTGCACATCATCGGCGAGTACTTCATGCCGATCCGGTTCCAGCTGATGGCTCCAAAAGGGACCAAGGTCGAAAATCTTACAACGGTACAAAGTCACGTCCATGCGCTGGGTCAATGCCGGAACATCATTCGCGAGCTGGGTTTAAACGCTGTTGTTGGCGCCGACACCGCCGGCTCGGCTCGTCAGATTGCCGAGCTGGGCGATCCCACCCATGCAGCACTCGCCCCTCGGATGGCCGCAGATATCTACGGCCTCGACATCCTGCGTGAAGACGTGGAAGACGAGGCACACAACACCACGCGGTTTGTGATCCTTTCCCGAGACAAGATGGAGGCAGCCCACAACGGCCAGCCGGTTATAAGCACCTTCATCTTTCGAGTTCGCAACGTGCCGGCCGCTCTGTACAAGGCACTCGGCGGCTTTGCGACAAACAATGTGAACATGACCAAGTTGGAATCCTACCAGCTGGAGGGACAGTTCTTCGCGTCCATGTTCTACGCAGACATCGAAGGGCACCCAAACGACCCGCATGTTGCGCTGGCTTTGGAAGAGCTCGCCTTCTTCTGCGCGGAGCTCAAGATTGTTGGTGTTTACCGAGCCAGCCCTTTCCGCGACAAAATTCGTGAACCGGAAGCTAACCGGGCCTTAAGACCCAATCCGCAATCTTAAGGGCGACGCCCATTCTTTCAGGACCCTTAGAGGACCCAATGACCGAAATTCGTTTTGATGCCCTGTGCATCGGCAATGCTATTTGCGATGTGTTTGCCCATGTCGAGGAAGACTTTCTTCTCCAGGAGGGCCTGGTCAAAGGGTCCATGCGGCTTATCGAGACCGATGAAGCTGTGGCCTTGTTCAACAAGATGGGCCAAACGGTCCGCATCTCCGGCGGCAGCGCAGGCAACACGGCGGCCGGAATTGCCTCTCTCGGGGGCCGCCCGGCTTATTTTGGGAAAGTCGCCGAAGACGAACTTGGCGACAGCTACTATCACGACATGAACGGCACAGGTGTCTACTACAACACCCCGCGCCTACGTGAATGGAAGCCCACTGCCCGCTCAATGATCCTGATCACTCCGGACGGTGAACGCACCATGAACACATATCTTGGCGCTTGCACGGAGTTCAGTCCGTCAGATGTTGATGAAGACGTAGTTGCCGCTGCAGCAGTCACCTACATGGAAGGTTATTTGTGGGATCCGCAAGAGGCAAAGAAAGCTTTCCTTGCAGCCGCGGAGATCGCGCATAAGCACGATCGAAAAGTGGCAATCACCTTATCCGACTCCTTCTGTGTTGACCGTTACCGGGATGAGTTTACCGGCCTGCTGTCAGACGGCGTTGTTGATCTGATGTTCGCCAATGAGCATGAAATCAAGGCGCTTTATCAAACTGGAGACTTGGACACGGCCATTTCTGCCGCGCGTGAGAGCGGCGCAATGACTGCCCTTACGCTCGGAAAAGAAGGCGCGATGATCATCACCCCTGAGGAAACCGTCAAGGTTCCTGCCCAGCAAGTTGACAACGTCGTTGACCTCACCGGTGCCGGCGACCTGTTTGCCGCCGGCTTTCTGTTCGGACTCGCAAGGGATTACTCGCTCACCAATGCCGCCGAGCTCGGCTGCATCTGCGCCTCCAGCGTTATCAAGCACGTTGGCGCCCGCCCCGAGCGACCGCTGAAGAACCTTGCAGCGCAAAATGGGTTTGAAGTTTAAATAAAAAAGGCGGCCCACCGGCCGCCTTTTTTCTCATAAGTTTTGTAATCCTTAGGCGGCCAGATCCTGGACGCTGATGACTTTTCCGTCTTCATCCAGGCGATAGATAATGGGCGTGCCAGTCCCGAGCTCCCGCTTCAGGATTTCTTCCGGGCTCAGCCCTTCCAGTTCCATGATGAGCGACCGCAGCGAATTGCCGTGAGCTGCAACGATCGTACGCTTGCCAGATAGGACGCGCGGCAATATCTCGGCTTTGTAGTACGGCAGAACACGTTCAGCGGTCATTTTGAGGCTCTCACCCCCCGGAGGTGGAATGTCGTAAGACCGGCGCCAGACGTGAACCTGTTCCTCGCCGAACTCTTCCCGGGCCTCATCTTTGTTCATGCCGGTCAAATCGCCGTAGTCACGCTCGTTCAGAGCCTGATCCTTGAAAGTTTCGAGGCCGGTTTGGTCAAGCTCTTCGAGAATGATCCCGAGCGTTTTCTGGGCTCGGGACAACACCGACGTAAAGGCCAGATCGAAATTCAGTTTCAGATCCCGCAGCTGCTCACCCGCCTTATGCGCTTCGGCAACGCCCTGGTCGGTCAGACCAGGGTCTTTCCAACCTGTGAACAGGTTCTTCAGGTTCCATTCGCTCTGTCCGTGGCGAACAAGCACTAGCAGGCGTTCCATGCAGATCTCCTTGGATGGATCATCTTGTATTGATCAGGTATCCAGGCCGAGGACGTCGGCCATGGAATAAAAACCGGGTTTCTGTTCGAAGCCCCACAGCGCTGCCTTAACCGCTCCGCGTGCGAACAGCTGCCGGTCTTCAGCCCGGTGGGTCAGCTCAATCCGCTCGCCTTCACCGGCGAAAATCACGGAGTGCTCACCTATGACGGATCCGCCCCGAAGGGTCGCAAAACCGATATCGCCGGTCTTTCGCGGGTCCATAATACCGTCGCGGCTTCGAACCGAATGGGTCTGGAGATCGATGCCGCGGCCTTCTGCGGCGGCTTCGCCGAGAAGCAAAGCGGTGCCGGACGGCGCATCAACCTTGTGTTTGTGATGCATTTCCAGAACTTCGATATCAAAGTCTGCGTCCAACGCAGCTGCGGCTTTCCGCACAAGGCTTGCCAGCAAGTTGACGCCAAGGCTCATGTTGCCGGATTTGATAATCCGTGCGTGTCTTGCAGCGGCGCGAAGAGGTGTTTCCTCCTCCGGCGTCCAACCAGTCGTTCCGATGACATGTACGATCCGCGCCTGGGCCGCCAGCTCAGCGAACCAAATGCTCGCTTTCGGCGCAGTAAAATCCAAGACCCCATCGGCTTCCGCAAATGCAGACAACGGATCATCAGAAATAGGGACATTCAAAACGCCAACGCCGGCCAGCTCACCCACATCCTGACCTAGGAAAGGCGATCCCTCTTGCTCAATCGCAGCAACCACGTCTGCTCCCGCAGCATCCGTGACGGCCCGGGTCAAGGCCCGCCCCATCCGGCCACCTGCACCAACCACGACCAAGCGCATTGAACCCATACCTTGTTCCCTTCAAAGTTGGCAGCGGTATAGCAGGTTCGTAACTGCAGGCAAATGTCTGATGCAAGCGCAACGAACACAGGCATTGCCATGTCTGGTCCATTACTTGGGACGGAAGCTGGGCCCAACCGATATTAACCGATCGACTTCAGAATGGCCTAAATTGACATGATAAAAACAAACAATACTCGTTTAATTAAGTATTTGTTTGACTTCTTTTAATAGCGTTTCGATAAAGTGATCAGACACAACAACAAAAAGCGGCTTTTTTGATTGCATCATATCAAACCACAATCACAATGAATGCTGGTTGTCTCGGATCAGTATTTCTGGCGAGTGGTTTCGTTATGAGCCAATTCAATGTTCTACGCAAAGCCGTACGAAGTTCGCTACTTACGTGTTTGGCAGTCTCTGTTGTTCTGAGCCTTGCATACATGAAGGCAGCTTCAGCTCAAGACACGAGTTTGGACGAATTCTGGTCGCTCACCGAATTTACCGCGCTGAATAAAAAACAACGGTCTGTTGCAGAAAGCTTTGCGCAGCGTGTCACGGCGCCGGCGATCACGTTGGAAACCAAAGTCAATCCGGTTAAAGTTGCAATCATTTATCCTGGCAGCCAGGTCTCAGATTACTGGCGCCGCAGTCTCGCGTCCTTTAAAGCCCGGATGAACGAGACTGGCCTTCCTCACAAGATCGAGTCTTATTTTTCCGGATCCTCATCGGATGCGGGCGGCCAGGCAGCGTTGATCACACAAGCTCTGGCGAACAATCCAGACTATCTGGTTTTCACCTTGGACGTCCTACGGCACAAGCCGATTGTTCAACGTCTCATCGCCCGTGGAAAACCCAAGGTCATCCTTCAAAACATTACGACGCCACTGAAAGTTTGGCGAGAACGGCAGCCCTTTCTTTATGTCGGCTTCGATCATGTGGCCGGTACCCAGCTTCTCATCGACTACTACAAGACCAAGCTCGGTCAAAAACAGGACTTTGCAATTCTGTTCGGGCCTCGCGGATACGTCAGCCGAGCCCGGGGCAACACTTTCTTGCAGGCTTATTCAGATCCGGAAGCCATGAACCTCAAGGCCTCCTACTACGTTGGGTATGACAGGGAAAAATCGCGACAGGCGACAAAGAGCATTCTTCAAGAACATCAAAACCTATCGTTCATCTATGCGTGCTCAACTGACATCGCTCTCGGGGTCATGGACGCCATCGCGGCAAGTGGCAACCAGGGAACCGTCCTTACCAACGGATGGGGTGGAGGCGCCGCCGAACTGGATGCCATCCTGGAAGGAAAGCTGGATGTCACGGTAATGCGGATGAACGATGACAACGGTGTCGCTATGGCAGAGGCGATCGTTTTGGACCAGACAGGAAACAGTGAGCAGATCCCGGTGGTGTTTTCCGGCGAGTTCGCGCTTGTCACCAAGGAAAACTCCGCTGAAGATATTCAAGAATTGAAGGCGCGGGCCTTCCGGTACTCAAAATGAAGACAAAGGGCGTGAAATTCAGTTGGTTGGTCGGGGGCCTGTTTGTGGTCGGCCTCATGGCAACTGCTGTTGCGCTTTTTGGCATCACTTACCTTGGCAGTTTGTCTGTCGCGGAGTTGGAAGCTGAACGCAACGCAAAGCGCGAACAATCGCTCACGACTTTGGTATTCGAGTCCTATTTGAAGGACATAGAAAGCCAGCTGCGTACGATTGCCCTGAATGATGATTTCATTCAGTCAGTCATTGATTACGATGCCGGGAAGGCTGCGCGGATCATGGAGGTCGTTGGCCAAAACGCATCGGCTGTCGTCCCTGATGTCCTTATCCTTGATCATGAACGGCAGATGGGATGGCTGAATTCCAGTCTTGCGCTTGTTGACGTCGGTTCCGTGCTACCGGGACAAACTCTGAGAACGATGCCACCAGACGTTTGGCGCTTCTACAGCGACGACAGCACCGAGCCGGCAACGAAACTAACGGTCATTTCAATCCCAGTGGTGTATCCCGAAACCGGCCGCGTCATTGCCCGGCTTATCGGTGGGACTCTGATCAACGATGCGTACGCCCTCCTCGACAATCTTTCAGGTGTTCTTGGAACTGGAGATATTGCGATCATCTCCGGGACTGCAACGCTGGCCTCTTATGGAAAATTCGCAAATGGCGCAGAACTCTCAGATACGCTTAATGAACTCGGCGATCAGGCCTTCCACCTCAATAACGGTACACTGACATCCAGCAATGTCCTCTTGGACGAGTTTGGCACAGACCCAATACGAATCATTGCACAATCCAAAAGCGACATTGTCGAGAACATAGAATCCACCTATCTAGACATCTTCTTTCCATTTCTCCTTTACATTGGGATTGCGTCGTTTTCAGCCGCATTCCTGATCAATCAGTTTACCGCCGCAAACCTTAACGCTCTCGTGGATTACGCAGGTGGACGGGCGGCGAAGGGATCGGACACCAAGTACCAACCCGGCCGCATTGCAGAATACAACCGTCTCGGCACACTCTTTGACAGCGCTTTTGATGCCGTTCAAAGGACCAATGCACAATTCCGCGAACTTATTGACGGTTCGCTGCAAGGGATTGTGATCCATTCCGATGCAAAGATCCTTTACGTCAATGATGCGCTGCTCAAAATCCTGGGATACGAACCGGGTGATGCGGAGAGGCTGATTGGTCAGTCGATATGGGATATCTACGCTCCAGAAGAACATGAGCGCATGCGAACGTATCGCCGTATACGGCAAGAGGGCGGGATAGCACCGGCTGTTTATGAAGTCTTGGGCAGAGCGGCGTCAGGAGAGGCGGTCTGGCTTGAACAACATGTTCGCATGACCACCTGGAACGGCGTCTCCGCCATACACAGCACGATCACAGACATCACGGACCGCAAGGAACAAGAAGAGCTCATTGAGAAACATGCAAACTATGACGCTCTAACAGGTCTTCCGAACCGCAATCTCTTCAGAGACCGTCTGCGCCAAAGTCTTGTCCACGGAGACAAGACAGAAAAGGCCGGTGCGGTGCTCGTTGTCGATGTAGACAGATTCAAGACGGTAAACGATCTCTATGGTCATGATCTCGGCGATCCGATCCTGCGGGAAGTTGGAAATCGTATTCGGGAAACTGTTGACCCCAGCAACACCGTATCCCGCCTTGGCGGCGATGAGTTTGCCGTGCTGCTGACTGACACCGAAGATGACTGGGAGACAGAAAGGGTCGCCCAGAGAATCTTAGGCGCTGTTTCCAAGAGGATTGATGTCGGCAACGGGCAGGATGTGGTTTTGACAGCCAGCATCGGCATTTCTGTATTTCCGCTGGACGGCTTTACCGATATCGCGCTTTTGAAACAGGCCGAATCCGCCATGCACCAAACAAAGACCGATGGCGGCAATGCGTTCCGGTTCTTCTCAAAGCATACGAATGATCGAATGACACGGGCGTTGATACTTGAATCCGCGCTCCGAAAAGCCATCGAGAACGGTGCGATTGAGATTTACATCCAACCGATTATTGATTGCGCCACCGATACTGTGTCTGGTTGCGAAGCGCTCGCACGATGGACTGATCCTGAACTCGGCTTTGTATCCCCGGGAGAGTTCATTCCCGTCGCCGAAGAAACGGGCTTGATTGTTCCTCTTGGCAAACTTGTTCTGAAAGAGGCCTGCGCATTCTTTACCGACTGCCATGCGCGCGGATACAATCTCCAGAGTATCGGGGTGAACATATCGCCCCGCCAATGCCGGGAAGACGGGTTTGTCGGCCTTGTAAAATCCACTCTCGAAAACGCCGGGATGCGGCCTGACCAGCTGACGCTGGAGATCACTGAGAGCGTTATGTTTGATGACAGCCAAATCGATCCGGTTGCCATCATGATGGCTATCAAGACCCTGGGCGTCAGACTGTCGCTTGATGATTTCGGAACCGGATACTCGTCCTTGAGCTATCTGAAGCGACTTCCGATCGACACCCTCAAAATCGACCGCTCCTTCATCAAGGATATTGAGACCGACGCGGACGATCAGGCGCTGGTCAATGCAATCGTCACCATGGCAAATGCGTTGTCGATCGGTGTGGTCTGTGAGGGCGTGGAGACCCGCAAACAGAACACCATTTTGATGCGCATGGGGTGTCGTCAGATTCAGGGCTTTTACTTCGGCAAACCAATGCCAAGAGAAGAATTCTTCCAGTTCCTCGCGCAGCAACCGGTGAAGGCGGGTATGAAGGCAGTTGTCAGCTAGCGCAACGCGGCACTGTTTAGAACAAAAACGGGGGCTCGTGGCCCCCGTTCCCGTATCTGGTTTAAGATCCGCTTATTCGGCGTCTTTCGGGATTTCCTGACCGGTTTCCTGGTCAACAACCTTCATGGACAAGCGGACTTTTCCGCGCTCGTCGAAGCCCATGAGCTTGACCCAGACCTTGTCGCCTTCCTTGACCACATCGGTGACCTTGGCAACTTTCTTCGGAGCCAGCTGGGAGATGTGCACCAGGCCGTCTTTCGCGCCGAAGAAGTTGACGAACGCGCCGAAGTCAACGCACTTCACAACGGTGCCTTCATAGATCACGCCGACTTCCGGCTCAGCCGCAATGGAATTGATCCAGTTGACAGCTGCCTTGATGGCCTTGCCATCGGAAGAGGCGATCTTGACGGTGCCGTCGTCCTCAATGTTGACCTTCGCGCCGGTCTTTTCAACGATTTCGCGGATGACCTTGCCGCCCGAACCGATGACTTCACGGATCTTGTCGACCGGGATCTTCATCATTTCGATGCGCGGCGCATGCTCACCAAGCTCGGACCGTGCTTCGGTAATGGCATTTGCCATTTCGCCGAGAATGTGGATGCGGCCGCCCTTTGCCTGCTCCAGAGCAACCTTCATGATCTCTTCGGTGATACCGTCGATCTTGATGTCCATCTGCAGCGCGGTGATGCCGTTTGCAGAACCGGCCACCTTAAAGTCCATGTCGCCAAGGTGATCTTCATCGCCCAGAATGTCGGACAGGACTGCGAAACGATCGCCTTCCTTGATCAAGCCCATGGCGATACCGGCAACCGGTGACTTCAGCGGTACGCCAGCATCCATCAGCGACAAGGAGGTGCCGCAAACGGTTGCCATGGAGGACGAGCCGTTGGATTCGGTGATCTCGGAGACAACCCGCAGGGTGTACGGGAACTCATGGTGCGCCGGAAGCATCGGGTTGATCGCACGCCACGCCAGCTTTCCGTGACCGATTTCACGGCGTCCCGGGGAGCCCATGCGGCCCGTCTCACCGACAGAGTATGGCGGGAAGTTGTAGTGCAGCATGAAGAGAGACTTCACGGTGCCTTCCAGAAGATCGATGAACTGCTCGTCTTCACCAGTGCCGAGGGTTGCAACAACAAGGCCCTGCGTTTCACCGCGGGTGAACAGGGACGAGCCGTGCGCACGCGGCAGGATACCGACTTCCGAAGAAATCTGGCGAACAGTGGAGAGATCGCGGCCATCGATGCGGGTGCCGGTGTCCAGAATGCCGCCGCGGACGATTTCCGCTTCCAGCTTCTTGAACTGCTCACCGAGGACATTGTTTTCAACAGCTTCACCTTCGGCAGCGTTGGTGATCAGGGCCTCGACAACCTTTGCCTTCGCCGCATCAACCGCGTTCTTGCGCTCGGTTTTTGCTGTGATTTTGTAAGCTGCAGCGAGATCGTCAGCCGCGATTGCCTTGACCTTGCCGAACAGTTCGGAATGGTCGGCCGCTGTAAATTCGCGCGGCTCTTTCGCGCCAGCTTCAGCCAGCTTGATAATCGCGTCGATGACAGTCTGGAAGCCCTTGTGGCCGAACATGACCGCGCCGAGCATTGTTTCTTCATCGAGTTCCTTGGCTTCGGACTCAACCATCAGAACCGCATCGGAGGTTCCTGCGACAACCAGGTCCAGAGCGGATTCCGGCATGTCGTCGACCAGCGGGTTCAGAACGTATTCGCCGTTGATGTAACCAACACGCGCGCCGCCAATCGGGCCCATGAACGGAACGCCGGACAGGGTCAGCGCCGCGGAAGCAGCAACCATGGCCAGAATGTCCGGTGCGTTTTCCATGTCGTGCGACAGGACGGTGATCACGACCTGCGTGTCGTTCTTGTAACCATCGGCAAACAACGGGCGGATCGGACGGTCGATCAAACGGGACGTCAGGGTCTCGTGCTCAGACGGACGGCCTTCGCGCTTGAAGTAGCCACCCGGGATCTTACCGGCGGCGAATGCCTTTTCCTGGTAGTTCACGGTGAGCGGGAAGAAATCCTGACCAGCACGCGGCTCTTTAGCGGAAACAACGGTCGCCAGAACCTTGGTTTCGCCGTAGGTCGCCATAACAGACCCGTCAGCTTGACGGGCAACCTTACCCGTTTCGAGAATGAGCGGCCGTCCGCCCCAATCAACTTCTACACGATGAATATCAAACATCATCTGTCCTTAACATCTTTTGTCTGCCCCGCTGCCTTTCCTTTGCAGCCGTTCAGTGGGCAAACACGTTCCCGGTCGGCCCCGGATGGGCCGGTTACCGGCGGACAGGCCACGGGCAAGACAACGAGCTGCTTTCAAGTCGTTCTCAAAAAGAAGCTGGCAATCCTGCCCCGTGACATGTCACGAGGTCTCTATAGAGCGTTTGTTGCCAAAAGGGAAACACTCAAAGCCCTTAGGAACTCGAGAAAAAGCCCTTTGGCATAAAGAAAAACGCGGCGGGCAAGCCCACCGCGTTGATCAAGTCTAAAACAAGCCTTAGCGGCGAATGCCAAGACGCTCGATGAGGGTCTTGTAACGCTCTTCGCTTTTGCCACGCGTGTAGTCCAGAAGGGACCGGCGCTGCGCAACCATCTTCAGAAGACCGCGGCGGGAGTGATTGTCCTTGCCGTGACCTTTGAAGTGTTCGGTGAGGTTGTTGATCCGCTCGGTCAGGATCGCGACCTGTACTTCCGGAGAACCGGTGTCGCCTTCCTTGGTGGCGTATTCTTTGATGAGCTCAGCTTTGCGCTCTGCAGTGATCGACATCGCTCTTCCTTTCAAGAGGTTGACCCGTTGACCGGGCGCGTTGACATGCCGGATGTCCGGCCTGATCCCTCCTGCGCCAGAGCCAAGATGTCGGTCAGCAAAGGTTTTGAAGGGACGTTTTGAGCTTTAATGCCCAATGGCGGCGGAATATGACGGAAAACCTTACGAAAATCCAGAAGAATCTCGAGTGTTGCACCACGTACGCCAGTCAGGCAAGTTCGTTGAACGCACGGCTGGCCCGGTCAGTTGATTTGTTATTCCGCAAGCTCATCTTCGATCAGGTTCGCCGCTGCCAGTCCGGTCAGGTAGGCGCCATGGGTCGTTCCGTGAAAATCGAAGGTCGCGTGCTCGCCGGCAAAAAGGATGGTGTTGGCAACAGGCGTTGAAAAACGGTCAAAATCGGACGGCGTGTTTCCGATCGCGGAATAAGAATACGCGCCGAACGTATACGGGTCTTTCGACCAGCGTGTTGCCATATGACCAATGGGCGCAGGAATGTCTTCACCGAACATTACGTGAAGCGCACCCATGCAATCGCTGATCATATCGGGGTCGCTCATTGCCTCGGCAACAAACGGATAGTCGCCAACACTCACACCCAGCAGGATGTTTTCAGGACTGAAGGTGCGGTAATTTAGAAAGTAATTCCAGCGCCCTTTTGGTTCGCTCATGTACCCGAAATACTGCACATCTTCTGGCCAAAATGGCTGCTCAAACTTCAGCGCCAGTTTGGTAACACTCCCAAAGCCAATTGCGTTGATGCTTTTCTGATGCGCCTTGGGAAGAGGCGGATCGAACGAAATCGCTCCCTTCTTGAGAACTCCGAGAGGCACGGTACAGATCACGAAATAGGATTCAAATGTTCCCGTTGACGTGTAGACGGCGGCCCCATCGCCTTCTTCGTATTCGATCGCTTCGACAACCGTATTAAAACGCACGTCCAAACCGTCCGCGAGGCTTTTTGGGATCTGGTCATACCCCCTGGTCAGGATAACATCCGCTCCGTCATATTCGTCGTCTTCGTCGAAATAGTAGGCGGACAGTTTTTCAATCGGACCACCGGTAGAGAACTCCGTGTAGGCACTCATCATCCAGCGAATCACCGGATCCTGCAGGCTGTCTTTTGAAACCCTGCGGATGGCCTCAATGAGTAGCTGATCATTGTCGAACGTATCGTCAACGCGCTTATAGAGCCGCATCAGGTCGCGATACTTTGAACTTATTTCAGATCTCGAAACAGCTGCGCCAACTTGAGTAAAGACCTGATAGCTTTCATCCGATGTGACGTAAGTCGGCGCGTCGATCGCATCTGCGAGCTTTGAAACCGGATTTCCGTCGGGCCTGTGGATCCAGCCGGCGCCGACCTCAAACGGCGCTCCCAGAGACCAGTCTGTCCGGATCCGGCCACCGACGTCAGACGTCGCTTCCAACACGACAACGGAATATCCGAGGTCCTGGAGGCGCCGTGCTGCAGCGAGACCTGCGATCCCGGCCCCAATCACAACGACATCGAAGTCGTCGTTTTGGGCTTGCGCTATACTTGCATTCAGAAAGGGGACAGCCAGCGCCGCAGCAGCACCAGTTTTCAACACTTGGCGCCGCGTTGCCCGCCCGCGAGTATCCGTAAAGATCTTTCGCCCGCGCTTCATATTGCCCTCCACCCGGTCGTTGCCGTTTGTGTCTGGGCATCATGGCACGGTTTAGCCGAAACGTCAGGCAGAGATCGCAGGCTTGGCCTTAAAGATGAAACACCCGGCTCGGCTGAAAGCGGCCCTTTTCGATCGCACCGATGGCGACGGGAACACTTGCGTGGCTGGCAAAGGCGACATCACAGTTCAACGGAGCGTCTCGGCCACGCAGAAGCACAGCCATCCCCTTTTTAATCTTAGCGGCATCGTCATCCGAGACCGTGACTTCGACCAGCTCATCCATCGCCTCGCGGACCGGCAAGACAAATTCTTCAACCAAGTCATCGACACCTGCCCCCTCTTCGAGCTCCTCCGCCATCTGAAGGATTTCGTCGAGCTCGATCAGATCCTCCTCACCGAATGGCCCCACCAGCAAACGGCGCAATTCGGTCACGTGGCCGCGTGTGCCAAGATGTCGGCCGATGTCACGGGCCAGCGCCCGCACATAGGTGCCCTTGCCGCACTCAGCTTCGAAAACAGCGCGGTTTTCATCCGGGCATTTCACGAGGTCCAGCCGGTGCATATCAATCGGTCGGGCTTCCAATTCGACCTCTTCGCCGTCACGTGCCAGGTCATAAGCCCGCTCGCCTGCGACCTTGATCGCGGAAAATTTGGGCGGAACCTGCATGATTTCGCCGACGAACTCCGGGAGAACGGCTTTGATCGCATCGGCATCAGGACGCACATCCGATGTTGCAACGACCTCACCTTCGGTGTCATCGGTGTTGGTTTCCGAGCCCCATGTCACCTCGAACCGGTAAACCTTGCGTCCGTCCATCACAAAGGGAACGGTCTTGGTCGCTTCCCCAAAGGCGACCGGCAGCAGGCCAGAGGCCCGCGGATCCAAAGTGCCGGCATGACCGACCTTTTGCGGTGAAAAGATCCGCTTGATCTTGCCGAGGACCTCGTTTGACGTGATGCCATAGGGCTTGTCCAACACCAGCCAGCCGTTAATCGCGTTCTTTTTTCTTTTGAATTGCTGTTTGCGGGCCATTTTTTCTTCTTGTTAGTAACGCATCTGTCCAACCTGGGGTCATCACTGCCGAACGTGACGCCCTTTAGGCTTTCCAAGCAATTCACTGATCTTCCTGCGGACCGTCCAGATCCCGGGCAACATCCGGAGAATGAAGAAGCGTGCCGATGCGATCATCATCGTCAAAGCGCGTATCAAGGACAAAGCGCAGATCGGGCATGTATTTCATTGTCAGCCGCCGGGAGACTTGACCCCGGAGATATTTGGCGCTCCGGTTCAGGGCCATTTCGACCTTTTCAGCATTCACACCGCCCAGCGGCATCACGAGACACGTCGCCAAACGCAGATCCGGCGTCATGCGGACTTCCGGGATCGTGATGATCACGCCGTCGAGGTCCGGATCGGAAAACCGGCCGCGTGTGAAAATGTCTGACAGCTCCTTGCGAACCGTTTCACCCACCTTCAGCTGGCGCTGCGATGGTCCCTGACTGTCCTGTCCAGAATGTTTCGCCATTTCAATTCCTAACGAGCCGTCCAGGCTCCAAATGCAAGGGCGCCGGCGTGACCTTGAAGTCCCGCCGGCGCGCATTTCTGCCAATCTTTAACCGGCGATCAGAGCGAGCGCTTGATGTGCTCCACCCGGAAACACTCGATCACGTCGCCTGGACGCATGTCCTGGTACTTGGTGAAGTTCATGCCGCATTCCTGACCGGATTCGACAGACTTGACCTCGTCCTTGAAGCGCTTGAGTGTGCCCAGCTCACCTTCGTGGATGACCACATCGTCGCGGATGAGGCGGACTTGCGCGCCGCGCTCCACAACACCTTCGGTAACCAGACAGCCTGCCACCTTTCCAACCTTGGAGATGTGGAAGATCTCTTTGATCTCCGCATTGCCAAGGAAGGTCTCGCGGCGCGCTGGAGACAGAAGACCGGACATGGCTGCCTTGATGTCGTCTACGAGATCATAAATCACGTTGTAGTAACGGATCTCGATG
>CALDSI010000496.1 GCA_937911395.1 uncultured Labrenzia sp.
CACAGCCGGAGCTTTCTTCTCTTTCATTGCGCAGAAAGTACGGCTTTATTTTGCGTTGACGTCCCAGGCGTCAGCGAGTTTCTGACCTTCCGGATGTGCCTTGCTAAAGAGCACATACATTGGGACCGTTCGAAGAACAGCACCCTTGCCGATGGAGCCCGCATCCGCACCCAGTGTATTTTCAAGTGACAGGCTGCCGACAACTTCATTCTCGATCATAATATCGGCACGGCCAGCTTGAAGGAATTTCCAAGCATTGTCTTCTGAAGACACAATGTGAATGTCAACACCGGCATCGGCCAGCGCACTTTCATACCAATAGCCTGAGAGCCCAACCACTTTCAGGCCTTGAGCCTTGATATCCTCAATCGAGGAGACCGAAACACCGTCTGGATGCTTCTCCTTGTTGTAGAAGATGACATCTGTTTGCTCTTCAAGAGGCACTTTCGGATAGATGAAATCCGCAGCCCGATCCTCGGAATGTGACCAGGAGAATGTGGCGGCCGTATCCCCGCGCCGAGCAACTTCGAGAGTGCGCTTCCAGGGCGAAAACTCCAGCTCGACGTCATAACCAGCTGTTTTTAAGACATCGAGAACACGCTTGGTATGCAGGCCCTGGTCCGGAAGACTTTCCCCGATATAGGGCGCCCACTCGCCAACACCGATTTTGACGGTGTCTGCTTGAGCAGCAGTGGTTAGGCCAAATGACACGACGACTGCAGATAGGGTTTTGATGAGCTTCATGATTTTCCCCGTGTTGACACTGATCGGGAAATGGCACGAAATTTCTGGACAGCTGGTTAACAAGAACAATTGAATACATACGCCTATCGAAAATCAGAAATACAGAGTGAACGATATATTTCAAAAATCATAAAAACCAAGAACAGACACCGAAAGCCTCAAATATATAAAGGCAATATTGCATATAAAATAGAACTGCGGCGTTCAGGAAAACGGACATATCATTACGGCAGATGATACTCCCGCAGCCCGCCATCGATAGCGCCGTCATACATCACCAGCAGATTAAAAGAATCCCCATCCTCCGCCAAAACAAGAACGGTCTCTGCTTTGTAGTCCTTATCCGGCATTTTTAGATCTGCCAGTTTCGAGAGGGTGAGGCTTGGGAGGCGGAGATGGTGAAGCGCATAGGTCCCCTTCGATTGAACAGGGCCGGACAAAACGATCAGGCCATCTGAAACAGCTGCGAGATCCCGGACCCCGGTTCCGCTTCCGAGCGCCAACTCAATCACGTCCAAATCCGGTTTTGAGTTGGAAAACAGCGCATCGACGTTCACACTCCGCAGAAATGCATGGCCATCGACGGAAGGACCGCGCAGGCCAATGTAAATTCGGCCATCGCGGTATGCGAGGCCTTCGATGTTCACGCCGCCGCCGCCCTCACCGAGCGGCTTTTCGGCATATTGGCCGATGGGATCCGGCGCGCCTTTTAAGATCGCTCTGAGCGCATCGGTCCGCTCGATGTCCGGGGCAACCTTCTTCTTGGAAAACTCGAACTCTGGAAACCCGGTCACTTCATCAACCGGAAACCGGAACAGAAAGAAAGACGAGGGATTGAACTCTGATTTCTTGCGGCTCAGCCCATGCGACCCAACAATATAGAAAAACCCGTCACCGTAGGCTGCGCCTTCTGCATCGATCTCGCCGGTTTTTGCGCCGTTCAGCTCCTTTGGCAACAAACGCATGGATTTACCCGGAATGATCCGATTGCCGTCTATGGTGAAAAACTGCGTGCGCTGCTTTTCATCCAGCGCGACGACACAGACTGGCGGCGAGACAGGGGCACAGGCGGCACCGCTGATGCTTTTGCGCAGCTTCTTTTTTCCGTCGAACTCCGGTTTTACCGACCATTCTGCGACAAAGCCGACCTCATCTGCACTCGTAAGACCGTGCGGCACACAGAGCACGGCGACCGCTCCGGCCAAGGCACACATCAATGTTGCTGTCTTCCGCATCACTGCTCTGCTCCCAAAAGTGTTTCGAACATCCGGTTTTACAAAACATCCGCCAAAGCCAGTCCAGGAGACGGATAAAATGTGTGCTCTCAAAAACTCTCCACTTCACTCAAACAGGGTAAGCTCCGCAAAAGCTGGTTGCATCAAAAACAATCCTGCCCTAAGAACTACGAACATTAACGCACAAGTCACTCTTTGAGAGCACACTTGGTGCTGTGTTTTGGAACGACCAAAGGCCATAAGAAGACCCATGATCGCGCAGCGCGACATTGCAGTATCTTCTATCGACGCGCAGATCCGGCAGCGCGGCGGCCTCCTCCTACTTGGCGATCTCCTCCTTCTTAGATGCCCCTGAGCGTCGGCTGTTCGCATGTTTTGAAGCGAACGGGCACTTAGGGGAAAAGTCTTAGAACCGCATCAGAAAATCCGGATCGCGCGCCCCACCCGATAGCTCAAAACGGCCCGATCCAGCTAAGGGACGAAACATCATGACTGCCACCTCCGAGAAGGATCAGATCCGCATCTTCGACACCACCTTGCGCGATGGAGAACAATCTCCTGGTGCGTCCATGACATTGGAAGAAAAGCTGCAAATTGCAGAAATTCTCGATGAAATGGGTGTCGACATTATCGAGGCCGGTTTCCCGATCGCCTCCAACGGTGACTTTGAAGCCGTACGTGAAATCGCCAAACGGTCTCAGAACTCAACCATCGCCGGTCTGGCCCGCGCCATTCATGCCGACATCGACCGGTGTGGCGAAGCTGTCAAATACGCGGGAAAAGGCCGGATCCATACCTTCGTTTCCACCTCCCCGATCCATTTGCAGTTCCAGATGAACAAGAACCAGGAAGAGGTTCTGGAAATCATCACCGACACGGTTACCCGCTCCCGCAACCTGATCGACGATGTCGAATGGTCGGCCATGGATGCGACCCGCACACCGATCGACTATCTGTGCCGCTGTGTGGAAGCTGCCATCAAATGCGGCGCGACCACGATCAACCTGCCGGATACCGTCGGTTATGCGACGCCGGATGAATACAAGGCGATGTTCGAGCAGATCATCGAGCGCGTCCCGAACTCCGATCAGGCCATCTTCTCCGTACACTGTCACGACGATCTGGGCCTGGCGGTTGCCAATTCCCTGGCTGGTGTTGCCGGCGGCGCGCGTCAGATCGAGTGCACGATCAACGGCTTGGGCGAACGCGCGGGCAACGCTTCGCTGGAAGAGATCGTCATGGCGATCCGCACCCGCGGCGATATCCTGCCTTATGAAACCCAGATCGATCCGCAATTCCTGGTCCGTGCGTCCAAAATGGTGGCTGGCGCATCCGGCTTTGCCGTTCAATACAACAAGGCGATCGTTGGCAAAAATGCATTTGCCCACGAGAGCGGCATTCACCAGGACGGCATGCTGAAAAACGCAGAAACCTATGAAATCATGCGACCGGAAGATGTGGGCGTCAAAGCCACGTCTTTGGTCATGGGCAAGCACTCCGGCCGTCACGCGTTCCGCGACAAACTGCGTGAATTGGGCTTTGAGCTGGGTGACAATGCCCTTCAGGATGCCTTTCGCCGCTTCAAGGATCTGGCCGATCGCAAGAAGCATGTCTACGACGAAGACATCGAGGCGCTGGTCGAGGACGAAATCAACATCCTGGGCGAAAGCACCAAGGTTATCGCCCTGACGGTTATCGCCGGAACGGGCGGACCTCAGAAGGCCATCCTGACCATGGATGTTGACGGTCAGCATGTCACAAAAGAAGCCACCGGTGACGGTCCGGTCGATGCAACGTTCAACGCAATCAAGGCGATCTCGCCGCACGAGGCGACCTTGTCGCTTTACCAGGTGCACGCGGTGACCGAGGGCACGGATGCGCAGGCTGAAGTCTCTGTCCGCTTGGAAGCAGATGGCCGGATCGCAACCGGCAAGGGCGCAGATACGGACACACTCGTCGCCTCTGCAAGGGCCTATGTCTCTGCCATGAACAAGCTGGCGCAGCGTCGGCAGGCGAGCAATCCAGGCGCTCTGCAGGCCGTCTGATCCGAAGGAACTGCAGGGTCATATCCCTAAGAACAAAAAAGCGGCGCCGGAAGGTGCCGCTTTTATCATTTTGCACTGGTGTGTGCGGACATCAAGCGCTCATGAGGTAGGTCTGCATCGACGGGCTGAGCATTTGAAAAAGATCGGCCTGCATGCCATCAATGGCCTTGCTCTCCCGATGCGTGAAACCGGCGTCCAGAATAACCTGCCGCATGGCCCTGTTATCAACCCGCACCACCGATACGAGATGGGAGAAATAGGTCTCCCGGAAAAACCAGTCTGTCAGCGCTTTGCACAAACGCCAGGGCACATTCGATATCTTTCCGTGTGTGGACGGCAGGCAATAGCCAAGACTGATTTCAGATGTCTCCGACAAGGGCGTGAACCCTGCCCAACCCAGAAATTCTCCATCTTGTGCCTCAACCTTCCAACGGGAGACACCGAAGTCATCTTGTGACTGGAGCTCTGACTGAACAAATTTTTCGGCAGCCATGGCTTTGCAGGCATCACTGCCTTCCAAACACCCGTTACCGCCGCAATTCACCTGAAGTGATTTGATGAGGTCGGTGTCCGACAAGGACAGCGGAACAAGGCGAATGGTGTCGCATTCGAGAATTATCGTCTGCATATCATCCTCCCGGATACCGGCTTTGAGTTTATCCGTGACGAGGGTTCGCGGCCTCGTTTCTTTTCACAGGGTTCATGTAACCCTGAATTGTGCCTTTCGCATGACAGACCAAAGTATAATGCGAAATTTTCGATGAAAATATTCGTATTTACAACAAGTTAACGTGAAACTCACAGTGCACTGCACAAACTTCTGGTTTCACTCAGCGCGCAGAAAATCATCGGCAATTCGGGCAGTGTCAATTTCATTCGACGGGTCAAGCCGTTGCCAGTCCGGCATCTGATTGCGAAACCACGTTTCCTGGCGTTTTGCATACTGACGCGTTGCAACAACAAGCCGGTACTCCGTTTCCCCAATATCGCGGCTGCCTGTTAATAACCCAGCGATTTCCTTTACGCCAATGGCCCGCATGGCCGGCAATTTATATGACAACTCCCGCGCGAGCAGGGTTTTGACTTCATCGATTCCCTCCGGGGTCAGCATGAGGCCGGCCCGTTTTTCAATCCTTTCGTGAAGCCATGGACGGGGCGGCGCAAGCACCAGGCGCAGGCAGTCGTCGATGTCCAAAAGCGGTTGAGACTGCTGTTCGGTCTGGAACTCCGCCAGCGGCCGGCCGGTGGTCAAAATCACTTCGAGCGCCCGCGCCACGCGCTGCGGATCATTGAGCCCTTCAGCGCCGTGCCGGTCGCCCGCCTCTACCATTGCTGCCTTGAGCGCTGGAACACCGCCGTCGTCCGCCAGAGACCGGGCTTTTGTGCGCACGTCTTCCGGGATCTCGGGGAGCTCGGCAAAGCCCTCCGTCAATGCCTTGAAGTAAAGTCCGGTTCCGCCAACGAGGACCGGGATCTGCCCGGCAGACCAGCTCAGCTCCAGTTCTTCTGACATCCGGCGCAACCACGCGCCGGTCGAAAAGGCCTCCGACGATGGCAGGACGCCATAGAGGCGATGCGGGACCTCTGCCTCCTCGTCTTCGGATGGGCGCGCACTGACAAGGCGCAGATCCTCGTAAAGCTGCATGGAATCGGCATTCACAACGACCCCGTTGACCCGTTTTGCCAATTCAATCGCCAAGGCTGACTTGCCGCTGGCCGTTGGGCCCGCTATCAGAATGGCGCGCCGCTTGTGCGCACTGCCCGGCCCTGTTTCAAAGGATTTGTCCATGTCTTTCGTCGCTACCCTGGTGTCAAAGCCGACTGCCCCTGCCGTAGGCGTAGATTTGGCTCAAAGGGCGGCGGAGGCGCTAAAATCTGACACGCCGCCAACCACACTTAATCCCGGTGTAGCTGCGGATATCTTCTTTGATGGGGTCGACGCAAGGGCTGCCGACACAAAGCTGCGGGAAATCATAGCTGCCGCTCCGGTTGACGTGTTTGTTCAGTCAGTGGAAGGCCGCAAGAAGAAGCTGCTAATTGCGGATATGGACTCCACGATGATCCGCCAGGAATGCATCGATGAACTGGCGGCCGAGCTCGGCATGAAAGAGAAAATATCCGAGATCACCGAGCGGGCCATGCGCGGTGAGATCGATTTCGAACCGGCCCTTCGTGAACGGGTGTCCCTCCTCAAGGGCTTGCCGCTTTCTGCCATCGATAGCGTTCTGAGCAATCGCATCACGCTCATGCCCGGTGGCCGAACGCTTGTGCAAACCATGAAAGCCAATGGGGCCTATTGTGCCTTGGTGTCAGGGGGCTTTACCCACTTCACAGGCACGATCGCCGCCATGATCGGCTTTGATGAAAACCAGGCCAACATCCTTCTTGAGGATGACGGAAAGCTGTCTGGCCTTGTCGCAGAGCCAATTCTTGGACGCGACGCCAAGCGCGAGCGACTAGAAGCGCTGGTCGCAGACAAGGGACTGTCGTTCGATGACACGATTGCGGTCGGGGACGGTGCAAATGATCTGGCGATGATTGAGCGCGCAGGCGCTGGTGTCGCCTATCGGGCAAAACCGGCTGTCGCTGCTGCCGCCGACTTCCGCATCGACCACGGCGACCTCACCGCCCTCCTCTATTTCCAGGGATATGCGGATCAGGACTTTGTGCTGAGCTAAGAGCTTTCACAAAAGAAAAAAGGGCGCCCAACGGCGCCCTTTCGATTTCACGTCAGGTTCAAAAAGCCTAGTTGTCCTCGATCCGAACCGGAACGAAACGAACATCGCCAGTCGGATTGGACAGAAGCAGAAGCGCAGACCGGCGGCCATCATCCTTCAGCTTCTGGATTTCCGCTTCGACATCGGCTGGTGTCGACACAGCCTCCTGGGCGACCTCCTTGATGACATCGCCTGCCATCACCCGTTTTTCTTCTGCAGAAGACCCGGCCTCGACTTCGGTCACAACAACCCCGGTCACGTCTTCTTCAATGGAGAACTGCTGGCGCAAAGCGTCATCCAGCTCCGCCAAGGTCATGCCAAGCACCTTGCTGGTTTCAGCCGACTGATCCGGCTCCTGCTCTGCAGGCGCGCTTGCCTCGGTTACCTGGTTTTCTTCAAGGCGCTCCAGGGTCACGCGGATCGTGACTTCCTCGCCTTTCCGAAGCACAACGACATCGACTTCCTTGCCAATGGCCGTTTCGGCAACCATCCGCGGCAGTTCCCGCATGGATTCAACGGTCTTGCCGTCAAACTTGATAATGACGTCTCCCGCCTCGATGTTGCCCTTGGCAGCCGGGCCATCATCGGTCACGCCGGCCACAAGCGCCCCAATCGCATCGTCCATGCCTAGGCTCTCAGCGATTTCATCCGTCACTTCCTGGATACGGACACCAAGCCAGCCACGGCGGGTTTCACCAAACTCGCGCAGCTGATCGATAACGCGGATGGCAGTCTTTGCCGGGATCGCAAAGCCAATGCCAATGGATCCGCCGGACGGCGAGATAATGGCCGTATTGATGCCGATCACGTTGCCGTCCATGTCAAACAGCGGACCACCGGAGTTGCCGCGGTTGATGGAAGCGTCCGTCTGAATGAAGTTGTCGTAAGGGCCCGCATTGATGTCGCGGTTCCGGGCAGACACGATACCAACGGTGACCGTGCCACCAAGGCCGAACGGATTGCCGATCGCCATCACCCAGTCGCCGACACGGATACCGTCAGAATCGCCGAAACCGACCTCTTTCAGCGGGGTTTCCGGCTCCACCTTGAGAACGGCGATATCCGTTTTCTCATCCGTTCCAATCACTTCGGCACGCAGCTTGGTGCCGTCGTTGAAGTTTGCCGTAACTTCGTCGGCGCCTTCAATCACGTGGTTGTTTGTGATGATGATCCCGGCTTCACCGTCCAGAACAAAACCCGAGCCAAGGGACTGGACACGGCGCGGCTGATCATCGTCGCGATTCTGTCGATTGAAGAATTCTTCAAAAAACTCCTGGAAAGGAGAGCCTTCGGGAACCTGCGGCATCGGAACAGACCGCTGTCCTTGGACTGTTTGAGCCGTAGAAATGTTCACCACGGCATCTGCAAGGTTCTCGGCAAGGTCTGCGACACTTTCAGGTCCATGGCCGTCATGCGCATGAGAGCCTTGGAAGGGGGTTGCCGCAATCAAACCGCCGAGCATAATGCCCGCCGTTGCACAGACAACGCGCGGCATGCCTTGGCGTAATAGTTTCAGAGCCATAGGGCTTTATCCTCCATACCAGCCATCGTGACTGTCGTGAGAGTGCGAACGGGACTGGGCGATGCCCAGGACTTAGCAGACAATATAGAACGGGCGGGAGGTTTTGGCCCCTCCCGCCCTTAAACTTTTCGCTATCCGCGGATGATCCACACAAGAAATACGCCAATAACGGCCGCGCCTAGTCCCGCGGCGCGAAGCGTTTGGTCCGGTGTTTCCAGAGCACTGCGCATGACATTTTTCATGCCACCTGGCGCAATTGCGTACAGAACTCCTTCCAACACCAGGACCAAACCGATCGCCGTTAGAAGCTCATTCATTGCGCGGCGAGCGAGGGTGACCGGATATCTTCCACATCGTCAGATCCACCACCGCCGGCCGGAGCATTCACGCCAGTCGGATCCTTGAAGAACCGAAAGAAGCTGGAATCCGGAGACAGGACCAGGCTTGTATCGCCCGACTGCAACCCGGCTTCATACGCCTGCATGGACCGGTAGAACGCGAAGAACTCAGGATCTGCACCAAAGGCTTCAGCAAAAATCCTGTTCCGCTCCGCATCGCCATCACCGCGTATGATTTCTGAATCACGGTTGGCCGCTGCGACAAGAACTGTCGCGTCACGGTCGGCACGAGAGCGGATACGGCGGGATTGCTCTTCACCCTGCGCGCGGATCTCTGTGGCTTCCCGCTGACGCTCGGTCTGCATCCGGGCGAAAATCGCCTGCGAGTTCGCATCCGGCAGGTCTGCACGGCGGATCTTCACGTCGACAACTTCAATGCCAAGCTCAGACGCCGCCTCGGAAACTTCCTGACGGATCTGTTCCATAAGGCCAGACCTGTCATCCCGGACGATGGCTTCGAAGGATGCTTTACCCAACTCGGAGCGGAGCGAAGACTGAAGGAACGTTGACAGACGCTGGTTCGCCGTCGGGATGTTGTTCACGCGCTGATAGAACAGGACCGGGTTTGAAATCCGGTAGCGTGCGAAGGCATCCACGACGAGACGCTTCAGGTCAGCCGCAATCACTTCCTGCGGGCTCATGTTCAGGTCGAGGATCCGCTTGTCGAGATAAACCACGTTCTGCACGAACGGGTATTTCAACTGCGGGCCCGGCTCCTGGATCACACGGTCGACACGTCCGAGCTGCAGGACCAGTGCCTGTTGCGTCGGATTCACGATGAAGATTGAGGTG
>CALDSI010000497.1 GCA_937911395.1 uncultured Labrenzia sp.
AGATCATGAAGGAGGAACTGTCCATACCCCTCTGACCTTGGCGTCGACATGAACCGGGCCGGTATCAACTGATCCGTATCGATGTTGTGAACCGGTAAGGCCACCGCTTGTCCCTGATGTTCCGTCCATCCAGCCATCAGAGCGCCCTCCCTTTCAAGAGAGGGCGGACATCGGTGATGGTGCCGGTCACAGCGGCGGCTGCGACCATTGCCGGTGACATGAGATGCGTGCGGGCACCGGGGCCTTGGCGCCCACGAAAGTTCCGGTTTGTCGACGATGCACAGCGCTTGCCCGGCGCAACAACGTCGCCATTCATGCCGACACACATCGAACAGCCGGACGCAGACCACTCCAAACCGGCTTCGCGGAAAATCTGGTCGAGACCCTCTTGTTCTGCCTGGTGGCGGACAAGAGCCGAGCCCGGTGAAACCAGTCCTGGTACCTTCGCGGAGCGTCCGGCAATGACGGCTGCGGCCGCGCGTAGATCTTCGATCCGCCCGTTTGTACATGAACCGAGGAACACCTCATCGACCGGCGTGCCTTCGATCGGGCGCCCGGCGGCCAAGCCCATATAGTCCAGCGCGTCGCGGGCAGCCTTTTGCTTTTCCTCTGACAAACGGGACGGATCAGGAAGCGTTGCGCTAACCGGCAAGGCTTGCTCAGGGCTCGTGCCCCAAGTGACTGTTGGAGCGATCTCTTCTGCGGCCAAGCTTACATCCTTGGCAAAGATTGCATCCTCATCCGAGTGTAGTTTCTGCCACTTTTCCTGAGCTTTTTCAAAAGCTTCGCCTGATGGCGCGAAGGGCCGGCCCCTGAGATAAGCAAAGGTGGTGTCATCGGGCGCGACCATGCCAAAGCGGCCACCGCCTTCGATCGAAAGGTTGCAGAGCGTCATCCGTCCTTCCATCGACAGGTTCCGGATCGCGCTACCGGCATATTCGATCGCATGTCCCCGAGCGCCGTCGGACCCAAGTTTCGCGATCCAATTGAGCGCAATATCCTTGGCGCTGATGCCCTCGGCCAGTTTTCCGTCAACGATGATCCGCATGGCCGCTGGTTTTTTCTGCCAGACGGTTTGTGTCGCGAGAACATGTGCAACTTCCGTCGCTCCGATGCCAAAAGCGAGTGCGCCGAATGCGCCGTGGGTCGATGTGTGGCTGTCACCACAATTGACCAGCAGACCCGGCAAGGTCAGCCCCTGCTCCGGACCCACGACATGCACGATGCCCTGCGCCGGATCCATCAGATCGAACAGGCGCAAACCGTGCTGCGTTGCATTCGCGCGCAGCGTTTCGATCATGCGGCGGATTTTGGGATCCGCAATATGTTCTCGGTGGCGCGTCGGCGCGTAGTGATCAACAATGGCAAAGGTCAATTCCGGTTCAGCGACAACTGCACCGCGTTCGGCCAGTTTGGCGAACGCATGATGGGACCCTTCATGCACAAGGTGCCGGTCCACCCACAAAAGCGATGTCCCGTCTTCACGGGTCAGCACTTCGTGCGACGACCAAAGCTTGTCGAGAAGGGTCGCGGCCGCAGTCATGCACCCTCCTCGTGCGTCTTTCCAATCGCTGGCTCCCAATGGCGGGCGTTCCCGTCCCCGACCCGGGTTAGCGGCATCTCAAGCCTGAACATGTCCGGGCGATAGAGGCCGGCCAGATATTCCACTCCATTTCCATCAACGTCCTTGACCACGCGTCGCAAGGACAAAAGCGCAGAGCCCACTGCAACTTCGAGAGCGTCGGCAACTTCTGGCCCGGCAAGGGTTGCGGAAACCGACTGATGAGCATCCTTGATCTGGACACCGCCGCGCTCCAGCAACTTGAAAAGCGGGGTCGTCGCCAGATCATTTTCTGAATAGTTGCGAGCGATTTCAGCCGGGACATAGGTCGTTAGGTGTGAAAAAGGTGTATGGTTCGTGCTCCGGACACGGGTTGCGATCTGTACTTGTTCATCGTTCGGCAGCCCGAGGGCGGATGACACAAAATCCGGCGCAGCATCGTATGAAAAGGACAGAAGGCGCGCCGTCGTGCTTTGACCCATTTCAACAAGTTGCGGCATCAGGGTCGCAAGGTTCATGGCGACCGGTTTGTCTAGCTGACCCGCTGTCGAAACCGTTGTTCCGCTTCCCGCACGCCGGATGATGAGGCCTGAAGCGGCCAATGCATCAAGCGCCCGGCGTACTGTCACACGCGATACGCCAAACACCTCGGAGAGTTTCTGTTCGCCCGGGAGGGTTTGCCCGTCCTGAAACCTGCCATCGGATATCTGATCACGGAGAGACAGGTAGACCTGCCGCGCCTTGGCGCCTTCCGGCAACACCGATTTCGCATGCTTGTTCACGTACGCAAGCCTCCGTGGGTAAGGCTCAATGGTATCGCTGGATACTGAAATATCAAGTTGCCGGTCCGATATTTTTTTCATTTTTTGTATTAGATATTTTTTTAAGCTGTATTATGTGTAATACAAATTGCTGTAGGGAGGCAGTATGCCGATTGTCGAATTGCACGTATTGCAAGGCTACGAGCCGCAAGAAAAATTGCGGCTTCATGAGGCTCTGACCGATGCGGTGCGCCTCGTCGTGCCTGCTCCACCCGAAGCAATTACCGTCCTGATCTATGAGTTAAAGGGCGAGGACTATTCCCGCGGCGGCGTTCACCGGCAAGGCGCTCCGGCTTTGCCTGACGCGGGCGATCTTGTCCGGGCGTACTTGAGCGCCATGGAGGCAAGAGACCTGGAGCGTGCGCAATCGATGCTCAGCACAGACTTCGTGATGGAGTTCCCGGGCACCGGTCCACTCCGGACGCTTGACGAGCTGCTCGCCTGGGCAAAGCCCCGCTACCGTTTCGTGGAAAAAACCTATGACGGCTTCGATGTCATGCAAAGCCGCGAAGCGGCCACAGTTGTTTATTGCCGCGGCACCCTTTCCGGCGAATGGCCGGATGGAGACAGCTTTGACGGCATTCGATTTATCGATCGGTTCGAAGTCGTCGCCGGCAAAATTGCCCGCCAGGACGTTTGGAACGACATTGCAGAAGTAAAGGCCACCGCATGAGCGAGATCGACCCGATAACCTTGTCGGTTCTAGCCGGCCGCATGGAACAGATTGCGGACGAAATGGACGCAACGCTCTTCCGCGCAGCGTTCAATCCCATTATTGCCGAAGCGCATGATGCCAGCCACGGCCTTTATCACGCGGAAACCGGGGACACGCTGGTCCAGGGAAAATCCGGACTTCCGATTTTCGTCGGCGTGATGTCCTTTGCGGTCAAGGCCGTAATCGAAAAAGCCGCCGCCGATGGGGATTTGAAAGACGGCGACATCTTCATCTTTAATGACGCTCATATCGGCGGCACGCACCTGTCGGACATGCGGCTGGTCCGCCCTTATTTCCGCGATGGCAAACTGTTTTGCTACCTTGCCTCTGTCGGCCACTGGCACGATGTTGGCGGCGCTGTTCCAGGCAACTACAATCCTGCGGCAACGGAAGTCTTCCAGGAAGCGTTTGTCCTGCCCCCGGTTCGTCTGGCGCGTGGTGGCGTGGTCAATCAGGACATCATCGACATTCTCCTGCGCAACACACGCCTGCCCCAATCGGCCATGGGCGATCTCAATGGCCAGCTGGGCGCGCTCGATCTTGGCGTCAAACGCATGGACGAATTGCTCGATGAATATGGAGCCGCGACCGTAAGCGGCGCTCTGGACGCTCTTGGTCATCGCGCAGAGGCGCTGATGCGCTCTGAGTTGACTGATCTACCGGATGGGCGCTGGGAAGCGGAAGACTTTCTCGACAATGACGGCATCACGGATGAGCCGCTGGCAATCCGCGTCGCGTTGGAAATCAAGGGCGATAACCTGACCCTGGACTTCGCCGGCTCCGCGCCACAATGTGCCGGTCCGGTCAACATCGCGCTGCCGACGACCGTCGCCACGGCCTACGTTGCGATCAAGCACATCTTCCCGGCCTTGCCTGCAAACGCCGGCGTGATGCGCCCAATCACGGTCAAGGTGCCGGAGGGGTCGTTGTTGTCGGCTGAATTTCCGGCCCCAACTGGCGGCTATACCGAAACCATTCTGCGCATGATCGATGTGATCTTCTCAGCCTTTGCGAAGGCCGCGCCGGACCGGGTTGTCGCGAACGCTTACGGCACGATCAACGCCCTGTCGATTGCAGGTAAAAAAAGCGACGGCAAGCCTTGGGTCATGTTCAGCTTTTATGGCGGCGGTCATGGCGGTTCGCTGGAAAGCGACGGCCTGAACCATGGCAACGCTCCGATTTCAACGGCGACCATTCCGCCAATGGAAATTCTGGAGGCTGCCTATCCAGTCATGTTCCGCCAATGGGCCCTGCGACCAGACAGTGCCGGCGCAGGGGCCCATCGGGGCGGAATGGGGGCTATCTACGAGATCGAAGTCCTGGAAGAAAACGGCGCCGAGGCCTTCCTTTTCGGAGAACGTGGCCGGTTTGCACCAAAAGGCATTGCGGACGGACACGACGGAGAGCTCAACCAATTCACCTATGAACAGGACGATGGTTGGAAAACACCTCCCCTCGCCTCGAAAATGCGCGGCATCAAGTTGCGCCAGGGCCAAGCTGTCCGCCTTGAAACACCGGGCGGCGGCGGATACGGCAAGACAGAAAACCGTCAGCCGGGCGACATCGCCCGTGACGTGGCACGCGGTCTGATCAGCTCAGATGCGGCCGACAAGAATTACGGTACGGCTTGGCGGGAGGTGTCCCAATGAGCGGACGGATGATTGGTGTTGATGTCGGCGGAACATTCACGGACGTCTTTGTCCTCAATGAAGCCGATGGCACGGCCGCCGTTGCAAAGGTTCCGACGACCCGCCCGGATCAATCCGGTGGTTTCCTCGATGGCATCGGCCAGCAGGTCGATGACTTGTCAACGATTTCAGTGGTTGTTCATGGCACCACGGCCGGGACCAATGCGCTTCTTGAACGCAAAGGCGCACCGACCGGGGTGATCTGCACGGAAGGTCTGCGGGACGTTTTGGAGATGCGCCGCCGGGACCGGCCACGCACTTGGGGACTTCGCGGAGGCTTTGAACCAGTTGTCGACCGGCGCAATCGTCTTGAAGTGCCCGAACGCACCCTCGCAGATGGAACCATTCGCACACCGGTCGATCTTGATGCCGTCCGCGCTGCCGCACAGCAGCTCCAGGCGCAAGGCTGCGAGGCCGTCGCAATCCTTTTCGCCAACTCTTATGCAAACCCGGACAATGAAAAGGCGGCTGTTGCAGCAGTCCGGGAAATCTGGACGAATGCCCATGTGTCCGCGTCCTCGGAAATCCTCCCTGAAATCCGCGAATTTGAGCGGTTTTCGACAACGGCACTGAATGCTTATCTCCAGCCGGAAGTGTCCGGATATCTTGGCCGCCTGGAACAAGCGCTCAAGACCGGCGGGTTCGACGGCGAATTCATGATCGTTCAGTCGAACGGCGGGGTCATGGCTGTTGATACGGCCTGCAAGCTACCGGTGCGCACGGCGCTCTCCGGCCCGGCCGCGGGTGTGATCGCCGCAGGTTACATTGCTTCATCGGCCGGGTTCGACAATGTCATCACCGGAGACATGGGCGGCACCAGTTTTGATGTGTCCCTGATTTCGGACGGCCAATCGATGCTGTCTCCTCAGACATCGATTGATTTCGGGATGGTGGTCCGAACGCCGATGATCGAGATCACCACGATCGGCGCGGGCGGCGGATCCATTGCCTGGGTCGACAAGGGTGGTCTTTTGAACATTGGGCCGGAAAGCGCAGGATCAAATCCTGGTCCCGTTGCGTATGGGCTTGGAAATGACCGGCCGACCGTCACAGATGCAAACGTTGTTCTTGGCCGCATTGATCCGGAGAGCCCCATCGGAGGAAAGCTGGACCGGCTGGACGTCGAAGCAGCAGCCAAGGCCATCGATATCCATGTCGGTGAGCCGCTTGGCCTTGACACACTACAGGCGGCAGAGGCCATCATGCGGGTTGCCAATTCCCGCATGGCTGGAGCCATCCGCCTGGTCAGCATCGAGCGCGGCTTTGATCCGAAAAACTTTGCCTTCATGCCTTTTGGCGGCGGCGGCGCGCTTCATGCCGGAGCGATGCTTGCCGAAGTCGGCATCGCCAAGGCCATCGTGCCTCGCTATCCGGGCGTCACCTCGGCCATGGGCTGCGTCATTGCGGATATGCGCCAGGATTTCGTCCAGACCATCAACTCGCTGGTGGATGCCCTCGACGAGACAGCTTTGGCGAACCACATGCAAACCCATGTCGATAGCGGCATGGCACTTCTGGATGCTGCACGCACAACTTTCGAAAAACGGGACATCAGTTTTGAACTGGACATGGCCTACATCGGTCAGACCCATACGGTCTCCGTTCCGATTGCAGTGACTGTGCGCGACGGCCAAGTAACAGCTCCGAGCAAGGCAGATATCGAAGCCGCTTTTGATGCGGCTTACAAATCCGCCTTCGGCCGCCTGTTGAACAACGGCGTCCGGCGGATCTTGAACTTGCGGACCGCTGTCACCGGGAAACGCCCAAAATTCGATCTGAAAACGCTTGCCCCTTCAGCTGATGGAACTGTGGAACCAAAATCGACCCGCAAGGTGCATTTCGGGGATTCCTGGTATGAGACAGCGATCTACGACCGTCTTTCCCTGCCCGCGGGTACGGTGATCAATGGGCCGGCGATTCTGGTCCAGCCGGATACAACCGTTCTGGTTGAGCCAAATCTGCAAGCGCGTGTGGACGCTTTTGGCAACACCATTCTCGAGCCCTTGGAGAACGCGTCATGATTGATTTGAAAACGTGGGATCCAACGCGAATGGCGATCCTGACCATCGATCTACAGAACGACTTTCTACATCCCGAGGGCGCGTATGGCCGTGCCGGGCAATCGGCCGACAGCATCGCTGCGTTGCCGCACCGCATAGCGCCCCTGGTGAAGGCCTTACGAGCACGCGGCGGCCACTACATTTCGGCGCAGTTCACACTTGTACCGAATGCGTCGGGCGAGCCTTTGATTTCACCACATCTGAAAGTCCTGCGGCCCTTCCTCGGCAAAGGCGATTTTGCGCCGGGCAGCTTCGGCCATACGCTGGTCGATGAACTCTTTCCAGCTGATTTCGTCGTTGAAAAGGTCGCCTATTCCGCCTTTTACCAGACACGACTGGAATACATCATGCGGGCTGTTGGCATCGACAGGCTGATCGTTGGCGGGATCGTCACCAACGGAGGTGTCGCGTCCACATTGCGCGACGCTCATCTGCGCGATATTGAAACCGTGCTTTTGACGGACGGGTCCGCCGCCTTCAAGAACGATGTGCACGAGGCAACCTTGCTGTCTCTGGCGACCGTGACCCATCAGATGGCGTGTGCCGACCTGCTGGAAACCATCACAAACGATTGGCCGGAGGTGACGGCATGAGCCTCAAGAAACGACTGCAGCAGAACGAGATTGTCATCGCCCCCGGTGTTTATGACGGCCTTACGGCCTCACTTGCCGAAGCCGCCGGGTTTGAAGCGCTCTATTTGAGCGGTGCCGCAGTCGCCTACACCCGTTTGGGCCGCCCGGATATCGGCCTCTCTTCCTTTACGGAGATGGCGGACACGATGGCGCTGATTGCCGATCGGACTGATCTGCCGGTCATCATCGATGCCGATACCGGTTTCGGGAACGCACTGAACGCTCAAAGAACCATGCGGCTTTATGAGCGCGCCGGGGCAACCGCGCTCCAGATCGAAGACCAGACCTATCCGAAGCGCTGCGGGCATCTTGCGGACAAATCCCTCATCCCTGCTGCTGAGATGGCCGGGAAGGTGCGGGCTATGGCGGACGCCCGAGCCTCAGAGGAAACACTGATCATTGCCCGAACAGACGCCATTGCAGTGGAGGGATTTCAAGCTGCCATCGACCGGGCCGGGGCGTATCTTGAGGCCGGCGCAGACATTCTCTTCATCGAAGCACCGCAATCGCGCGAACAACTGTCCGAAATTGCAACTCAATTCGCAGGCCGTGTGCCGCTGCTGGCAAACATGGTGGAAGGCGGCGCAACGCCCATTTCCGGCGCCCCCGATCTGGAATCCCAAGGCTTTTCCATCGTGATTTTCCCGGGCGGCATCGTGCGGGCCTTGGCCAAGACCGCACAAGACTATTACGCCAGCTTGCATGCCAATGGCAGCAACCGGCCATTCAAAGACCGGATGTTCGATTTCGACGGCCTGAATGGCGTGATCGGAACCGCTAATATGCTGGCGAAGGGTTCAAGCTATGACCCAAGTGACCGTTGAGGTTTCACCGGCACCGGCCGAGTTTGATCTGGAATGTGAGACCCTGATCATTGGAGCCGGTGCAGCCGGTCTCGTTGCAGCACTTTCCGCTCAAGAGGCCGGACAGTCTGTTCTTGTGGTGGAGGCGGATCCCATCCCGCGCGGATCTACGGCGCTCTCTGCAGGGCTCATACCAGCTGCCGGCACCAGCATTCAAAAGGCAGCGGGTGTTGAGGACAGTGCTGACCTTTTTGCGCAAGACATTCAATCCAAGGCAAAGCAGGAAAATGATCCGGCGCTGGTAGACCTCCTGACCCAACAGTCTGGTCCGACCATAGATTGGCTGAGTGAAACGCACCGCCTACCCTTTTCGGTCATCACCAACTTCGACTACCCCGGTCATTCCAGGCACAGAATGCATGGCCTGCCCACCCGGTCCGGCATTGAACTCATCGACAGCCTGCGCTCAACCTGCGAGACCCGAGGCATCGACATCATCTGTGAACGGCGCGCAGTTCAGCTTCATACGGATCAAGACCGGATTACCGGTGTGACCGTTCAGCGCCCCGATGGCGGACTGGAGACCCTCGGATGTGAAAAGCTGATCTTGGCCTGCAACGGTTTCGGCGGAAACCGCGATCTTGTCAGCCAGTTCATGCCGGACATTGCCGACGGCCTTTGGTTTGGTCATGACGGCAATCGCGGGGAAGCCATCGTCTGGGGAAAAGACATCGGCGCGGACATGGCGCATCTTGGCGCCTACCAGGGCCACGGCAACGTTGCGCATCCGCACGGGATCCTGATCACATGGGCGGTGATCACAAGCGGCGGCGTCCAGGTGAACCGAGAAGCGGAGCGCTTCTGGGATGAATCTCAAGGTTACTCGGAAGCCGCCCGCGCGGTCCTCGCCCAAGCAGGCGGCGAAGCGTATACAATCTTTGACGGCCGGATTGCGGAGATCGCCCGCCAGTTTGAGGACTTCAAAAACGCCGAAGCGGCAGGCGCGATCAAGGTCAGTGAGACGCTTGAAGGCCTTGCAGACCAGCTCGGCCTCCCGGCGGGAAATCTGACCGCCACAATCTCAAGCCTGCCATTGAATGAAACAGACGGCTTTGGCCGCAAGTTTGGCGACACAAAGCTAGCCCCGCCCTATTTCGGTGTCCGGGTAACGG
>CALDSI010000498.1 GCA_937911395.1 uncultured Labrenzia sp.
GCTATACCCAAGAGGCCTTGACACATTTCAGCAGCGAATTGAAGCGCGACGGTATGAGGCCTAACGTTTTTCCGCTTATACCATAATCAGCGCGCGCGTGTCGGGAGTTCGCGTGCTTCTACCGCTACCGAATTTGCACTTACGCAGTAAGAACTCACTAGTGCGCGGGACGGAAGCTTGGCCGGCTTCTGTAATCTTCATTGGCTGCCACTGAATCCATAATTGCTCACATCTGGATTTCCTCTTTTGTCGAAACCAACGACAGAAATCGCGAGCGCTCGTCATGAATGAACAACGACACATCATGATGGGCAAAAGAGGTGTCTGCCTTAAAGGGTCAAATTCTGCTGCCGCCCCAGTTTAAAGAAGCTGCACTATCGCTTTCCGTGCCTGAAGAAGCAAATCCACGAGACTGTCTTTCATCGTTTTGAAACGGTGAGATGGAACCGGAACGGAGACGGCATATATCTGGCCAATTGGGTCTTTGAGTGCAAATCCTGCGGCGGAGATACCGTCTGTATGCTCGTTGATGTCCCAGGCAATCGAAGTCTGGCGAATTTGCTCGATCTCTTTAAGAAAATCAGAGAGGGGGCGTGCTCCATCGCCGGCAAGTTTGACTTCCGGGCTTGCTAGAGCCACCAAGGCTTCGTCCTCCATAAGGGCCAACGCCGCCTTGCCGTTCGCAGTTGTCGTCATCGGAAAAGACTCACCTACAGAAGACACTGTCCGCAGACGATGCGACCCGACCACCTGATCCAAAAACACCATATGATCGCCTCGAAACACCGCAAGATCGACGGTTTCCTGAGTCTCTTTTGACAACTCAGTAAGGATGGGCCGGACAAGTTCGGTCATATTGATCCGTCCGGCGGCGGCAAGCGACTGGATTTCTGACCCGAGGCGCAACCCCCCTTCTGCTGCACTCGCCATCACGAGACGCTCTGCGATCAGCGCATTGACAATCCTCTGTACCGTAGAGCGGGGCAGATGTACGCGATCGGCAATCTGGCCCAGGCTCAAGCCAGAAGTATCGTTCTTAAGGATCCGCAAGATCTCGGCTGCGCGCGAGATAACCTGAACTCCTTGGCCAGACTGACCTTTCCTATCAGTTTTTGCACTGTCAGCCGCCATAGATCCCCACATTCACCCACTTGGTTACTCGGGTTTGCACTTACCCGATACGGGCATATAGGCAAAAAAAGCTGATTTGTCGAGAAACCACTTGACCGCATTATGATACACTCGTACCGTAAAGCAATACAGAAATTCGCTGACCTTTGGGAGGAACAAACATGTCAGTGACCATTCGCGGGATCGAGTTTCAGGAAAATCTGAACAACGACATGGGCGTGGAGTTTTACAATCTCTCGCACCGCTACGGCTTCCAGTGCCCGAACTGGCCTTATTTCCAGGACGTTCAGATCGACCGGAAGCACTACATGGCCAAATCGGGGGTGCTGTCTCAAACCATCACCACCACGATGCATGTGACAACACACATCGACGCCCCGGCACACGTGGTTCAAGGCACCCCGTTTATCGACGAAGTACCTCTGCCGCATTTCTTCGGCTCCGGTCTTGTCGTTTCCATCCCGAAGAAGAAATGGGAACAGATCACGGCTGATGACCTGGAAAAGGCTTGCGGCCATGCAATCCGGAAAAACGATGTCCTGATCATCAACACCGGCTGGCACAAGCAATATGAAGACGGTGATTACTTCGCCTATTGCCCGGGCCTGGTCCCGTCTGCTGCGGACTGGATGGTTGAAAAAGGTGTCAAGGTTGTTGGTCACGACACCCAGGCCAACGATCATCCGCTGGCAACCGCAATAGGCCCGCAGCGCAACGGTCCAATCCTGCCACATCTGGAGGCCGAGTATAAGGAATGGTCCGGTGGTCGAGGCTGGGAAGAGGATTTCCCGGAGTGGGAACCGGTTCACCAAAAACTGTTCAGCAACGGCATCCTCGGAATCGAAAACGTTGGCGGCGACCTGGATGCAGTCACCGGAAAACGGTGCACTTTTGCCTTCTTCCCGTGGAACTGGGATCGCGGTGACGGCTGCATCATCCGTCTTGTTGCGATGATCGACAAGAACCAGCAGTACCGCATTGAGGCCGGCGAGAGCTTCTAACCGCGACAATCACCGGCCGCATCAGGCGGCCGGTTCACATGCGAGGATCTGGGAGGAAGCCGATGCATGTCAAACGTTTTGAAGATGCCGAACCCTATGAAGCCCCGAACCACCGGGCGGTGGTCGGACTGCGCCTGCAAGGCTTCGAAGCAGGTGGCCCTGAAAACCAGTGGATCGGCCTGAGCCAATTTCTGCCTGGCGGCGGTGCGGGGCCGGACTCCACGCCCTTCGAAAAGGTCTATGTCGTTCTGGACGGGGAAATGATTGTCGAGACCGGCGGCACCGAGACCGTTCTTAAAAAATACGACAGCTGCACCATCGCGCCGGACGAAGTCAGAACACTTGAAAACCGGTCAAACCACACCTGCACCATGCTGGTGGTCATTCCATATCCGCCGGAGACAACCCGATGAATGACAGTTGGAAAAACCCGCTCAGTCTATTTGATGTATCAGGCAAGGTAGCCTTGATTACCGGAGCCTCCGGTGCCTTTGGCGCAGTGGCAGCGAGGGCGCTCGCTGGGGCGGGATGTAAACTGGTGCTCGCAGCAGCCAATGGTGATGCCTTGGCAGAAGTGGCGGCCGAATGCAAAGCCCTTGGAGCCAAGGTCGTGACCGTCTCCAAACGTCCGACCGACGAGGCTGCGTGCGATCATTTAGCTGATCTCGCTGTCGAACTTTTTGGTTCTTTGGACATTCTCGTTGTCGCCTCGGGCATGAACAAGGTCGCGAAAATCGACACCCTCACGCCGACGGACTTCGAGAACGTCATGGACGCCAACGTGACACAGTCTTGGCTCTTGACGAGAGCAGCCACCACGAAAATGAAGCAACAACCGACAGGCGGCAAAATCATTCTGGTGTCATCTGCCCGCGGACTGCTTGGCCATCCTGCCGGCTACACTGCTTACTGCGCCTCAAAAGCGGCAGTTGACGGGATCACAAAGGCGCTTGGCTGCGAATTGGGCGATGAGAACATCACCGTCAATGCAATTGCTCCGACCGTTTTCCGGTCCCCGCTAACAGCCTGGATGTTTGAAGAAGACGAAAAAGCAAAAGGGTTTCGGGAAGGCTTCATCGCCCGTGTTCCAAAAGGACGGCTTGGGGAGCCGGAGGACCTGATCGGCCCGCTCCTGTTTCTCGCATCACATGCATCCGATTTCTACACCGGGCACATTTTGTATGCCGACGGCGGATACACGGCAGGTTGACCGATGGCAGACACACATACAATTGCCGTTCTGGGCGCCGGTCTCATGGGGCATGGAATTGCCCTGACCTTCGCACGTGCCGGGCACACAATTCGGGTCTATGACCCGTTTCCGGCGAGCCTGGATGCCTTGAAGGGCCGGGTCATGGCCAGCCTTGAGGCAATGGGCGTTGCGCCAGATGATGTCTCGGAAACTCTGGGCCGTATCGCGGCCGAAGGAGAGATCTCAAAATGTGTCGCGGACGTTGATTTTGTTTTTGAGGCTGCGCCGGAAAAGCCGGAACTGAAGCGGTCCCTGTTCAAGGAAGTGGAGGCACACGCGCCCAGCACAGCAGTCTTTGCGTCCAACACGTCTGTTATCCCAATTACCACGATCATGTCAGAACTGGATGGCAAGACCCGTGCGCTCGGCACTCACTGGTGGAATCCGCCACACCTGATCCCGCTTGTGGAAGTCATTCGGACAGAATGGACAGACGAAGCGACCATCGAAAAGACGGTAGCGTTGCTCGATTCCGTCGGCAAAAAGCCGGTCAGGGTCGAAAAGGATGTCGCCGGCTTCATTGGCAACCGGCTGCAACATGCCATGTGGCGCGAAGCGATTTACCTCGTTGAAAGCGGAGTTTGCACGGCAGAAGCGGTCGACCAGGTGGTCAACACAAGTTTTGGCAGACGGCTGTCTGTGCTGGGACCACTTGCCAATGCTGATCTCGTTGGAACGGATCTGACACTCGACATTCATGAAAACGTCCTGGCCGATCTCGACAATCGGCCAGAGCCCTCACCGTACCTGAGAAAGCTGGTGGAGGACGGCAAACTCGGCATGAAATGCGGCGAAGGGTTTATGAGCTGGACGCAAGACGACATGGAGGATGTCAGGCAGCGTGTAGCTACTCATCTGCGGAGGCTCGAAACGATCCTGACGGACTAGAACGCCGCCGTATCAAGCGCATCTGGGAGGAGAAACCATGACGCTATTTCGGAAGACAAATGGGATTTCACGCCGCACGTTTCTAGCCGGTGCATCGGTCGGTCTGGCAGCACCTGCAATATTGGCCCGAACTCGCGCTTACGCGGCTGACCCGGTCATCAAGATCGGACATGTGAGCCCGCGTACC
>CALDSI010000499.1 GCA_937911395.1 uncultured Labrenzia sp.
GTCTCGTTATTGCGGTGGCTTTGTGTGCCGCGATCATATTTTCCGTCGGTTCGAAGCCAGCGCATGCAGATTTGGGCGCTGCTGTAAAGTCTGTCCCTTCGGCAAGCCTTGTTGGAGAAGGGCGCATGAAGTTCCTTGGCTTCAACGTATTTGACGCTCAGCTCTACGCTCCAAATGGCGTGTACTCCTCATCCAATCCGTTTGCTCTGCGGCTGACCTACCTCCGGAATTTTAAAGGTAAAGCAATTGCCGAAAAGTCGGCAGAAGAAATGGCCAAACAGGGGGGTTCCAAAGCTCAACTGGACAGCTGGACCAAGCAGATGACTGCGATTTTTCCGAATGTTTCCTCCGGTCAGTCCATAACTGGTGTCCGCACCGCGTCTGGAAGCAGTGTTTTCTATCTCGGCAACAAAGAGATCGGGACAATCGCGGACCCTGCTTTTACAAAACATTTCTTTGACATCTGGCTTGGCAACAACACACAAAACCCGCGCTTGCGAGCGAAACTTGTCGGCGCCGACTCTTGACGATCTCCGAGCAGACTGCGACTGAGGCTGGGCAAACTTTGGATCAGGAAACCAGCGGACTGCCCTCTGGCCGGATTACCACGCGGTCCATTCTCGTATACGGCGCATTGGCATTCCCTCTGTCCTTCGCCGGCCTGCCGATCTATCTACATGCGCCTGACTTCTATGCCGTCACTTTGGGGCAATCCCTTGCAAGCCTGGGTGTCGTCCTCCTCGCGCTTCGGTTGATTGACGCGTTTCAAGATCCGTTCATCGGCAGCGTAAGTGACCGGTTCCACTTGCACCGGCCAAAAATCCTGGCCGTGGGGACTCTTATGCTGGGCGCAGGCTTCTGGATGCTGTTTCATCCGCTGGCCTCAGCACCTCTCGCATGGTTTGCGCTATCGGTTCTCATCTGCACCACAGGCTTTTCGATCGTCACGATAAACCTCCAAACTCTGGGCGGCTTATGGAAATCGGCCCCCCAAGACCGCACCCGGATTACCGGTGGGCGCGAGGCCCTTGGTCTTCTTGGATTGCTTGCAGCCGCCATCACGCCAACCCTGCTGACACAATGGGCCGGTCAGGAACAGGCGTTTCACTACCTAACAATCGCTTACTTGCCGCTTCTCGTTGTCGGCTTGGTGCTTCTACTTTCATGGATGAAGACGGCTGAGCTCTCCGCCCCCAAACAAGCGCATCACCGGCAAAACTGGTTGAGCCTGCTCAAGGACCGCTGGCGCTCGGTATTCTTTTCCCTCGTTCTTCTGAATACGTTCGCCAGCGCTATTCCCGCAGTTCTTGTTCTCTTTTATGTGCGGGACCGGCTCGGTGCGGAACCGTATACAGGACTGTTTTTGCTGATCTATTTCCTAGCCGGCACTGCATCCATGCCGCTTTGGATCAAACTGGCATCGAAGTTCGGTAAAATCCGGGCTTGGCAACTCTCGCTCGGGCTCGCGATCGTTACGTTCATATGGGCCGTTTTTCTTGGCCGCGGAGATATTGCGGCCTATGCGGTTGTGTGCACCTTGTCGGGCTTGGCTCTCGGGGCAGACCTGGCCTTGCCGCCTGCCATTCTTGCAGACCATATCGACGCTGATGACCGCCAGACTGATGCATCGCGCCTCTTTTCACTGATGGCGCTGCTTTCCAAGACGTCCCTTGCGGCTGCGACAGGGTTGGCCCTGCCAATCCTTGGTGTTTTAGGCTATGTACCGGGGGGAGACATGACGCCAAGACTGGATTGGGTACTAAGTCTTACATATGCCGCCCTCCCCTGCGCCTTGAAACTGGCGGCCCTAGGATGTTTGATTTGGGCACAGGGGATATTGACAAAAAACAAGTCCGTTATGTCTTAAACCGTTCCTTGCCCTTGCTCTCAGGATTGAAACATGTCCGTACGGCCACCGCAGATCCTTCACAAACCGAAACAAGATGAAGATCCGCTGTCCAAGGCCTTACAGAATGAGATTTTTAACGAGAAAGCGTCAACGCTGTTCCGGCTGCAGAAGCGGCTCGAGACTGCTTTGCGAAAACTCGACGCGGCAAGGGCGGACACAGAAGCCACAGAGGAAACTATCTCTCCCCACCTTGCCGAAGCGTGCGAGGCGCTTTGGTATGTCTCGATACAACGGGAAATGTGTGGATTGAGGAACAGCAGGGCCTATTATGACGAACTGCGTGTTCCGCGTGATGTCCGGTTACACATGGGACCCAACATTCGCAAAGGGTCCTGAGCCAGCGGCGCATGCATTAGACGCGTGGTCAGACAAGCCTTTGTGATTTGTATCACTTCCTTGTTGATGGCTTGGATGTATGAGGTTCGCAGAGTTGCATCACGCCGGTAAGAGTGTTTTTTTCGCAGCCATAAAACAAAATAATATGCCGCATTGTAACGTTGCGTAATATACACGGTTACGGACCATTGAAATCCACCACCCGAAATTCGAGGGTGCGATACATTAAGAGCGTTGGCCCCGAGCAAGAACATGAAACGCATTACTGTCGTCCATAGGGTCATCGCTCCCGTTGCCATGTTCGCAATGTTTTTCTGCCTCGGGAATTTGCTACCGATCGGTAGCGGCGACGGTTTCACAAGTGCCGCATATGCCCAATCGGTGCGAGTTGTCCCAGAAGGCAACAGATACCGCTCTCAACCGAAAATCCCCTTCGCCTCATCCCGCAGGACCTCGGCCTCCAATTCATCATACGATGCCAAATTCGAAAAGGTGCTGAGCGTTTTGCGGCGTGACAGGCGTCTGATGTCATCCATCAAGCGCGTTGCAAGCCGGTATGGCATTGATCCGATCCATATTGTCGGGGCGATCGTCGGCGAACACACCTACAACTATGACACTCTCGACAGCGCACAGTCCTATTACGTAAAGGCACTTGCTTACGCCGGCATCCGGTTTGACTTTGAACTCAATGGCGAGCAGGTCGAAACCTTTGTAGAGCGACCGCAATTTGACCGGTGCCGCAAGGAGCACGTACAAAAAGCGAGCGACCGGCGCTGGTCCTGTTACGAACAGGTCTGGAACAGCCGCTTTCGCGGCAAAAGCGTCGATGGCGTCCGCTATCCCCGGAAGAACTTCAATGAGGCGTTCTTTCAACCGCTCTATGCCGGCCAGAGCTTCGGTCTCGGACAGCTGAGCCCGCTGACGGTTCTGAAGATGACCGATCGGGTGGCACGCACCAGCAATTTCCGCAAGTTGAAGTCGACAAATCCAGAAGCCGTCTACAAGGCAACGATGGATCCAAACCAGTCACTGCACTACATGGCCGCAATCATCCGAGACGCAATCGACGCCTACAAGTCTGTCGGCAAAGTGGACATTTCAAAAAACCCCGGTTTGACTGCAACGCTCTACAATCTTGGGGACCCCTGGAGCCGCGCGGCCAAATTCCGCCGCAGCGGCAACTCCTGGCCGCGCGAAAACTATTACGGCTGGCTGGTGAATGACCGGATCGAGGAGCTGGAATCATTGCTCTGATCGATCCGGCCGGATGCTCAGGTCAAGAATGGATTGGTCTGGCGTTCGTGGCCGAATGTCGATGCAGGCCCATGCCCGGGCAAGAACGAGATGTCGTCTCCAAGCGGAAGAAGCTTTTCAGTAATCGACTTGATCAGCGTCTCGTGGCTTCCTCCCGGCAGATCGGTCCGCCCGATCGACCCAGCAAAGAGCACATCGCCTGAGATCGCCAGCCGCAACTCCTTGTCAATGAAAACCAGATGGCCTGGTGAATGGCCAGGGCAGTGGAGAACGTCGAACTCACGTCCCGCCATTGTTAAGACGTCCCCTTCATCCATCCATTTGTCGGGTGACACCGGCTGGGCTTCGCCCATTCCAAACAGGGCCGCCTGATCGGCAACCCGGTCGTTCAAGGGCTGATCGGCCTCATGCGGTCCCTCGACAGGAACTGAAAGGCGTTCGGCAAGATCAGCAGCGCCGCCGATGTGATCTATATGGCCGTGGGTCAGAACAATCTTCTCGACTTTCACGCCTTTTTCTTTGACTGCGGCCATGATGGTGTCGACATCGCCGCCCGGATCAACGACAGCGCCCACCATGGTCGCCGGATTCCAGATCACAGAGCAGTTCTGCTGGAACCCGGTGACAGGCACAATCATAATCTGGATCGGTGGCATCTCCTCACCCTGGCCAGTCTCTCCTGCCCCGGCATCCGAATTCGACATGTCTTGCGCCACTGTTATCTCCTGGATGAATGTTATCCTGCCCCTTGTAACAAATGCGGGACAAATCGCCAGAGGTGCATGTTTGTAATGGTCCATGGGTTCACCTTGCGGCGTTGATTTCGTAAAAGGTGAGAAGCTCTTGTTGGAAGAGCTAAAGAAATCAGGTTCGGCACCGAATGACGTTACGACTGTTCAGCGCTGTCACGGCAACTCTTCTGGCCCTAGGGATTGCCGGAAGCGCCCAAGCTCAGCCAGGCCGCACAGCGCCGCTGTTCGATACTTGGCTTGTCGATTGCGCGAGCACGGGAGCGTGCTTCTCTTCATCATTTACCCGGAATCAGTCCGTCTGGGTTGATTTGCGGATTGTCCGGGATTGGCGCGCGGATGCCCAACCGCTGCTGCGGCTGACCACCAACACTGTTCTCCCCCAGACCGGCACACTCCGCTTCGATGTAGACGGGACAACGATAGAATCCCTGCCCATCGAACAACTCAGGGAAATTCAGGCTGCGGTTACATCGCCACCCGGTTTCCGGCCGCTGGGCGGCGAAGGCTTCTGGTACCCAACGGGTGCAGTCACATCCACACTGCTTACGGCTCTGCAAACAGGGCAAGAACTGACCGTACACATGCCCAGAGAAGGCAGCGCAGAGACAGTATCCGTTTCCATTCCCCTGCAGGGATTGAAATCGGGCCTTCTCTGGCTGGACAACCGGCAAAACCGGACAGGAACGGCGTCAGCCATTGTCTCGCCCGGATCTGAGCCTCCGGTGAACGCACCGCATGCGCTTCCAATTTTGGCTCCGGAGGAGCTCCCAGCCGAAGTTTCCGCGATTTGGCATGCCAATCGCCTTTGTTCTTCCATCGACCCAACCATTTTTGCCAACCTGAATGCTGTCCGTGTTCCGCTGGAGGACGGCGCATCTCTTTATATTGTGCCGTGCGGTGCTCCTACGGCCTATAACAGCCCTTATGTCGCGATTTATGCGGGCAAGGATGGGGCTGCACGTCAGGTCCATGTCGCCAGAATGTCTGAAAGCGGTCCAATTGCTACCGATTTGATTTACAATGCCCGTTGGGTGCCGGCCGATCGTCAGCTGATCAGCTACTTTAAAGGGTCCGGCGTCGGCGAATGCGGACTGTGGAACAGATGGGTCTGGAATGGCACCGGATTGGTGTTACTTGAGGAAGCTTCGCGCAAAACGTGTGATAATACGGAACCGGACTTGTCCAATTGGTCAAACACTTGGCCTCTAAAAAACGCGTCTAAATAACCTTTCCCCTAAGGATTTTCTTGCGATTTTCACAAACGCGCCCTTATGATGCTTCCGCAGCGGATGGAATGGGGTGCGGCAGCTCTACTTCACCCCGATCCTTGAGTTTGGTGAGTGCATCGCGATGTGCTCCCCGATGTAGGCTCGGCCGAAAAGGCGGGTGAGAATTGGTGTTAGTGCCGTAACGGCACGGAAATTAAGGTGATTACGTAATGCACGATGGGGATTCGGACCGGCGGTCGCGTGGTCGGCGTGGCGGCAAGCGCGAGTTTGGCGGTCCGCAAGACTTCGGCAGTGACTTTGGCGGAAGCGACTTCGGTGGCGATTATGGCGGCGGCCGTGATAGCGGTCACCGGGGTGGGCGCGATAATGACTTTGGCGGCGGTGGTGGCCGTGGCGGTTTTGGTGGCGGCGGTGGCCGTGACGGTGGTTACGGCGGCGGAGACCGCGGTGGTTATGGCGGCGGCGGTGGCCGTGATGGTGGCTATGG
>CALDSI010000500.1 GCA_937911395.1 uncultured Labrenzia sp.
GCTTTTCGAGCAACCAACTGACCTGACCAGAAGGCCAGGTATGCGGCAATCAAGACAGCTGCGACTTGCACAAATACCGTTTGAACCCGATCCCACTTGATCGGAATATCCCCTTTGAGGATCAAAATCAGTCCGTTCAGCGAATGCCCAGCTCTGTCGAGGAAGATGCCAACTTCATCTGCAAGCTTGCGGGTGTATTCGCCCACCCTCAGCACGAAGCTCTCTTTGGCCTCATCTGGTGTCGCCGTAGCGGGCTCGGACTGCGCGCCAGTTTGATCACTGCCGTCATCCGACGGCTGCTGGTCTTCGCTCAGCTGTTTGATGAGTGCCGCGCGGGTATCGGGGTCCTCCAAAATCTTGATCAGAGCATCCCGCGCCTGGCTAATTTCATCCGCTTGCTGGGTGGAATCCGCAGCGTCTTGTGCGATCGCAACACCTGGAACAAACACAAGGAAAATGATCAGGCAAAGACTACGCATGAAGACGGTCATAAGGCTTCCACCGGCACAGAATTATAACTGGAAAGACAGCATGCTAGAGGGGACGTTAGCCCGCTGCAATCCCGGTTTTACGTCATTACTCTTATGCTCAACAGACGCCATGCCGACTCTCGAACAGTCAAGACATTGCGATTTATGACGATGCACGTCGCAAAATATCAAGAAATATCCTAAATTCCCGCAAGGTCATCTTTATCTTTCGGACTAAACGGTAACGTATTAATAACAGTATGAAGCTTTCCTTCCGTGTTAATAGGAGGAAAGATGTCAGCCACGCTGTTTAAACTTGCCGAAGAAGGTACAGATACCGCACGTGCGGCGCTGTTCGGTGAGCTTTGCAGGCTCGTTACTGATGATCTGGACCAGCGCACCACACCGGAACTGACAATATTTGCTGAGGTAACGCTCAAGCTTTATCGCGACGCCACGGCCGACGACCGCGTGCGCCTCGCGCAGAAACTGTCAAACTGCCCAGACATACCCGATACGCTGGCTAAAAAAATCGCGGAAGATGATGCGCCAATTGCATCCCCCCTCCTAGCATCTTCTCCGGTCTTCTCACAGGAAGATCTCCTTCAGTTCATTCAAGAATTGAGCAATGCGCACTTGCAAGCCATTGCCCACCGTCCGGACCTCAGTTCTGAAGTGTCCGACGCACTTGCTGAAAAAGGCGATACCCCTATCCACCGGATCCTTGCCGGAAACAGGGAAATTCGTTTGTCCCGAGATGCCATGGTTTGCCTCCTACGGCTTGCTACCGAAGACACCATAGTTCGGGAAAACTTGTCGCATAGGTCGGATCTTACGCCAGCGATCTGCCAGCAATTGCTGCCGATGGTCAATGAGGACGCGAAGAAGCGTTTGACGTCAATCATTCAAGGCGCCTTGTCTCAGGAGCAGCTCGATCAGATTGCGAAGATCAAAAAACTGAGACGAGAACTTGGGCATGCTTTGGACAACCACGACATGACTCTGTTGTGGCCTGATGCACAACGCGCTGGTGCAACTCCAGATGAGCTGATCACGCTATTGCTCCAGGACCAACGGTTCAACCACGTCATTGAACTGATGAGCTTGCGCGGAAGGATCGCTCAAAAAGCCTTCAAGGACGCCGTTTTCAACGGAAAATTGGAAACCGTTATGCGGACGGCTGCCCGTTGCGGTCTGCAACCTCAAACCTTTGCATTATTTGTGAAGGCTCGGTGCGACCACCTCAGGATTCCTTCCAAGAAGGGCTCCAGCTGGATCGGCGCATACGCTGCGCACCTTAAAGAGCTGGAAGCATCCAAGGAAGGTCGGTGCTCAGACTTCCAGGCAAATCGCAAAGGCAGAAAATCAGACGCAGCCGCGACGGTTTCTAGCAGGCTCGCTTTTGCATAATCATCCTCCGGTCGCCCGCCGGCACAAAGCAGCGGCAAGTGCGGTCGCAAGAGTAGCACTGGCATAAAACCATAGTCCCGGCAGGATAGAGGCGGCAGCCAAACCGCTGGTCTTCGCCGCAAAGAGGACAAGCGCGACAAGCATCACATCCAGCATGGACCACTTACTGAGCGTCGACAGCAACGCCAGCGATCTCAGCCGTGCGCCTGTTATCACGGCGACATGTACAACGATGATCTTTGCTGCAGGAAAGACAACGGAAAACAAAGCGATGATCGCCGCCAGCGCACCATCCCCTTCCAGCCACAAACCATTAATGACCTCTAGCAGAGACGGCTGCTCCTCCAAAAAATAAAGTTTTTCGAGCCGCATCAGCGGGAGGGTAATGCCGAGTGTGAATGAAAAAGTTGCAATTGGCAGGAGTAGTGCAATCATCAACCGCATTCTGGTTGCTCCTGCAGAAGGTTCAATCAAATTCAAACGACGAATAGGCGCCCGCAGAATACTTCGCGAGGATAATTTTCCAACTTTATCTTTATAATCGAGTGTCGGTCACACAATTCACACGCCGTGGCCAACTCCGCCGCGGCGCCTTTTTCACAAACCGTTCTTCATCTCAGTATCTAGACCGTCCACGCGCAGCGACTTCATCAAGTTGTTCCTGCTCTGCGGCTTCCTGAGCGGTGCGTTCGCGCTGCTGATCCCGCTCTTCCAGCTGTTCGAACTTCTTCAGATCTTCAATCGCCTCGCTGAGCTCGTCCTGAGCACGCTGCAACTGATCGTCCAGCTCATGGGCCGAATTGCGCAAATTATCTCTACGATCGGCAGCCGCCTTTGCGAATGTCGGGTAGGCGAAATGACTGACATCTGTAATCCCTGTCCGCTCCTGCTCGGTGCGGATCTGATCATCGAGCTCGTCCGCCATCCGGTTGAACTCGGATATCATGCTCTCGATCTGGGCGAGTTGCCGCCGTTTTTCGTCAACCTGAAACCGCTTTAAACGGATCAAACTGTCTCGGGTTTTCATTACTCAATACTCCCCTTACACGGGTAGTCTATCCCTGAGTCATTTCCAAAAGGTTGGCAAGCTGCGCATAACCTTCAAAAATTGTTGTCGACTCGTCTTTGCCCTGATTCAAGAAATCATCAATTGGCCCGAAACGATAGATTGCCTCGTCGACAGTCGGGTCAGATCCCCGCCGGTAGGCACCAAGGCGAATGAGTTCTTCCATATCTGTATAGGTGGAGAGAAGCTGCTTTGCCTTCCTCAAGACAGGTTGCTGCTCTGGCGGAACACACCGCGGCATGGTCCGCGATACCGATTTCAAGACATTAATTGCTGGATACCGTCCCCGTTCCGCGATCCCGCGCTCCATCACAACGTGCCCGTCCAGAATTCCGCGCACGGCATCCGCAACTGTTTCGTTATGATTGTCACCCTCCACGAGTACAGTAAAGAGCCCTGTAATCGAGCCTGACCCGGTTTTACCGGGCCCAGCACGCTCCAGAAGGCGCGGCAATTCGGTGAAGACCGTCGGTGTATATCCTTTTGATGTGGGAGGCTCCCCGATGGAAAGCCCAATCTCGCGTTGTGCCATGGCGAATCGGGTCACCGAATCCATCATGCAAAGAACCTTGTCGCCCTCATCACGGAAATGTTCTGCGACTGTCATGGCAAGATAAGCTGCCTGCCGCCGCATCAACACACTCTCATCAGACGTCGCGACCACAACCACCGACCGGGCCAAACCTTCTTCGCCTAGATCGTCTTCAATGAACTCCTGCACTTCCCGGCCGCGTTCACCGATCAACCCGATCACGGCTGTGTCGCACTGGGTGTTTCGGGCCAGCATCGACATAAGCACGGACTTACCAACGCCTGAACCGGCGAAGATACCCATGCGCTGACCTTCACAGCAGGTAACGAATGTATTGAGTGCCCGGACGCCAAGATCCAGCGGCGGCCCAACCCGGGCCCGTTCAGAGGCTGGCGGCGGTGCGCTTCGCAATTTGCGAGGCAGACCGCCATTTCGAAGAGGTCCTTTACCATCAATCGGTTCACCAAGTGCGTTAATCACTCGGCCAAGCCAGGCATTGCTCGGATGAACAACGCTCTCCCGGGAGGTGATTACAGCCTTGCATCCCATCCGCACACCTTCAAGTCCGGAGAAAGGCATGCACAGGGCGTGCCCCTCCCGAAACCCTACAACTTCTGCAGGAACCTGCGGGTTATCCTCACCGCTATCGATCAACAAACGGGATCCGACACTCATTTCGTGAATGGGTCCGGCAATCTCGACAAGCAGTCCCTGAACGGCGGCTACTCGGCCGTAAATTTCCGTAGCCATAAGCGAATCAATTTCCGCAAAAAGCGCCTTCACCTAAGAATCCTCTAACCATTAATGGTTTTGGTAACCGATCGTTTACGAGTCTGGTTAATCTTAACCTTTGAAAGGCAGACGAGCGAGGGTCATTTCTAAGTTAATCTGGCTTTGTTGAAAGGAATCTGAACGGAATCGGTTACGCCGGTTTCTTAACGCTCCACTTTAAGAAAGATGAATCGGGATTCTTTCCGGTGATTCAATTAGTTGGGTGTTGTTCACAGAAACGTTCCAACGAGCCTTGCCGCTATGAAAGAGAATTTGTTAACCATTAACCGATAACAAATGAGTCGGGGTTAATAGCAGTCCTTCGTAGCAGGCGCCGACACAGCCGTTGCGACTTGCCCAGGAAAGGCAGAATAAGGGGATTGGCATGCGTGTATTGTTGATTGAGGATGATAACGCGACAGCGCAAAGCATCGAATTGATGCTGAAGTCCGAGAACTTCAACGTCTACACGACAGATCTTGGCGAGGAAGGTATCGACCTCGGCAAACTGTACGATTATGACATTATTATGCTGGATCTGAACCTGCCGGACATGTCCGGGTATGAGGTTCTCCGCACACTTCGGGTCTCTAAAGTCAAGACACCGATCTTAATCCTGTCCGGCAACGCCGGCATCGAGGACAAGGTTCGTGGCTTGGGCTTTGGCGCCGACGACTACATGACCAAGCCGTTCCACAAGGACGAGCTTGTGGCCCGCATCCACGCGATCGTGCGCCGCTCGAAAGGTCATGCACAGTCCGTCATCGTCACTGGTGATCTGAAGGTCAATCTGGACACCAAGACTGTCGAGGTCGGTGGACAGCGTGTGCATCTGACCGGCAAAGAATATCAGATGCTCGAACTACTCTCTCTTCGGAAAGGCACGACCCTGACCAAGGAGATGTTCCTGAACCACCTTTATGGCGGCATGGACGAGCCAGAGCTGAAGATCATCGACGTCTTTATCTGTAAGCTGCGCAAGAAATTGGCCGCTGCGACGTCCGGAAAGAACTACATCGAAACCGTCTGGGGCCGTGGATATGTACTGCGGGAACCGGATGTTGAGGCCGCTGCATAACGCAGTTTCTCAAGTATGAGACGACGAAACCCCGCCTCTGGTGGGGTTTTTTTTGACCCAACGTATCCGGTAAAGCACCGAGGTTCTGCTTTCCTCTTGTTCTTTCAATAAAGTATCGTCAGGCTGCTTTCATCAGGCCTGATCACTGATTTTCAATATGAAGGACGAGAAGAATGACACACGTTTTGACGGTGATCGGGAAAGTGTGCCCAGCGGAACGCGGCTTTGAGATTCGAATTGGCGAAGCCTTTCGGCAGGGACTTACCGGATTAACGCAATTCAGCCATGCTTTTGTTGTTTGGCTTGCGAACAGTGCAGAGGCTCCCGGGAAGGTCCCGCTTGTGTGCCCTGCCCCCTATACAGCTTGCAACCAAGATGTTGGCATTTTTGCATCCAGATCACCGGCCCGACCAAATCCGATATGTTTCTCCGCAATTGCGATCACTGGCGTGGATCTAAAGAACGGATGCATTATGACACCGTATATCGACACGTTCCCAGAGACGCAGGTCATCGATATCAAACCATATTTTCCGGCCAGCGATCTTGTATCCACCGCGCATATCCCTGCTCACTTTTCTCACTGGCCAAAGTCATATGAAGAGTCTGCTCATTTCGATTGGAGCGCAGAATTCAGATAAAGCTTCTGCCGCTTAAGCGGGCTCGCTGTTCACACTGAATTCACGGACATCCGCGGAAAAAGTTGATGCGTCCTTTTTCCGGGTAACATGCCAATCTAAAAATAGAAGCGGCTGGATCGAGCTCCAGCCGCTTCCGCCTCTCTAGGTTCAGGGATGGGGCCTGTGCACTAGAGGCTAAGCTGATAGGACGCAGGAACGTAACGGAAGCCGTCGCCGTCCGTTGCGACATATCCTACGGCTGGGAATGGCATATGGTAGCCGACAAATGGGATGCGGTCGGATGCGAGCATTCCGAGGACAGATTTCCGGGTTGCTGCCGCAGCTTCCTTGTCCATATCAAACCGAACTTCCCAGTCCGGGCGCGCCAAAGACCACACATAGTGATTTGCCAGATCGGCAGCGAGGAGAAGTTGCTGACCGCCATCTTCCAGCATGTACAATGTGTGCCCTGGTGTATGACCGTAGGCCGCCATTGCAGTGATCCCACCGGCAACGCTCCCACCTTCGTTCAAAAAGGTCATCTTGTCCGCGAGCGGCTTGACATTTTTGGTCATCAGTTTGGTTACACCATTGGCTTCCGGATCCATGCCCGCCCAGAAATCGTATTCTTTTTGAGCAATCACATACCGCGCGTTCGGGAAAGCTGGCGCACCACCCTCCATCAGGCCGCCGATGTGGTCTGGATGCATATGGGTGATGACCACGACATCGACCTGTTCCGGAGTGTAGCCCGCGCTTTCTAGGGCAGCACGCATGTTGCCCCGCGCTGGGCGTCCACCTTCGCCAACACCTGTATCAAAGAGAACCAGCTCGGAACCTGTGTTGACCAGAGTGGGTGTGAAGAACGCTTTAAAGGTGTCCGCAGGGATGAAGGACTCCGACGATTTTGCCGCAAATGTGTCCGCATCGACATTCATACCGAAGGTCTTTTGTGGCTCACCGACGGTCACGGCACCATCGAGCAACGTGTTGACCTCAAAAGAACCGACATTGTACCGCGCGACAGGTGCGGCGATAGGGCCTTGCTTCTCGGCAGCAGCATGCACTGCGCCGGAAGACACCACTCCAGCTCCCACTGCAGCAGCCCCTGCCCCAAGAAGCGCAGCGCGCCGCGTCAGTTGGACTTGGATATCACTCATGTGCATTTCCCCTGATTGATCAAACTGGGTCCAAGGCTCTCTTTATCTCGTCATACAACGAAGCCGTGAACAGACACGTTGGATAACTGGGACACAATAGCTGACGGGAAACCGGCTTGGGCCAATTGAGCCCTCATTAATTCGTGAATTCTTAAGCGTAAAAATAATTTCAAACTTTTCAAATACTTATTGAAGTTTTCCATTCATGCATCATCAATGGTATGGTTCAATTTGTCCGATAGAAGGGATTTTAAATGACGCGGCACGGGTCGCTAACACTGTTTGGGCTGACCCTCGCCGCAGCGGGATTGCTGGCTGCGAACCAACAGACGCGGCCTGAGGGGTGGCCTGTCATCGGCGTCTATGGCTATTGGCTGGTAAGGATCGGAATTGAATCCACACTGTTTATAGCCTTTTTGCAGCTGCTTAGCTTGTTGCCCAAAATTGCCAACCATACCCTTTGGGCAATCTGTCTCGCTACGCTCGCAAGCTACATTCCCTTCGTCCTATCTGTAACCGCACTGGACATTGTTCTCGGGCTCCCAGAGCTCGACGCGCCCGCATTGGGTGAAGCGGGATCCGCAATTCGTCTTGGGGCGTTTCTGCAAGAGCTAGTCTATTTATTGGACAACCATATCGCTTTATGCGCGTTGCTGAGCATTCCGATGGTACTCCAGGCGTGTTGGATACCGGCACAGCTTCAGCCACTCAGCGGCGAAAAGACTGGCTCAACGGAAATGCAAACTTCAAACCGGGCCAGCCTGACCATACCAAAACCAGATAACGCCCAGACAAAATCAACTTTTTTGGAGAGCCTGTCACCTCCGTTTACCGACCGCATTCTCCGTGCAGAAGCCCAAGAGCACTATGTAAAATTGGTTGGCCCCAATGACACACAAATGGTGCTCTACAGGTTCAGCGATATACTCCGGGAGCTTCCGGAAAACACTGGCATGCAGGTTCACCGGAGCCATTGGATAGCCCACGAGGCCATTCAGCAGGTGCAGAAAGAGGGCAACAATACGCGGCTCGTGCTGAACGATGGAACGCTTATCCCGGTTAGCCGACGCTATGTCAGCACGGTAAGAGCCTGGGCAGAGCAAAGACTGGAACACCACAAAGCAGATGTTGGAGCTCAAAACAACCAATAAGACCGGGGGCAGTCAGGACGAGTGGAAGTGGCACTCTGCCAAAAACAGCATCGTTCCAG
>CALDSI010000501.1 GCA_937911395.1 uncultured Labrenzia sp.
TTTCACGGCATCTGGCTAGACGCTGATCCCGATACGCTCAAAAGCCGCGTTGCCACCCGCTCCGGCGATGCATCGGATGCGACGGCCGAAATTGTCGACCGGCAACTGACCTATGATCTTGGCACCCTGTCCTGGGAAACGATCGACGCCGGCGGACCGGCGCAGATAACGCTGGAGCGGGCCATGTCTGTAATCTAGATCCCGGCAGCCCGCATGCCGGCGGCGGCTGCCGCGGCGCAGAAAACGGCAATGTATTCCTTGCGAAGCTTGATCTGCGCAGCTGCTGCAACGATCAGGCAGAGTCCCACCGCAAGTCCACCCTGCAAGACGATCGGCAGGATGGTCGAAACGATGATCGCGCCGGGCAAAGCTTCGAGCCCGCGACGGACCCGCTGGGTCAACGGCAAGCGGCCCATCACCCAATACCCACCGGCCCGCAAGGTATATGTCGCAACGGTCATACCGAGCACGGCCAGCATAAACATTGCATCTGCGGAAAACATGCCATCAGTCATCGAGGTAAGCCCCCGCCAGTGCCCCGGCTATTGCACCGGTGAAAATGCTCCAATACCCGCCGACCAGGGCCCATGTCGTCGTGGCAACTGCCCCTGCAACCAGCCAGCTGACGGTCTGGCGCTTGCCCTTCCAAAGCGGCACCAACAGAGCGGAGAAGAAGGCAGGCAAAATGACGTCTAAGCCGAAAGCTTTGGGATCAGAAATAAGGCTTCCTGCGAAATAGCCCGGGATGACTGACAGTGACCACACGGTCCAGGTGAATAGACCGCTGCCGAGATAGACACCCCAGTCCCGGGTACCCTTCTCGTATTCGGAAAGAGAAATGAGCCAGTTCAAATCAGTCAGGAAATAGAGGGCCGGGTAGGTCTTATAAGCCGGCACCTGTCCAAGCCACGGACGCAGGCTGGCGCCGATGAGCAACATCCGCATATTCACGGCGGCGGTCACGCCGACCATTGCGATTAGCGAGCCCCAGGTCAGGGGATCACTATAAACTTCCATCGCTACGAATTGGCTGGCGCCGGCAAAAACCAGCGAATTGATCATAATCGTTTCCAGAAAAGTCAGGCCCTTTTGCGCCGCGACGGTTCCAAAAACCATGCCTAGCGCGACCACACCGGGAAACCCCGGCATACACAGCAAAGCCCCCTGCACACAGCCCTTGAAGCTGAGCGTGACACTACGTTCCAACATAAACTTCCTATTGCCAGCCAGCGCTGATCATTTGTGAACATCTGTCCATCATTGTCCCTGATCTGCTTAGAGAGAACCAATGAAAGTTGTTCATCAACTTGATCAAGAAATTTTCTGAATCCGCCGGATTACATCATGACATCGTAGATCATACGCAGGCCGGTGAAACCGAGGAATAGAGCAAAGATCAGTTTGAGTTTGGAAGGATCAATCGCATGCGCAATTTTCGCTCCAAGCGGGGCGGCGAAGGTTGACGCCGGTATGATCAAAAAGAACCCGATCAGGTTTACATAGCCGAGCGACAAGGGGGGAAGACCTTCCGCACCCCAGCCAAAAAAGATCGACATCAATGTACCAGGCACCGCGATGATGAGACCAATGGCAGCTGCGGTCCCGACCGCCTTGCGGATCGGATAATTGAACAATGTCAATGTCGGAACACCGAGGGTCCCGCCGCCAATCCCCATCATGACCGAGATACCGCCGATCAGGAATCCTAGCAGTTCCTTGATTGGAGAACCTGGCAGTTTGTCTGCAAGTGCCGAGCCTTCTTTACGGAGCAACATGTTGGCTGAGACCAAAAGAGCGACCACTCCGAACACCAGGGTCAGCGCACCGCCAGACATGTTTCCGGCAATCATTGCGCCTGAAATCACACCAATCGCGATCGCCCACCACCACCGCTTCAACAGGTCCATATCCACGCTGCCGCGGTTGTAATGTGCCCGCGCAGAAGAGGTACCAGTTGCCAAAATAGTTGCAAGAGAGGTGCCGACTGCCACATGCATCAGGATTGCGGGATCGATCTTCAGGGCAGTGAACATGTAATAGAGCACTGGAACGATCACGATGCCGCCACCAACGCCAAGGAGGCCTGCGATAATCCCGGCAACAAGGCCGGTCGCAAGCAACGCACCCGCCAGCAAGGCGAGCGAAACAAAACTGAGATCTTCCACGTAGGCTCCTTGTCGTATTCCAGAGCGGGTATCGGCGATCGAAATTCTCGCCGCCGATCAAATGGTCCGCAGCGCGCACAATAGTCAGCTTGGTCAAAAACAAAAGGCCACAACTGCGTTTCTGGTTCGGCATAGATACCCATTTGAACCGAGAGACTGAATCGCACGGTATGACGCTTCAATACTGGCACTTCTGAATTGCGCGCCATATCTTTACCGCACCAGCTTAAGAACTGGAGCTGAAATGCAGTCCAAAACCCTTGCCGTTTACACTTTCAATGAATTGGCTGCGCCGTTTCTCGCGGAGCGGAACAAGGCCTATCGCGACGTCGAGCCTGGAGCCTTCGCAGCAGTCGAACAATGTGAGGGGTTCATCGCGCGCTCCGGGTATCGCGGCGAAGACGGACCGGCAAGCTGGGGCTCAATGGTCATGCCAAAGTGCTGGGAGAATTTGAACGGCGACGGTTGGGCCCCAGTGACCCTCTCGCTTTGGACTTCAATCGAAGCACTGATTGCGGCTACGTATCACGGCTATCATGGCCATGCGTACCGGCTCGGTCACCAATGGCACATTCGGGCAAAAGACATCCCCTCCTACGTTTTGTGGTGGGTACTCGAAGACCACAGACCAGACTGGGCAGAGGCCGTTGGAAGGTATGAAGGCCTATTGGACAATGGTCCGAGCGCGTCCGCCTTTTCCTTCAAACAAGCTTTTGATCCGGCGGGACGGCGAACGAATCCTGATGCACAAAAAATACAACTGCTCGCAGGGAGAATTACGCCGGCTCCTACACAAGATTGAGCACGAACTCTTGATGCTGACAGGACACACCAGTTTAAAAACACCTAATCCAAGCGCAATTTTCGATTGATGATTTGCATAACGCCTCTTTTGATGTTCACGCAAAATTGGAGATTTAATGCAGTCGCATCACCTGGCCGTATATACATTCAATCAGTTCATCGCTCCCTATCAATCGGATGCGATCAAAGGGTTTCGAGACGCCGAGCCCGGCGCGTTCGCGGAAATGGAGCGCGCGAGCGGATTCATCGCGCGGTCAGGATACGAGGGCGAGGAAGGGCCGATGAGCTGGGGACCGCAGGTCTTTCCCAAATGCTGGGAGAACAGCAATGGTGACGGCTGGGCACCCTCCACCCTGTCTGTATGGGAGACAATCGAGGCCCTCATGGCGGCGGCTTACCACGGACATCATGGAGACGCCTATCGGCAGGGCAGCAAATGGCACCTCGCAAGACCCGGTGTCCCGGAATATGTCTTGTGGTGGATCCCGGCTGGTCACAAGCCGGACTGGACGGAAGCGGTCAACCGATTAGAAGATTTGATGAACAACGGGCCAAACGTTCGGGCGTTTTCGTTCAAAAAGGCCTTTGCTCCGGATGGCCAAACCGTCAAATCGGATGCGGCGCGGGTGAAAGCCATCGCGAGAGAAAACCAAGCCATCGCTGATATTGCGTGATGCCATCAGCAATCCATTTGATTGTTCAAGAAACGATGACTAATCGTTAAACACTCGGCTCATTGTATAAAACAGTACGCATGACGATCTTAGCCCCAGCAGCGCGGGACATCCCCGCCAAAGTTTGAAAAGGATCGTCACCATGTCCCAGATTTATCGCGCCTCTGACGCCCGCGGCGATGCCGACTTCGGTTGGCTGAAAAGCAAACACACTTTCTCGTTCGGCTCCTACTTCGACCCGAATTACATTGGTTTCGGAGCACTGCGCGTCATCAACGAAGACCGGGTCGCACCGTCTGCCGGCTTTCCAACTCATCCGCATGAGAACATGGAGATCATCTCCTATGTTGTCTCCGGTGGGCTGGAGCACAAAGACAGCATTGGCACCGGCTCCGTCATCCGCCCGGGCGAACTGCAACGCATGACAGCCGGAACCGGTGTCCGCCACAGCGAATACAACGCGTCCGACACGGATCCCGTCCACTTCCTGCAAATCTGGATCGTACCAGAGCAGGATGGTCTTGCGCCGAGCTATGACCAAAAGGCGTTCCCGATTGGTGAGCGGCAGAATGCGCTGAGGCTGATCGGGTCCCGTGATGGCCGTGAGGGATCGCTCGTCATTCATCAGGACCTCGACCTTTACGGGTCGCTGCTGTCCGCCGATCGCAGTCTTGCTTTTGATATCCGCCCGGGCAGAAAGGTCTGGCTGCAGGTCGTCAAGGGCGCACTGAGCGTCAACGGACAACAACTCGGCGCCGGCGACGGTCTCGGTCTCCTGGAGCAAGGCGCCGTCTCCTTGACCGCTCAGGAAGACTCTGAGTTCCTGCTCTTCGATCTGGCGGCGTAACTGCCCTACATCCTAGAGCAAGTCGCGTTCAATCCGTTTCAGGTTTCGCTGCCACTCGGCTTTGTCTCGTACGCGAAACCTGAAGCAGCCTGAATTCAATTAAACACGACACGGCATAAAGTGCGCACAGAGGTACTCTGCGCGCCTATCTTCAAGGAGTTCACGATGTCGCATTCCGCCGAAATCACAATCACGCTGACGAAAGACAGCGCAAAGGGGCGCTACGTTGCAGCGGTGGCCGGCATTGACGAGCCGGCGGAACTGACCTTTTCGATTGTCAGTGATCATATGATTATAGCTGATCATACGGGCGTTCCTGACAGTATGCGTGGCATGGGTGTTGGCAAAGCGCTCGTGGAGCGGCTCGTGGCAGATGCGCGTGAAAACAGCATCAAGATCGTGCCGCTATGTCCGTATGTGAATGCGCATAGGCAAAAACATCCGGAATGGGCGGATGTCTTTCAAGGCTGACCTTAATTGGATGACCCTTGAACGGACATGTCAGCCTCTTCCTGGATAACCACATTGGTGGGGATGCCGCAGCCGCGTAAGGTGTAGAGCGAATCTGTCAAAAGATCGCCCGCCTGGTCAAACGCGGCTGCGGTTATGTCCGGCCCCGCTGATCGGATGCCATCTGCGGCCTGACGCAAGCCGACCAAATTGGCGTTCAATTCACTGAGCTGACGCCGGAGCGCTGCATCAGATTCCTCTCCGCGATTTCTCAGACGCTCGGAAATCTCGCTCAGTCTGGTGTCCAAGCTTTCCAAATTGTCTTTGAATTCAGCCGGTGTCACTTGAAGCCGGGCAAGTGTTGCGCCGGTAACCGACCCTGCAACGCGGGTTCCTGTTTCTTCAACCTTGTTCATCACGAGAAGAGCCAACACACACGCAACAATGATCAGAAGGGCCGTTGCGTTAATCAACGCCAGAAGCAAATTCCCCGGCAACCGGATCAATCTGCCCCACAATCCCAGCCGTTCCTTCGCCATAAACTCACTCCCTGAAAATCTGTCGGGCGGACACGTATTTGACCGCCGCATCTCAAAAACCAGATGCAAGCTAACACGCTTCCGTTAAGGGAGTTCTGCGTCCCATCAGAAATTCAAAGGCAACTATATGTGTGTGGGAGAGTAGTGGTACAGACGAGTGGATTCGAACCACCGACCTTCGGAGCCACAATCCGACGCTCTAACCAACTGAGCTACGTCTGCATAAGGTCAATAGGTTGGCACGGTGCGAAGCTCCCGTCCACCAATTTCAAGGGCGTCTTCTAACGCCGTTTTGCCGGACCGGCAAGCGTCAATTTTCAGAAATTTGTGCTTGTTGAAAAGCAAATGCCCGGAGCTTTCAGCTCCGGGCACAATACGCTGTCCAGGCACCATGTGCCGTTGGACTTAGTTTACCTTCATGTCTTTGAAGGTTTTTTCCATAGCTTCTTTAACCGGAGCGGAAACGTCGGTGCCCAGCTTGGTTGCCAGTTCCTGCATTTCTTTGCTCTGAGCGCTGAGGCTGTCGAACTGCTGACGTGCAAACGTGGACTGCAGCTCAATGGCTTCTGCCAGTGTCTTCACGGACATGATGTCCTTGATGAAGGTGAAGGCAGCGTCGGCGTTGACTTTGGCAGCATCAACAGCCTTGTGGTTGAATTCAACAACGCCCTGACGGGAGGTTTCAAAGGTGTCTTCCATCAGATCGGTCGCATCTTCAGCAGCAGTCTTGACCTTAGCGTAGGTCTCACGTGCGCTCTCGATGCTTTTTTCAGTTGCTTCACGGAAAGCAGCCGGAACTTCCATTTTCGGCATTGCGAATGCTTCGAAATCCGGGAAAGCAGCAGCCGGTGCAGCTTTTGCTTTGGTTGCGCGGGCTTTAGAAGCAGTTTTGGTAGCAGTTGTCGTGTCAGTCATGATCTCATCTCCTAGAGTTCGGATGCGATCATTGGTGAATATGATTTCCGCCGGTCATCTTCCGACGGACCCTGTCGTCATCCGCATCCCATACATAGGACATCCTTTGCTGCATTGCAATATTTTTTTGCAGTGCACAATAATATTTCCGTTGCGTCTTCGGGAGTTTTTTGACCGGGTGTCGGTATGGCTGGCAATCAACGCGTCTAAATATCTTGCTTGAACGAGCAGTGCAGATGACGCCGGCGACAGAGTCAGTTCCGATACGATCACAAATCGTCTGGTCCAGACCAACACTGACTGGCGCAGATAACCTGCGCCAGCTTCAATCAGACACTCATGAGAAACTTAATCTTTCTGAGCGGCCTTGGTGGCGTCAGAGACAGCTTTCGTCGCGGAGTTGGAGAACTCACGAGCTTGTTCGCCAAGGGATTCCATCTGGGTCCGCAGGTAGTCCTGCTGCAGCTTCATCATGTCTTCGACATTCGATGCCTTCACCAGGTCCTGCGCGAACTTGAAGGCCGCATTTACATGCTCTTCTGCATACCCAAGCGCCTTTTTGTTGACATCAGCTGCTCCGGCCTGAACGGCGTTGGCGCTCTCTTCGACATTGGTTACGGCCTTGTGCGTGGCACCCATGAAATCGTCAAAAGCCTTGCGCGCTTGGTCAACGCTCTTTTCGGCAAAGTCACGCATCTGTTCTGGCACTTCAAAGCCGGTTTTGTCAGCAGTCATCATTGCGCTCCTTGGATATCGAAAATGGATAGGACGTGCTCTCGTGAGATATTTCCATGCCAAAAATTCGTAACACGCATATGGCAGTGCCGCAAATTCGCATGCGCCGATTAACCACGCCTTCATGTAACCCCTTTAGCAACCATGCTTATCGTGGACTGAGAAGCTGTTTCCCGGTATTAACAGAGTGTTAACGCTGCTGAAAAATGCTGGGTTGTTGCGTCGTGCGCCCGGTGCCACAGGATCCTTTGGAGCAGAGCATGGACCATCAGACCCGTACCTTTCTGGACCTGACAGGCACGACCGACTTGGTCGAGCTTGTGGCGGATCGGCGCGCTGCCTGGTTATGGTCCGCTGACGGAGGGCGCGTCTTGTGGGCGAATGCCGCTGGTGCAGCATTCTTCTCGGCGGACTCCGTTTCTGCATTGGCGAACTTGAATTCGCTTGAGCGTTCCCCGGCCCGCCCGCATATTGCGCGTATAGCAGCCTCCGGATTTGAGGATCGGTTCAGCATCGACCGGCTGCGTTTCTATCGTGGCCTTCGCGTGATGCTCCTCACCTGCCAGTGTAAAAAGGTTGTTCTTGAGGACGGATCGGCAGCAGCCCTCATTATCTGTGCTGACAAAGGCTTCTCGACGACAAAAGACCCGGTCGTGACCTTCGCTCAGCTTGTGAGCAACAGCGACTTATCTGTATTCGTCACGGACAGAGGCAGTGTCTCTGCGAACTATGGGTCTTTGACCGGCACACCGGAAGACATTGCCCCGCTGGACGGACACAAAGCGATGTTCGGCCCGATTGAACTTGATGGCTCACTGCACGATGGCGCGCTTTTTCAACTTTCCAAGGATCAGAAACTGATCGCCCTGAACAATGAGGCGATCGAGGCGCCGGAGGTTGAAGAGCCAGAAGTTGATGCAGCGCCCTTCAACATGCCTTCAGATGAAGTTGATGTCCCGGTTGACCCAGCAGGATCTGTGTGGGCTCGCGCCGATGTGCTCGAGGAAGCTGCAGAAGCGCTGCCTTCCGTGGCCGTGGCAGATCCCGAAGAGGTAACTGCGGAACCACGAGACAGCCTTGAGGTGACCACTGAGATCTCTGCCGACCAAGCCAGGGCTGTCCAGTCACCCGCAGATGGGGACAACCAGGAACAAGAACCTGTAGATCTTTCAGATGACACTGCCTTTATAGACAGCCCGCAGGCGTTGGAGGCTTCCGAAGATCTCGGCGCCACTTCAAATGAGTCAGAAAGCGCCCCTGCCGCGGAAGAAGAACCTGACTTTGTGTTCCAGCCTGGCCGGCGTCCTGTCCGGTTTGCTTGGAAGATGGACATCAATCAGCGTTTTACGTTCCTCTCCGACGAGTTTGCCAACGTGGTCGGACCAGCCAGCGCGGATATTGTCGGACTGACCTGGGCTGAGGTTGCCAACCGGTTTGATCTCGACCCGCGCGGCAGCATCGCAAGAGCGCTTGACCGCCGTGACACATGGAGCGGCAAAACGGTTGACTGGCCAGTCACGGACGCTGCCCTGCGCGTCCCCGTTGATATGGCGGCGCTCCCGGCTTTTGACCGGAATCGGACCTTCGAAGGCTACCGCGGGTTCGGTGTTTGCCGGGCGGCCGATGCAAAACCCGGCGCAAGGATCGCTGCGCTCAGCCCAGAAATGGCGGCGTTTGATGAACAGTTGGAAAGTGGACACTCAGAGGCTGACGAAGAAGCTGAAGACACTCAGGCATCAAATGAGACTGAGCCGGTTGATGATCATCATGACATCGTTGACGGACGCCCGGTCGAGGAACCCGAGATTTCTGAAATCGAAGTCTCGTCGGTCCCCGCTGCAGAAGACCTGAAGCCCAAACAGCCTGACGCTTTGGCCGGAAGGATGGCAATTGGTGCGAGCGCGGCAGCGTTGGTTGGCTCGCTGTCACGTTTCTCGGATGGCTCCCTGCAGAGTTCCTCCGAACCAAACACACCGGAATTGGCAGAAGACGTAGTCGATGAGACTGCAGACCGATCAGACTTGGCGCTGCCGGACGAACCGACGACTATTGACCAGACTGCAGCGGAGCCGAACTCGCCTCTTGAAGCTGCCATGAAAATGGACGCAGCGCTCCAACAGGGCGTGTCCGGCAATGATCTCAACCTGGAAACGCCGGAAATCGACAGCGACATTGAGAAAGTAGCTGACGACGACGGTGCGAATGGCCTGTCAGAAGCAGTCGCAGAAGATGAAGCCGGCGCACAGGATCCAGAGGTCGCAGATCTGCGGGAGGTGGAAGCGGTAGAGACCGGCCAGAAGCGCTCATCGGACACAACCAATGAGGCCGAGCCTTCCGGTATTTCAGGGCCAGCCCCGCTC
>CALDSI010000502.1 GCA_937911395.1 uncultured Labrenzia sp.
CAGTCCAAAGGTGTTCGCGTCACCTTCAAAACCGGCGCGTGGATGGCGGCTATCCTCATCCCGGTACAGATCTATGCTGGCGATTTGCATGGGCTCAACACTTTGGAGTACCAGCCGCAGAAAGTGGCGGCCATGGAAGGCAACTGGGAAACCTCTTCCCATGTTCCGCTGTTGCTCTTCGCTCTGCCGGATGAGGAAAAGCGCCAGAACGACTTTGAGATCGGTATTCCGAGCGGTGCATCGCTGATCCTCAAACACGATCCGGCAGGTGTGGTTCCGGGTCTAAACGACTTTTACGCCGAGGATGGAACCGCGCTTCACCCGCCGGTGGCCCCGGTCTTCTGGTCCTTCCGCGTGATGGTAGGTACAGGCGTGCTTATGCTCGTCATGAGTTGGGCGACTGTCATCATGATGCGCCGGAACCGCGGCGTGGATGGCTTGAACCCGTGGCTGCTGCGCGGCCTTGTAGCCATGACCTTCTCCGGTTGGCTGGCAACACTCGCCGGCTGGTACACCACGGAGATCGGCCGACAGCCCTGGCTGGTTCAAGGTGTCCTGACAACCGAGGCAGCTGTTGCGGATGTCCCGGCGCCCATGGTTGCGACAACGCTTGCCGCTTACCTGATCGTCTATGCGGTTCTGCTGGTGGCCTATATCACGGTTATCTTCCGGCTGGCCCGCAAGGCGACCAATCCCGAAGATACTAGGCCGCATTCCGGTGCTGCCCAGGTGGCTCTGGTCCCGGCGGAGTAAGACAACATGACCTTTTTTGGTGATCCAACAGTCTGGCTTCCGCTGGCATTCGCCGCTCTCATGGGCATCTCGATCCTCGTTTATGTCGTGCTTGACGGCTTTGACCTTGGGGTGGGCATTCTTCTGCCCCTCGGGGATGAGGAAGAAAAAGACCGGATGATCGCTGCGATTGGCCCCTTTTGGGACGCCAATGAAACCTGGCTGGTGCTTGCGGTGGGGCTGTTGCTCGTGGCCTTTCCTGTAGCACATGGCGTTATCCTGACCGCGCTTTATCTACCCGTAGCAGTCATGTTGATCGGGCTCATCCTGCGCGGAGTGGCGTTCGAGTTTCGTGCAAAGACCACCGGCAAGCAGAAGCATCGCTGGAACCAGGCGTTCTTCTTTGGCTCTGTGTCAGCCTCGCTTGCACAAGGTTACATGCTCGGCCTCTACATCATGGGCCTGGAACATACGCCAGCCACCATCGCTTTTGGAGTTCTGACCGCGCTTTGTCTGACGGCTGGTTACGGCTTTATCGGTGCGACCTGGCTGATCATAAAATCCGAAGGCAATTTGCAAACGAAGGCGATCCGTTGGGCGCGGACGCGGCTTTGGGGCGTTGTGCTGGGATTTGGTGCGATCTCACTGGCAAGCCCGTTGGTGAGCGAACGGATCTTTGAAAAATGGTTCTCATTCCCCTCAATGATCTTGCTGGCGCCCCTGCCGTTGATGTCGGCTCTTTTGGTCTTCATCCTATACACAGCGCTTCAGCACCTGCCGGCGAAAGACGATAAGTGGGCGTGGGTGCCGTTCACTGCAACCGCTAGTCTGTTCCTTCTGGCATTCGCAGGTCTTGCTTATTCCTTCTACCCTTACGTGGTGCCGGAACAACTCACCCTTTATGAAAGCGCAAGCGCCCCGGAAAGCTTGTTTATCATCCTGCTTGGGGCCTTGTTCGTCCTGCCGGTGATCATTGGCTACACGATCCTCGCCTACACCGTTTTCCGCGGCAAGGCGACCGAGCTGCGCTACGACTAGAAATCGGTAAGAGGGGCAGGGCTGGAACTAAGCCGGTGCTGCCCTTTCTCCTTCCGCGACGTTCTCAGGACCGGTCGTTTCAAGGGCATGGATGGCAAGGCTTTGCCCGGCCTCCTGCATTGTCAGATAGGTTTGGTCTGCCCCGGCTTCGGTAATTTGTTCAACGTGATCGGCATGCAGGGCATGGCTGACGATCGTGCCGGAAAAGCCACTCGCCCGCAGCATACGCGCTGCGATCAGCTTGGCCTCGAGATCGTCCATCGCCAGGACGGCGGCTGTGATTTTGGTGAGGTCGACGCTGTTCCAGAAGTTGCTGTCTTCCGCGTCTGCAAAGATTGCATTTCGGCCAGCCTCGGCATGTCCTGCAACCTTATAGATATCCGCATCCAAACCGATTGGACGGTGCCCTTTTTCAATGAGAGCATTGTAGGCGGCGGTTCCGGTGCGGCCCATCCCGAATACCAGAATGTCCGCGTCTCCAAGGTCTTTGGGTTGTTCGTCCGGATGCCGCGTCGACAATTCAAACCGTTGCAGTTGAGGTTCAAACCGTTCGAAGATTTGGTGAGCGAAGCGATTAAGCGGCGCGGCGATCAGGAAGGACACAGAGACGGCAATCGCGAGAGGGACGAGATAGTCCTGGGCGGCCGGAATTCCGGCCGCTACGATCAAGCCGAATTCACTGTAGGCTGTCAGCGACAAGGCCGTGACGAAAGAAGTTCGTGCCCGGAGTTTGAAAGCGATAAGGACAGCAAAAAACAGGATGCCTTTCAAGGGCAGCAAAGCAGCCAAAACCAACGCAAAGACGATTGCATTCCAGTCTGGCAGCCCGGACATTCCGATCGACAGGAAGAACCCAATCAGGAACACTTCCTTGAGCGCCCATAGCGAGCTGGACAACTCACCCGCCCGGGGGTGGCCGGAGAGCAGAAGCCCCATGACAAGGGCACCAATCTCGCCTTTCAATCCGATGATCTCGAAACCGACACCGCCGATCACAAGGCTGAGCATCATGCCGGTCAACAACAAGACTTCATCGTGTCCGGCAAGATCCAGCAATTTAAACAGGACCGGCCTCAATAGAGGTGTCGCGAAAATCAAAAGAGCCCATGGACCCGGCAGTTTTCCGGCAAAAATTGCCAAAACCACCAGCGCGATAATATCTTGCACGATCAGGATGCCGATGGCGGTCCGTCCATGGAATGTTCCAAGTTCGCGTTTGGCTTCAAGGATCTTTGCCGAGAGCACGGTGGAGGAAAATGCGAGGGCGATGCCGACGAGCAGGGCGCCCATCCATTCGGATGTGAAGAGCAGCCAGATGATCGGCGTAAACACGCCGACAGACACGACAAAGTGGGTTAGCGCGCCGCCGATCACCTGTGGTTCGGTGATCTGCCGCAATTTCATTTTCAAACCAATGGTGAACAGCAGCATCAAAACGCCGAGTTCTGCGACGTATTCAAGAATTGGACCCGTTTCACCGGGCATGCCTAAGCGCGGTCCGATCAAGTTGATGAAAAAGCCAGCAGCAAGAAAACCGACAAGGGGCGGGAGGCCTACCTGCCTGACAGCAAGGCCAAACACGAACGCTGTTCCAATCGCAAAGACTTCAAAGTGCATGCCCATCTCACTTGCTGGTTCGTGCCCTAGCGTTAGGCAGCAATTCTCGGGCGATTCCCTGCGCACATCAATCGTCTTGGGTCGATTCAATCGCTGGGTCCGGGGGCGCGACTTCAAACCGATAACCTGGTCCTTATAATAGAAAGACATCAGGCTCCTGGATTTGCCTTCCGTGAGGAGAAGGCAATGGGCATAAAAACCCTTCACACCGTGAGGGATTGCAAACCCGTCAGTTCACTTCACGTGTGGGTGCCTCACCTTTGGCCTGTTTTTGAAGCCCAAGAACCTCTTCGAGGGCTGTCTGAAAGCGGTCAACGACGCTATCGGCCGTCTTCAGATTAAAAGCGAAATTCAGGCTTACGGTGTCTGCCAGAAATACCGGTTCGAATTCGGAGGGATCTATCCCCGCCTTGGCCGCAAGCCTTGCAAAGTTTTTCCACTGGATCGGGATGAAGTCGATCCGGTCGGCGGCCAGCATCTTGACATTAAAAATGCCTTGGCTGTTGAACGTCGTATTTTCTTCTGGAATACCGTGCCGTTTTGCAAAAACCGCGCTGGCCCCATCAATAACAACGCCGACCTTGTATTGATGGAGGTCTTCCGACTTTTCGATTTCGAAGTTCCGCTCCTTTTTGCCGATGAAATAGGAATCGAACTTAAGGATCGGGCCTGCCCATTTGAAAAGGCGTTCCCGTTCGGGCGTGCGGCCCGTGGAGAACAGAACCGTGTTTGCATCAACTTGTGCTTGGTGAAAAGCTCGCGCCCAGGGAAGGAAAGCAATGTCTTCTCGGGTTTGCGTCGACCCGACTTTTTCAAGGATCTTGTCCAGGAGATCAGCTGTTTGACCCTTGACCACGCCATCTTCGACATAGTGGTAAGGCTTCCAGTCTTCTGAAAGAAGTTTGAGTTCCGGAAAGGTGGTCTCGGCTTGAACAGGCGACGCATTGGACACGGCCGCAGTGAGAAGCAAACCGGCGGCAATGACCGCTTGCCATCTATGGGATAAACCTCTCACAATCCGTTTCGCTGTTTTTGGATCTGACATCTGCTGCTTCATCTAACCATGCTGTGGAAGCATTAACTCGACAACACTTGTATCAGTTAAAAGTCCGAATTTTAAAAAGTAAATAATACGCGCGTCACAATGCCGTTTAGTCTGAAGAAATCACGTCGTAAAAAGCCGACTATACGTGTAAATATATTTAACTATTACTATAGGTTTTAAGGGTTTTGTGTTTGAGAAGAACGCTTAGCCAAACAATGCGAGAAACGCTTCGCAGGTTTCGCGCGGGAGACGTCACGGGTCTGTCATTTCGAGGACCTCACCGGTGTCCAGGCGTTTGACGAAATCAACCCGGTCTCCGTTCCAGTGATAGCTGAAATGCGAGGATTGGAGAGGGATCGAAACGACGTCTGGCCAGAACGCGCCTAAACATTCACCGCCCGGACACCGGACGCTGTTCCAGACAAGGCCATCGCTGCCTGAGGCCCGGATTTCGGCGCCGGTCTTCTGGGAGAGGCGATAATCTGAGGCATGAAGGACACCGGGCACATCATTGACGTCTGTCAGGTCCGCGTCGACAGACCCGACCAAAAGCCGGAACTGTGACGTCCATCCGGCGTCCTCGCGTGTTGAGGCCATGAACCTTGCATGGTGATAAATCGTTTCCGCGAGAGCTACGTCCTGTGAATTGCCCGCGTAGTAAATCCCGTAGCTGCCATCGGAAAACCGACTGGGTCTCAGCGGAGAGCAATGCACAAACGGTGACATGGCATAGCTGGCGCCGGGACCGGAAACGCGGCGATGGACAGGAACTTTGCCAAGGTCACCAATTTCGCCGCGCACGCGTGGATTGGTTTTTGCTTCGACCGACGCGAGCGCTTCCCAGTCCTTTGGGTCGGCGATGTCTTCAAACAAATCAATGGGAGGGTAGAGGGATCGGATAATGCGAAAGGTCCGCGCCCACGTTATGCGCCGAACATGCGGCATGGCTTACCAAATCCCACGCTCGGCGTTCAGCCAGCGGCGCAGGCTTTCAAGGTCGGACATTTCACCGCGCAGCATGACATCAAGGGCAGATTTGCCTTCAAATGCGTCATTTTCCTTCTTCACCCAAGCGTATCCACGCTTTGGCTCGTTGAAGAGGTGGCGGATGCCTTTGTGTATTCCCATCAGATGCGCCATGCGCATTTTGCGGTCCCGGTCGACGCGGCTGATGTCGCCCCGTTTCCACCGGTCCCATGTGCTTTGTGACATGTCGCCCAGCAGCGTACGGGATTGCGCATCGCTCAAGCCCCAGGCCTTGAAGAGGTTGACAGTCGCGCGCGCCAACGCCCCGGCTTCATCGTCCGTGATGACCGGGTTCTGTGCTTGGGCTGGCGTCGACGTTATCGGTTGCAAGCTCAACTTAAACTCCATCATTTGACGGTATTCTATAGAATGTATGTCAAATGACAATCATATTGCTTGATTTCAAGAGTGCCGATGGGACCGCTTTCCTAATTCACATGGAAGATCGATTCCCATCGCGCGAAAAGTGTATGAACCTCAAAAAACGAAAACCCGCCTAATCGTCTCCGATTGACGGGGGCGTTGAATTCAGAGCAGCGGAGGCTCAGTCTTCGCGGTCTTTCCAGCGGACAAGCGGTTTCACTCCCTCAGGATTGACAACAATGGAGAAAATGCCCGTTTCGTTGGGATCAGTACAGAGTATGCGAAAGCGATGTTCTAGGTTGAGTTGCACCACTTCAAGGGTTGAACAGTAGGCCAGTTTCTGTGCCTGCAAAATTGGAACCATATCAGTCTCGTCGTTTGCCACAGGTTTTGTGTCTATGGTAAGATGCCACCGGATTTCATCCATGTCGCACTTCGCGAAAGCATGATCCTTGAAGATGCCTGTTCCGCCGATAAGCCATGGCTTCAGAATACCCGCTTCGAATAGCAATCTTTCGACGGGCCGCGGCACGTATATGTAGGCCCTGACCTGGTTCATCGACATGCTCTGTTCGATCCGGTCGAGATAGAATTTAGCATCGTCAACATTGAAAAGAATGCGTTCGTCGGTCTATCCGAGTTGGCTTTCGTCGATGAGCCACCGGCATCGATGTTGCCCAAACGGGCAAACGAGTGGAAAAGGCTCAGTTCAATCCACATGGCAAAAATCTCCCGTTCCCACACGGAGGCGGGTTCGAGTTTCAATCGCTCGAAGGAATGGCTGCTGTACGGGTTAAAACGACAACGAAAGAAAATCGTTTCTCGACATCAGCAGCAATTACTGTTCGCAATGCCCGATGTGGTCTCGACGAGACAGCGATAGGAAATCGCCTGCGACGAATGTCAAAAGTCAGAAACCATGCGTTGAGTAGGTTAACTTCGAATGCGGCTTTCGATATAGTTTTGAATGGCGAACTCATAGGGTGATTTGGTGTGGCAACACCTACCATTCATCGCGAAATCTTTTGACACCAAAAATTGCACACTTGTTTTTGTTATGGGCGATAAACCAATCAGCTTAACCAAAACACTAGAAGCCTTATAGGCCGATAGAGGTCCTGCAAATACAGTTAGATAAGCGCAAAAGTCGTAGGGTTTCATTGCCAGACATTTCACAAAACCACCTTTTCACGCTGCGCCATTTGTTATAAACATGAGAAAAATACTCAAGTTTATGGCGTCAGGCTGATGGCATTTCATCCGCATATGCAGAGTTGGACACAAGGTCTTGAGGTGGTCGGGGATCTGCGCCTTAAGATTTTCGATGGTGCCATTGCCGATCTGTGGGATGTCAATTGTTTGCCCTTTGCCCATGGGGAGTACGTGTCCCACGCGCCGCGCCTTGTGGTCGTGATGGGCCAGACCGGCAACGGTCAAATGGAGATCCTTGCCGATCCGTCAGACCGGCTTGCAGCCGATGAGAGGTGCAACAGGCTTGCCTTCATTCCGGCCGGGTACAAGGTTTGGTCGCGGATCGAAAACCTCAACCAACTGAGCCATCTGGACGTTCATTTCGACACACGCAGCATCTCGAGCAAGCTTGGCGATGACTTTGACCCGTCCATTGTGGATGTGCCCAGGCTTTCGTTCACCGATGACCGCCTGCTGGCGCTGGCACGGCTCGTGGCCGATGAATGCGGTGCGCAAACGCCGCTACACGATCTTTATGGCGATAGTCTCATTTGCGCATTATTCATTGCCTTTGCCGGCATACAGCCGAAACAAATTTGCCATAAGGGCCATCTATCAGCGCATCACCTGCGCAAGGCCATCGAATTCCTGGAAGATAATTACGATGAGCCGGTTCGATTGGCCGAATTGGCGTCCCTCACTGGCCTATCCCCCGCCTACTTCTGCCATGTTTTCAAGCTTACAACCGGTATGCCGCCGCATCGCTGGCAGATGCGGGTGCGTGTAAACCGGTCCAAACACCTTTTGGAAAATCCGGACCGGTCCCTCAGCTCCATTGCTGCTGAAACAGGCTTTTCCGATCAGGCTCATTTCACGCGTGTGTTTCGCAAGTTTACCGGTACGACCCCTGCTGCTTGGCGGATGAGCCGGATCGGTTAACTTCTCCGAAATTTCGTTCAATTGAACGAAAAAACGTTCAAGCGAATGCATTATACTTGAGTTTATGACTCCACTTATCAGGATTTGTAGCGGTTCGGGGAACCTTCTGGGCTGCAAATAGATGAGTAGGCAGAGGATGATCACTTTCAAAAAGACCGAACAGGCGACAATGGCGGGCGCAATGGCTGTGCTGATTTGCGCGCCAGAATTTTCCTTGGCACAAGACAGTAACGGAGGTGCCGGGGGCAATGTGCAGGTTCTTTCTACAATTGTTGTCGAGGGTGGGCAGACCACGTCCGCGAACGGCGGTAGCAACAATGCAGCCGATATGAAAGGCTATGTGGCTAGATCAACGGGGACCGGATCCAAGTCTACGGCTCCAATCCAGGAAATTCCGCAATCGGTCTCTGTGATAAGTCGTCAGGAAATGGACGACCAGGGTGCCCAGACGACCGATGAAGCGCTGCGATACACCGCTGGCGTATACACGCAGCCATTCGGGCCCGACAGCGATACCAACTGGTTCTATATCCGGGGATTTCAAGGAACCCAGACCGGTGCTTATCTGGATGGGCTGCAACTGTTTGGATTTGGATTCGGTGCCTTTTATGTTGACAGCTTCAATCTGGACCGGATCGATGTTTTACGCGGCCCGGCCTCCGTTCTCTATGGAGGTTCCAATCCTGGCGGGATCGTCAACTACATCAGTAAGAAACCTACTGGAGAGCGGTTGCGCTACCTAGAGGCAGGTATCAATGATGCGGGAACAGCTTATGTTGGGTTTGATATTGGTGATACCTATCAAGACATCTACGATTTCCGTGTTTCCGGACGACTACAAGGCGGTGACGGTTACTTCGATTTTCAAGAAGGTACGCGCGGTTCTGTGTCCCCCAGTTTCACCTGGAGGCCGAACCAGGATACCAGCCTGACACTTTTAACAAATGCAACGATCATTGACGAAGTACACGGTGCGGCCAGTTTTCTGCCGTTCGTTGGCACAGTCGAGAGAGCTTCATTCGGTAACATCAGACGTGATGCCAACTACACCGAACCGGACCTGGACAAATATCTACGACGTCAGTTTTCTGTTGGATATGAATTCGAACATTCCTTTGAAAACAATTGGACCGTCCGACAGAACGCGCGTTACGGCTATTCTGACCTTCATGAGTTCAACCTTTATCCATTTGGATATGCAGGCTTTTCGCCAACTCCCGATATATCCGACCCGGAGTTCAGCAGGATTGTTTTTGAGCACGACACAACAATAAACAACGTGTTGGTCGACACACAATTCGCCGGTCAGGTGGAAACAGGCGCGATTGCGCATAACCTCTTGGTCGGCACCGACTACAATTTCATAAATTTGGATCAGGTGCAGGCTTCGGCCATTGGTTCAACGATCAGCGTGACTGATCCGCAGTACGGCGCGGCACAACCTGTACCGGTGCCGTACATTGACCAAACCATCGAGCAACACCGGATCGGTGTTTACCTCCAGGATCGGATGAACTTCGGTGACGGTTGGACCGCCACCCTGAATGGCCGATACGATTATGTCGACACACGTGCGGTCGGAATACCTGAAAACAATGGCAGCGATCACGCGTTGTCCGGCAGGGCTGGATTGGCCTATACCTTTGACAATGGGATAACGCCATATGCCAGCGCTGCGACCTTCTTTAACCCTTTGATCGGATCCTCAAGCCGGGTTGATTTTTATGAGCCTGAAACCGGGGTTCAGTATGAGGCAGGCCTGAAGTATCAACCGGTCTGGCTGGATGGTCTTTTTACGCTCGCCTACTTTGATATCACCCGTCAGAATGTCGTCAGCGGATCATTCGGAGCGGAAACCCAGATTGGTGAAGTTCGCTCTCGCGGTGTGGAGTTCGAGGCACGGGCCAATGTAACTGAGGATCTGAACCTTATAGCGGCTGTTACCGTCTACGACCTTGAAATCACAAAGGACGCGGATGCAAGCCTTGTTGGCAATACACCGAATACTGTACCTGAGCAATTTGCGTCTTTATGGGCCAACTATACGGTGCCTGAAGAATTCGGATTTCTGGAAGGCGTGTCACTGGGCGGGGGGATCCGCTATCAAGGAGAGTCTTGGGTGGACAATGCCAACACAGCAAAGGTTCCAAGTGCCACGCTCTTTGACGCGAAGGTCGGTTACAAAAAAGAAAATTGGGGTGTAGATCTCAACGTAACCAATATTGCGGACAAGCGATACGTTGCAAGTTGCACCAGTGTCTATGCGTGTAGCTATGGTGAAGGCAGATCCTTCAAACTCCGCGCATATGCAAAATGGTAGGATTTTTGGCCTGAGGGTTTTGCCCTCGGGCCAACTTTCGTTCGCACAGCCGGGAGCAAGAACCAAACCAGAGGCTGTTGTCAGGTTTTTTCGTTTAGGCGATCCACGTCATAGACGAGGTGCATGGTTTTCCGGCACCAATCCAGAAGGATGGCGCGTTCCGGTTCCGATCTGACTTCCGAAGCCGCGTACAGGCAGGCGACCGAGACATGGTGCTGCAAACGGGCAAGGGCGAGCGCCTCTTCCTGCGTGACGTTCCTTGAGAACTTCTTCTGCGCCGCGATGATCCTTTGAAAGGCTTTTTGCGCATGCTCTGCGTCCAGCTGCAGGAGCTCTGGAGAATTGCCGAGGACAAAGCGTAATTGCCAATGGGCTGGCGAGTTGATGCCGTCATCCTCAGACAGACACGAAAAAACAGCATCGGCATAGGCTTCCAGACCTTCATGTCCATCGAAGCGGTTATCGACCTCTTCTAGAAGCGTGAGGGTCTGGTCCAGCCATTGGCGGTAAAGTTCGAATAAGATTGCCTCTTTTTTTGGAAAGAACTGATAGAGGGTCGCAATGTTCACGCCCGCAGCCTTGGCAATCTCGTTCGTCGTGATCTTGTCCGCCTGCATATCGTTCAGCAAGGCAAGGGCGGTGTCGAGAATGCGCTGGACCTTCTCTTTCGAGCGGCGCTGTTTTGCCGGTTTTCGAATTGCTACTGAACTCTCCTCGACAGCCGACAATATCCTTACCTCACCCTCTTCGTGCTCTGCGCCCGTTCTCACCCATCCTGGAACCAAGCGCAACCGTAGGGAGGGTATCCGGGTTAAATAGTCAGAAATAATGATCGAACAGCGGCACAGGCTATGGCGGTGAAATGATCATTAAATCAAATTGTTAGCCTGCGTCTTTAGATCGGGTGAGCCAAGTGCCAGCTTGTTTCACTGTCCCGAAAAACACCGGACTGGGGCACCGTTTTGGCCGGTATAGATTAGGCGCAATAAAAACATAAGTTATTACTTACATTTTTATTGCGCTGCCGTTTCTTGCGGTTTATGAAGTTTACGTCAGTCACCATCCAAGCCTTCAGCCAGGACCCATTTCGATGAGCAACACAAAACATGTTGAAACAAACTGGTATGATTGCCGTGGCCGCGCTGGCGGCACAAAGTGCAGCGGCGCAGGATACAATCGTTGCCCCCGCTGCGGTTCTTGACGCGATTGTCGTCAGCCCAAATGATGAGGCGGCCAACTTCAGTGGTGAAGTTAGCGTAACGATCAACAGCGTTTTGGACCGTGAGAGCATCGTTGCGGTCGGCTCGACTGTCGGCACGAAGACCGGAACGCCGATCCTGGATGTGCCCGCGTCTGTTTCCGTTGTAACGCAGAAGGAGATGGAGCAGCGGGGCGTTTCCACTTTGGATGAGGCGCTGGCCTATACCGCAGGCGTTTCGACAGATATCTACGGCAGTGACAACCGGTACGATTTCTACTTGATCCGCGGCTTTTACCAGACGGCTCTTGGGACATACCGCGACGGTTTGTCTTCGCGTATTCCGGGTTTTGTTGGAAGTCGCCTTGAGCCCTTCGGCTTGGAGCGGATTGAAGTTCTGAAAGGATCGACGTCAACCCTTTTTGGTTTGAACGCTCCTGGTGGTTTGGTCAATGCGGTGACTAAGAAACCACTCGACTTCCGCCATGGTGAAATCTACTCCACATTTGGAGAAGAGCATGTTGAGGGCGGTGTCGATGTCGGAGGGCCAGTCGATAAGGATGGAAAATTTCTCTACCGTTTCGTGTCCAAGGGTCAAAACGGCAGAGACGGAACCGAGTACTCCAATGACGACCGGATTTACATCGCTCCGGCCGTAACTTGGCGTCCAACGTCTGCCACTGAATTTACAGTGCTTACTGACTATAACAGGCGTGATGGAAACACCTCGCATGGTATTCCATTTGGCTCAGGCATTGATCCAGATACCTATCTTGGAGAGCCCGACTTCGACACGATGGACACTGAAGAGTGGAATGTCGGCTATCAGTTCAGTCATGATTTTGGCAATGGTTTGCAGTTCCGGCAAAATGCCCGGTACACGAACCTGGATCTGACCTACGAATCTGTCTATGGCGCGACCTCAGATCCTTCCGTCAACCGCAGTGCATGGGCTGTTTACGGTGATACACAACGGTTTGGGATAGACAACCAGCTTCAGTTCGACACCGCGGTAAAGGGCATTGAAAGCCGCACGCTCGTAGGGGCCGACTACTACTACGAAAAAGTCACAGAACAGCGGATTTTCGGTGCGGCATCAGGAATTGATATCAACGACCCGCAATATTGCGGCCTTGACTGCATCTTTCTTCCACCTGGCTATGAATGGAACTACGACCGAAGCGCTTTTGGTGTCTATGTTCAGGAGGAACTCACTTTTCTGGACCGGTTTATAGTCACCTTGGGTGGCCGGTATGACAATGTCGATACGAGCTCCGACTATCCGGATTTTGGGCTGGCCTACAGCGGCAGTGATGAGGCGTTCACCGGACGCGCAGGACTGACGGTGAAACTCCGTGAAGATGTATCGGTTTATGCTAATTACTCAGAATCTTTTGAGCCTGTGTCTGCAGAATTAACACTCCTGAACGAGCCGAAACCGCAAGAAGGAACGCAATACGAAGTCGGTCTGAAGTATCGGCCGTCGTTTTTTGACGAAGCGCTGTTCTCGGTGGCGGTTTTCGATATCACACAAACGAATGTTCCATACAACGTTAGCGTGACAACACAGGATCAGATAGGCGAGGTACGCGTTCGTGGCCTTGAGATCGAGGGTAAAGTCTCGCTCACCGACAAACTGAATGCGACCATGTCCTACTCCTATTGGGATCCGGAAATCGTCAAAGACGGTGCGGTGGGCAATGTTGGCAATCGGCCTCTGCTGGTGCCAAACCATATTGGCTCTGCTTGGCTTGATTACACTATTCCTGGTCAAGGACGGTTTGGGGACCTGACACTCGGTGCAGGGGTGCGTTATGTCGGCGACACATACGCCGACAATGCAAACACCATCAAACTGGATGCGAGGACCGTGGTGGACGCGGCCCTGACTTACCAGGTATTTGAAAATGCCAGCTTACAGCTCAATGCAACCAATCTCTTTGACGAGGAGTACATCTCCTCCGTCGACACCTTCTCCAACACAGCCTACTATGGAGATGGACGCACGTTGAAAGCGACATTCAGGTACACTTGGTGACGATCGTTTACCGAAAGCGAGCCTTGCCCGCACTGGGCCTGTGTCGCGGTGTAACACGCCGCGCACTGCTTGGCGGAACGACAGCTGCGTTCTTGTCTCAATCGTTCAACCGTCTTCATGCTGCAGCGGACAGCCTTGGCTATGTACACGCCTTTGGCACCAGTGTTCTGGACCGCCCCGCCGAACGGGTCGTTTCTCTGGGTTACACCACCCAGGATCCGTTGCTGGCCCTTGGCATTGCACCACTTGCAATCAGGCAATGGTTCGGCAACTTCCCTCATGGCGTTTGGCCTTGGGCGCAGGCTCAGCTGGGCGAGGCAAAACCCGAGCTCCTTGTCGGCGAAGTTTCAATGGAGCGGGTGGCAGCACTTAAACCGGACCTGATAGTTGCGATCGGCTCGGGCATTTCAAAGGCAGAGTACCGCGTGTTGTCGCGGATCGCCCCTGTGTTGATGCATGAAGCCGGTGACGCCGTTTACGGCACGGCTTGGGACAAGATGACTCGGATGGTGGGCCGCGCAACCGGCAAGTCAAACGAGGCCGAAGCACTTGTTAGTAGGGTCCAAAACCAATTTGCAACTGCGCGGGCAAGGCATCCGGACTGGGCCCGAAAGACCGCAGTGGCAGGCTATCATTGGGGTGGTGAGACCGGCGCATTCACCGGTGCAGATACACGCGCAGCCTTCTTGGCTGAACTCGGTTTCAAACCGACAGCGCCAGTTTTGGAACTTTCGGGTCCGGCAGAGTTTTATGCACGTTTGTCGCCCGAGGACCTTTCCCCGCTTGATGCAGACGTCCTTGTGTGGGTCTCAAGTTTCGAACAAGCACCTGACCTGGTGTCTCTTCCCATGCGCAAAACTCTGAGCGCACACCGTGAAGGCAGGGAGGTCTTCGCCGGCGGGCTTATGGCGGCCGCCATGTCATTCGGCAGCGTGTTGTCGCTTCCCTTTCTTCTGGATCACCTGGAAGCAGATATTGCCGCCGCCGCCGATGGCGATACGCAAACCATCGTGATGAGTGCCGAAAAAGCAGGTCTCCTTTCGTGAAAAACTGGATTTGGCTCTTCCTTCTGCTCTGCGCGGCGCTGGGCGTGAGCCTGTTTACCGGCGTGCGCAGCATCTCCCTTGACCAAGCGTTGCAGGCCTTCATTGCCCCGGACAACACCGATCCCGTTCATGTCGCACTGCTTTATGTCCGCTTTCCGCGTGTCATCGCCGGATTGGTTTGCGGGGCCGCCCTTGGAGCTGCGGGCATGGCCATGCAGGCACTGACCCGGAACCCGCTCGCAGATCCGGGCATCTTGGGCGTGAACGCTGGAGCGGCCTTCGCTGTAACCATCGGCGCGCTTCTCGCCGGGCGCGCGGATGGCGCGCTGCTCGCCTTTCTGGCGTTTCCGGGCGCAGCCGCGGCATCTGTTGCAGTTTTCGCCCTTGGGGGAGGCCTGCGGGGCAATGCAAGTCCCGTGCGGTTGACCCTGACAGGTGCTGCGCTCAGTGCACTGCTGGTGTCCGTGGTTACGGCCCTGGTCCTCATGCGCGGTGAAACGCTCGAAGTGGTGCGCTTTTGGGTGGTCGGTTCGCTGGCAGAAGCGCGGACGCGGCCGCTTCTGGTCATGTCCATCGGAGCGGTTGCCGGAGGTGCTGTCCTGTTGGCCGTTGCCACAAAGCTTGAGGCGCTTGCGCTCGGGGAGACGCTCTCACGCGGTCTTGGAACACGCCCCCGGCAAGTGCAGGCCGCCGTTCTTGTGGCGGTAACCTTGCTGACAGGCGCAGCCGTTGCCATTGCCGGACCGATTGCCTTTCTGGGCCTCATGGTGCCTCCGATTGCCCGCCGTATTGCAGGCGCTTCTTTGCGCCCCGGCATCCTGGCCTCCGCCATGCTCGGCGCGGCCGTGCTCTTGCTTGCCGATGTCGCAGGGCGGCTTCTTTTCGCACCTGCCGAAATCCAGGCGGGCATCATGACGGCGCTCATAGGTGGTCCGGTCTTTGTCCTGCTTGCCCGCCGCCTGAGCCCGGGAGCGATTGCATGAACAGGCAGTTTCTTCTCATCTTTCTGCTTCTGGCCGCTGCCTCGCTGTCACTCGCGCTCGGACAGGTCTCCGTCGGCCCGGCAGCGCTTTGGAACGGTCTGACCGGCGGCGATGGGGCAGGGGCTCTGACGGTGCAGATCCTGCGCGGCCCCCGGGTTGCAACGGCACTTCTTGTCGGTGCTGCTTTCGGTTTGTCCGGATCGATCTTTCAGTCCCTGTTGCGCAACCCGCTTGCCTCGCCGGACGTCATGGGCTTTTCCGCAGGTTCCGGACTTGCAATTCTTGGTGCCCTCACAATCAATCTTGCGATCCCAATGCCTTTGATTGCGTCCGCCGGAGGGCTTTTGACGGCAATTCTCGTGCTGGCTCTGGCCCGTCCGGCGCGCGGGCACAACCCGTTGGAGGGCGCGCCTGCGGTGACAATTGTTCTCGTTGGCATCGGCATCGGTTTCACTGCTGCTGCGATCAGCTCGTTCCTTATGACACGGCTCACGGGTCCGCAGGCGGCCGAGGCGCAGCGCTGGTTGGCCGGTTCGCTTGCGGCGCGGGACTGGTCGCACGTGCTTCAGCTTGCGCTCATCGGCGCAGTTCTGGTCATTGTTCTGTTACCGCAAATCCGCAATCTGAGGCTGCTTGAACTCGGATCCGAGCTTGCCACGGGGCTTGGTGCTAACGTCAAGCGCGCCCGGCTGGGACTGGCTGCGACCGCTGTGTTGCTGGCAGCGGCGGCTGTTGCCATCGCAGGTCCGATTGCCTTTGTGGCGCTTATGGCACCGCCGCTTGGCGCGCGGATCGCCCGCACGGCCGATGTGGGCGGCAGGTTGCTTGCCGCGGCCCTAACAGGAGCCATAATCGTGATGCTTGCAGACCTTGTGGCCCGGGCGAGCCTGCCGGGCCTGCAACTGCCCATTGGCGTCATGACCGGGATCTTGGGCGCACCTTATCTTCTTTGGCTCTTGTCCCGTGAAATTGAAAGAGGCGAATTGTGAGCGCGATTTCTTTGAGGACGGAATCATTGTGCGTGGGATACCGAGACCGGTCGGTGCTCGAAAACCTGACAATCGGCCTGCCAGCCGGGCAAAGCACAGCGATTCTCGGCCCGAATGGCTGTGGCAAGTCCACACTGCTATCGGCTCTTGCCCGGCTATTGGCACCGTCCCACGGGAGAGTTTTTCTCGGCGATGCCGATATTCACAAGACGAAAACCCGCCTGCTGTCGCGCCAACTGGCAATCCTGCCCCAGTTCCCGATTGCCCCGGAAGGCATTTTGGTCGGCGAACTCGTCAAACGGGGCAGAACCCCGTGGCGCGGGCTTTTCTCTCCTTGGTCGGCAACAGATACCGAGATCTGCCAAAAGGCGCTTATCGCCGTCGGCATGGAAGGTTTTGCAGAGCGTCCCTTGTCGGAACTGTCTGGCGGACAACGCCAACGCGCTTGGCTTGCGCTCGTTCTGGCCCAGGACACTCCATTGCTCCTCCTGGACGAGCCGACGAGCTTTCTGGACCTGCCGCATCAAATTGAGGTCCTCAGGCTGCTTCAAAACCGGAACAAAAACGCGGGTACAACGGTCGTAAGTGTCCTGCATGACCTCAATCTCGCAGGCCGATTCAACGACCATATTGTGTTGCTTGGACCAGACGGACTTGTCACGAAGGGACCGCCTGAAACGGTCATCACGCCGTCGAACCTGAAAAAGGCATTTGATCTGGATGCCCGTGTGATCTCAGACCCCGTAACCAACCGGCCGATGGTGGTTCCGCTTTAAAATCAAAAGGCTTATGCCGTATTCTTCCGGAGGACAGTGTGTCGCTTTCATCTTCTGCCTATGTCGAGGTGTCCAATGCGCAATCCATGTTCGAGCACCTGATCGAACATGCCTTGGAGCATGATGCACCGGTTGAACGGACCAGCGAGACAAATGCGTCCATCCTAGTCGGCAACAATTCCATAAACCTGTCTGCTGGAGCGTTGGGACTGCAGCTGACCGTGACGGCTGAATCCGAGAGTATCCTCTATTTTTTGAAGGAATCCGCTGTCAAGCACCTGGCAGAATTGAATGACGGAGCCGCTGCCGCTCTCATATGGGATGAAACTCAGAAAAACGCGGGTAAGAAGGCCCGACCCGTCAACTTGCACGTCATGAAAGTTGTGGCGCGAAGCGAACCGGCAGAGGGCATGATCCGTCTGCGGCTTGCTGCAGCCCGGCCCATCGGGCATCTGACCGGTCCCGGCATTCATGTCAAACTGATGTGCCCGGCTGCGGCTGGGCGCACGCCGGTTTGGCCGAGCAGCGCCTCCAATGGTCTGACGCTGTGGCCGGAGGGTGAGGACGAACTGCATGTCCGCTACTATACGATCAAATCACTCGATTTGGACGCTGGCACGATCGACGTCGATATCGTTCGACACAGGGGCGGAATTATCGCCGAGTGGGCGCAGACGGCTGTAACTGGTGACGAAATAGGGTTGATGGGGCCGGCGGGCGGAGAGCGGCCTGACAATGCAAAGACCGTTTTGCTTGCTGGCGACCAGACAGCTCTGCCCGCGCTTGCGAGGTACCTTGAGGATCTGGCTCCCGATGTATCCGGACATGTGATCGGCGAAGCACAATCCCTTGAGGACCTCAAGGCTTATCTGCCGGAGACTTCGCTTAACTTGCATGCAATTGCTGGCGATGACTTTGCGCAGTCCATTGTCGGAACCGCGCGGGAACTTTGGACGGCCAGCCCCCCGCAATTTGCCTGGTTCGCCGGCGAACATGAGGCAGCGCAGAACATGCGCAAACTGTTCAAGACCGCTTTCAAACTCCAGAAGGGTGACCAATTCGCCATCACCTACTGGCGCCGTGGCAGCGAAACCAAGGCAAATTGAGAATTTCGGATTGGGATCTACTGATCAACTGATAACGATTTCAGGCTTGTCGAAATAATGGATCGTAAAAAACGGCACTCTTGATGCCGCCATGGTCTTTCATCAATGAAGCTGCCGTCGGTTTTCCAATTCGGTTCGGCACAGAACTGCTGCCTCAAAATGCCAGGGAGCATTTCATTGAGCCCATGAACCGAAGTCAAATTTTTTGAAAACAGCCGGAAAGGACGGCGACGCGGACCGCGCGTCACCGAAGATGATATCATGCGTGTGGCCTCTCCCATGCGGCCTTGAAAGTGTCAATCGACAGCGGCCGCGGCGGATTCGATGAGCGCCGTAACTTCGTCTGGATTGGACATGTGAACCAAATGACCCGCATCAATTTCCTGGACCTGTGCGCCAGATCGGCTTGCCATTTTCTGTTGCAGTTCCGGTGACACCGTACGGTCGTTGGTCGGCACCAAGGCCCAACTCGGCTTGTTTTTCCACGCCGCATTTTCGGCTTCATATCCAAAGATGCTTGTGTTGGCGGCAGCTTGAAAATTGGCCGTGAACTCGGAATCCGAGTTCTTAGTGCCATTCGCCACATCGGCAATCCACGTCTCTGGCTCGACGAGATAGTAGCCGTCGTCAAAGACCTTTATGGCTGCTGCAGGCAATTCAGCGGGAATAGAGGCATTCAAAAAGCCAAGGCTTTCACCAACCTCGGGCTGGAAGGCGGCAATATAAACGAGGGCTTTGACGTCGGGATCAATCCCTGCCTGGCTGATCACCATGCCGCCATACGAGTGTCCTGCAAGAACTATGGGTCCCTCCTGAACATCGATTGCCCGGCGAACCGCCGCGACGTCGGCCTCGATCGAAGTCATCGGCATTTGCACAACGGTGACGTTGTAGTCCTTGGCGGACAATTGCTTATAGACAGATCGCCAAGCCCCACCGTCCATGTTCAAGCCGTGGACAAGAACGATGTTCTTGGCATCGGCCAAGGCCTGTCCCGCCAAAACAGATGAGGCCGTCAGGCACATGGCGAGAAGTGTGATTTTCTTAAGGTTCAACATCCGAAAAACTCCATAATTCAGGTTGTGAAACCAATATTGCGAACCACACTTTCAGTCGGTAGTCTTATTTATCGTATATGGCTTATAACTTAGAGTGATAAATGGATCGCAGGGATCTCGCCGATTTGTTGGTTTTCGAAGCCGTCGCCGAAGCCGGGAGCTTTACACGTGCTGCAGCCAGACTTGGGCGGGCCCAATCTGGATTGAGCCATATCGTTGCAGAGCTTGAAGCGCGCCTCGGTGTCGCACTTCTTGCAAGAACCACACGCAGCGTGAGATTGACGGAAGATGGTCAACGACTGCTTGATCAAGTTTCACCAGCTCTCAGACAGATCTCCAGTGGATTGGACCAGGTTAAATCTGGTGGTGACGAGATTACCGGCAAAGTCCGGCTGAGTATGACCGAAGATGCCGCAGTGCGTATCTTGGTGCCTGTGCTGCCTGAATTTCTAAAGGCCCATCCAGCTGTCAAAGTGGACATCCGAGTTGATGATCGCCTCTCAAACATAGTCGCAGAGGGATTTGATGCCGGGATACGGTACGGGAGCCATTTGGAGATGGATATGATCGCGTTGCCTCTGGGACAAGACCTGAAGGCCGTGATCGTTGGAAGCCCTGTGTATTTTGCAAAACGCGGCCTCCCTAAGAGTTTGAAAGATCTGTCCGAACATGAATGCATCAACATTCGCACTCAGAGCCATGATGATGTGTTTCTCTGGAGATTTCGGTCAGGCGATCGCACGATTGATCTGCCGGTGCCCGGACGGGTTCTGGTCAATGGAACACAGACGATCCTTTCTGCCGCGTTGGCGGGGCTGGGGCTCGCATACACATTCGCTCCTCTCGTTTCGGAACACATCAGCGCCGGTCGCCTCGACTGCTGCCTTGATGAATTCTGCCCTACCTGGCCTGGCTATCATTTGTACTATCCAAGTCGCCGTCAAAAATCCAAAGCGCTCGATGCCCTGATCTCACATCTTCGCTCTAATTTACAAAATGCACCACCAATACACGGATGAAGTTTGACGTTCTAAGGGTTAGGCTTCGGCCTCATAACCAGTAACATACGGTTGCCGTGAGGCAGAGCGACGACAGAAAGTTTCTGGCATTATGGTCATAGCGGGTTGCGATCCTACGAAACTCTTTGAGCCTGCCGAACATCTTCCCGATTATGTTTCTGCCCTTGTAAAGCTATGGCGAAAAGAAGTTTTTCAGTTTGCGTGTTTTGCGAGGCGGGATGTTTGGCAGCGTCTCTCATGCTGCTACAGTTCGCCGGATATGATCGCTGTCGTAGCCTTTGTCGCCATGCAGAACACCGTTCTTGGGGATGCGTGGCAAGAGTGCCTCCGCCCCTGCGAAGTCTGAAACATTAGCGCTTGTGCGGTATAAGGCGATTGGCCGTTTCCAGTTGTCGCTCAAACCGTGGATTTTGCTTCCCGGACCCCAACGAACTCGGCCCATGGCGTGGGTCTGAGCCCCCCTATTGACGCCATGAGCAACCCGGTGCTGAACCGCCGTGCTATCAATCATCACTTTGAGCGCGGGGCCACCAATCTGAGACAACGTATCGAAGACATCGGTCCAGACACCCTTTTCGGTCCAACGGACAAACCAATCGTACAGGGATTTCCTCGGTCTATAGATATTTGACACATCAATCCAACGACCACCGATTTAAGCACGTCGATGATGCCGCTAATCACCCGCTTGAGCCTATTCTTAGTGCGCCCAGTCCTGCGAACTGTCAAGCGGTGGAATTGTGTTATCCCGCCCGCTGCTATCTTGCCAAGACCGGCCCGAACCTCCATGTTCCGCGCGGCGCAGCGCCGTTGGAATATTTCAGGCTCCGGAACAGACTATGCGGGAAAAAATCAAAGCCCTGGTTACCTCACGCACGTGGGAATACTGGATCATCGCGATCATCGTCGTGAATGCGATCACGCTTGGACTGGAAACCAGCCCGTTTATCATGGACCGGTTCGGCTCGGTTTTGATTGCAATCGACCAGACAATCCTCGGCATATTCGTGATCGAAATCGCGCTGCGTCTGTTTGCGCACGGCTTCCGCTTTTTCAAGGATCCCTGGAGCCTCTTTGATTTTTTCATCGTTGCAATCGCATTGTTGCCGTCCAGCGGCACGCTCTCAGTCCTGCGCTCGCTCCGCATCCTGCGTGTTCTGCGCCTGATTTCCGTTGTTCCGTCTCTGCGGCGGGTGATCGGCGGGTTGATTGCCGCTTTGCCGGGCATGGGCTCCATCGTCGTTCTGATGGCGCTGGTGTTCTATGTGTTCGGCGTGATGGCGACCAAACTCTTTGGCGCATCGTTTCCCGAATGGTTCGGTGATCTTGGCGCATCACTCTATACGCTTTTCCAGATCATGACGCTGGAAAGCTGGTCCATGGGGATCGTCCGGCCGGTTATGGAAGTCTATCCGCTCTCTTGGATTTTCTTTGTGCCGTTCATCCTGTGCACGGCTTTCACGGTTCTGAACCTCTTCATCGGTATCATCGTCTCCGCCATGCAGGAGGAGCATGAAGCGGAAGCCGATGCCAACCGCCAGGCCATTCATGACGAGACAGGCCTCATTCTGGAAGAAGTGAAAGCTTTGCGGGCCGAGCTTAAGGAGCTGCGCGAGCAGACGGCAAAATCGTAGTTGCAGCGGCGTAGTGGGGTAGTGTGGCTTTCGGTCCAGGACCAAGTCTTGCAGACTGCGGATCTGGCAAAACGCCAACCCGAAATCGGCGAAGGCGGTGTTTTAAGGCGGCAACCCGCGCGGCAGCCAGATCAACCTGGGCTTCACTGATCCGGCCATCCGTAACGGCGGCCACAATAGCGGCGTTTATCCGGTCACCGAGCTCAGGGTCGGTCCGGTCAAAACTGGAAAAGAGCACAATGTCATTTCCGGCTGCGATCGCTTGCACCGCTGCGTCTTCGATCGAAAACCGATCAGAGACTGCATTCATCTCCAGATCGTCCGTGATGATGACAATATCCTTGCCGGTGAGGGCCCTGGCCTCAGCGATCCCCTTTTTCGAAAGAGAGGCCGGAGTTTCTGGCGTGTCGGAAAAGCGGGGATGAACCAGATGGCCCATCATCACCATGTCTACGCGGTCCTGACGCTGGAGTGCGCGATAGGGCTCCAGTTCAAGTTCGCGCCAGGACTGGCTGATTACTGGCAAACTGGTGTGGCTGTCCGTCGTTGAAGATCCGTGTCCTGGAAAGTGTTTCAGCGCTGTTGCTATTCCAGCGGCCTGATGGGCGGCAATAAAACCTGCAGCACAATTGGTAACCGTGGCCGGGTCAGCGGAAAAACTCCGCTTTTTCTTGCCGATGATCGGGTTGTCCGGGTTGAGGTCCACATCAACGACGGGGCCGAAGTTGACGTTGATGT
>CALDSI010000503.1 GCA_937911395.1 uncultured Labrenzia sp.
GTGGCAACTTCTTCCAGTGATTACAGTAGTTGGGATTGCCGGTGTTCTAATGTTGCTGGAAGGCAGTAGTCGGCAAACGCCGTTTGGCTCCTACTTAGGTTTCCTTGGAGCACTGCTGGTTTGGGCTTGGCACGAAACAACGTTCTTGACCGGCATTGTCACCGGAAGGAACAAAATCGCATGTCCCCCTGGTGCCAAAGGCTACACCCGGTTTCTTGCCGCGTGGAGAGCTGTCTGTGACCACGAAATTGCAATTCTCGTTACTGGTGTCTTTCTTTGGCTCCTATTGTCCGATGCTCCCAACACCTTCGGGCTAGCTACCTTCGGCCTTTTGTGGGGCATGCGAATATCGGCGAAGCTGCTTATTTTCCTGGGCGCACGCCATGCAATCAGCGGCTTGATGCCACCGGGTATCGTGCACCTGAAAACCTACTTCAACACCGGACGGACAACACCGTTCTTCCCGCTTCTGCTGGCGATTGCTGTTGGGCTGTTTGCTATCCTTGTTACCGGAGCGATGAATGCGCACAGCGCGTACTCCATCGTTGGTCACATTCTGCTTGCCGCGTTTATGGCACTGGCGATCATCGAACACCTAATTCTCGTTCTGCCGGTCTCGGATACCGTACTTTGGCGTTGGGCAGTTCCGAAGGGGGCACGTGAACCCCGCTCAGATTCAACGACACATGAGTTTGCATCAGCTGGCGTCGGCGCGAAACGCGGCTTGGAAACGCGATAATTGGAATACCTTGAGGAGAGGATGAAGCGATGGACATTTTGAAAACCATGGAGACCGCTCTCTCCGATTTGCACGAGGCTGGTAACTATCGTGTCTTTGCCGAGTTGGAACGTCATTGTAATAACTTCCCCAAAGCGACGTTTTACGGAGATACAGGCGAGACCAGCGAAGTAACCGTTTGGTGCTCCAACGATTATCTCGGTATGGGACAAAACCCGGTTGTCACCGACCGTATGACGGAGATCATTCAGAAGTGCGGTGCCGGCGCCGGCGGTACCCGGAACATCTCCGGGACAAACCATTATCACGTCATGCTGGAACGCGAACTGGCTGACCTCCATGACAAGGAAGCTGCGCTGATCTTCACGTCTGGCTATGTGTCCAACTGGGCGGCGCTCGGCACGCTCTTGTCGAAAATTCCGGGAATAATCGTTTACTCCGACGCGCTCAATCACGCGTCCATGATTGAGGGAATCCGGCATTCCAGATGCACAAAACGGCTCTTCAGGCACAACGACCCGGAGCACCTGGCCGAACTGATGGCGGCCGATGACCCAAACGCGCCGAAGTTGGTCGCATTTGAAAGCGTCTATTCGATGGATGGGGACATCGCTCCGATCGAGGCGATTTGTGATGTCGCCGACCGGTTTGGGGCGATCACCTATCTCGATGAAGTTCATGCTGTTGGAATGTATGGCCCGCGCGGCGGCGGTGTTGCCGAACGTGAAGGCCTTATGGACCGGCTCACGGTGATTGAAGGAACCCTTGGCAAGGCTTTTGGCGTCATGGGAGGCTACATCACAGGTCCGGAAGTACTTGTGGACTTCGTTCGGTCATTTGCGTCGGGGTTCATTTTCACGACAGCTTTGCCACCGGCATTGGCTGCTGGAGCAACGGCATCAATCCGCTATTTGAAAGAACATGAGCTGGAACGGCAAGCACACAAGTCCAATGTTGCCAAAGTACGTTCTGCCCTTGATGCACGCGGAATACCACACATGGACAACCCGAGCCACATTGTGCCCGTGATGGTTGGCAAGGCGTCCAAATGCAAATGGATTTCCGATGTTTTGTTGAGTGAATTCGGGATCTACGTACAGCCGATAAACTACCCAACCGTCCCCGTTGGAACGGAGCGGCTGCGGATCACACCGACACCGCTCCATACCGAAGCCGATATCCGACATCTTTCAGAGGCATTGTGTTCCTTATGGTCACAATGTGCTTTGGCAAGAGCGGTGGCCTGATCAAGGCGACTGCGAAGAGAAACTATTTGGATCAAAGAAGGGGCAGCGAGCCCGTACGCCAATGAACAAACCTTTGATAATTCCTGCTGTGGCATCGGATGGTTCATTTTATCCGGTCGAGAAGCTTCAAGCCCATATAGATGGCGTGTTGCATCTGGCCGTGTCTGTCTTTGTTTTCGACGGCGATCATTTGCTCATTCAGAAACGGGCTGCCGGGAAGTATCATTGTGGCGGCCAGTGGGCGAACACGTGTTGCAGTCATCCTCATTGGGATGAGAGTATTGAAAGATGCGCAGAGCGCCGTCTTATGGAAGAGCTCGGCTTCACGTTGCCGCTCAGTAAGCACCAGACTGTTGAATATGAGGCGAGCGTCGGCACGGGTCTCACAGAACACGAACGCGTCACTTTGTTCAGTGCTCAAACTGATAGTGCGACGCAGGTTGTGAAACCAAATCCGGAAGAAGTCGAAGAGATACGCTGGGTGACGGCAAGTGAGCTGCACAATGAAATGGCAGCAAATCCAGGCTCATTTACTCCGTGGTTCCGCATATATTTACAACGATTTCCCGATTTCGATTTCATGACGACCGATTACGACGAGTACCGGTAAGGAGGCTGAAATGGCAATAGCAAAGCAACCCCAAAAAACGCGGCCGATCTTCCCGAAAAGTTTCCTGATTTTGGTAGCGGCGCTTTTGGTTTCAAGTGTGGCCATTGTTGTTCTCAATGTTGCGCCAGGCACCCATTACCAGGACCGGCTTGCTCTTGGAAAGGTGATGCAACAGCGTGAAATAATATTGATGCAAGAGGGTATGGGGATCATCGATGTCCTGGATGCTGAAACCGGTGCCAAAATAGCTGTCTTCAGCGATAAGAAGGGCGGGTTTGTCCGTGGTGCCATGCCAGCTCTGAAGCGTCTGCGTTCAATTAACGAAGTGTCACAACAAGAACCCTATATGCTTGTTCAATGGGAAAGCGGCGGACTGACCCTGGAAGACATTGCCCTCAACAAGCGATTTTATCTGAATGCATTCGGGAAGGACAACGCAGCGTCATTTGCTGAGTTGCTTTGAACATTTGCTGAGAAATTTGTTGTGCCCGCACTCAAGTTTTTTAAAAATTCAAATGATTGATTTTTCGCGCCCTACGATCACGACTGACCATGTGCGTCATTAAATCCAGGTGACTGGAATTTCGTCATCGAGGATTTTTTGGCACAAGATAATTTCATGCACTTGCCCCACCAAGGCGCGTGGGAATTTTTATGGGCGAAATTTAGACGGTCTCTTGGTTGGAAGGCGCGGTGTTCTTGTTGCCCCGTAGGCGGGAGTAAGGAGAGACCTTCGTCAGATCTACCAAACGTGTTCAACATCGGCCGATACAGTAGCGGAAATATAAAAAAACAGAGCGCGTGTATTTCATAACTAATAGAATTCGCATGTCTGTTTAACGGTCAGGTTTTCAGTGGCTCTTCCTATCTGTGCCATATTATTACCCAAATATGCGGCCCGGATGAAAAATCCGTACCGCTTCTTTTTAATCGCCGTTGATCACTCTGGAACTTGGATATCACTCGGGCGCAAGGCCGTGCTTGACGCCCCAGGCAAACCAGTCATCAACGACCGTACCTGTCAACAAGATCCCGATCCCGCCCGTAATCGGGCAGAGAACGGCGAACCACCAGGCCCATCTGTGAACGGATTCCATTGATGCGTTGAAACCCATGGTCCAGCGCCAGAACAAGGCAGCCCGCTCGGATGCGGTGCCCCGGTCATAGATCTGTTCGATCTCGCGCTCACCGCCGTATCGGCCGACGGCAAGGATTGTCGCTCCATGCATGGCAAATAGAAGTGCCGAGCCATAAAGGAAAACGATCGAGAGCGCGTGGAATGGATTGTAGAACAAGTTTCCATAGGTAAGCGAAAACAGGTTTGTCCAATCCAGATGGCTGAAGACCCCGTAAGGTACGGCCTCGGACCAGGAGCCGAGCATGAGCGGCCGGATGAAACCAAGGACCAGGAACAGCCAAATGGCGGCCCCGAAAGCGATCGGAACATGCATGCCAAGCTCCAGCGCCCGTGCACGACGGAACAAGTGCAGCCACCAGGTAAGGACGGACACAGTCAGAAAGAAGCCAGCTATAGTATGCCATCCGCCCCGGTCCAATGGGGCCAGGCCCATTCCGAATTCTGCGTTCGGCGGCTCCAGAGACAGCCAGAAAAGCTGCCTCACGAACTGGTTAGGATCCCAGCCCACTTGAGCCCAGAAGTTAAGACCGATGATCATGAAAGCAATGATGCCGGAAGCTAGGGCGACGATCGCAGTAAAGCCAATGTAAATAGGACCAAACTGAGCGTTCCCGAACCTGCCAACAAGGCGGCTGACTGTTGCACCTGATGTCCGGTCATTATCTCCAAGCGGCAGGTCCATGCCTTCTTCAATTGGACCGTCCACTTGCACGACTGTGACCAAATTGTAGTACGTTGCCATGGTTCTCTCCTCACAGTCCGAACTGGATATCGCCGACTTCGCGGACGAGGTCTTCCTGCCGGAAGAACGGTAATTCCAGCCACCAGTCCCACCAAACAATCCAGCTGTCGTCCCAGAGGGGGCCGCTAATGACAATACAGACAGCACTCCAGAAGCCGGCATTCAAGGCAAGGAAAAGCCCAAGGCGGTGAATGCCGAGCGTTCCCACAGAGTATCCGATGATGTCACGGAAAAACGTGTCTTCGTATTCTGGCGCCTTCACTTCGGCCTGTTTGGAGCTGTCGCCCAATGATCTGCCTGGATTGACCGCTGACAAGATCAAGCCACCATGCAGAGCAAGTGCGAGCGTTGTTGTAAAAAAGAACGTAATCGCAATCATGTGGGCAGGATTGTAATGGAAGTTGCCGTATTGATACCCAACGGCATAAACCCAATCGAGGTGTGTAAATATCCCGTATGGGAAGCCGTGCCCCCACGCGCCGAGTAATAGTGGGCGAAAGACGACCAGCGTTACATAGGCGAACACGGCAGTCGCGAAAGCAATTGGGACATGATAGCCGATGCCAAGTTTTCTGCAGATTTCAACTTCGCGAAGGATCCAACTCCCAAAAGCACCGATTGCGCAAATGGTGATGATTTGCCAAAGACCACCGTCCTGCATAGGCGCAAGAGCAAGCCCATATTCCAAGGGCGGCGGGTCAATGCTGATCTGCCAGATGTTCCAGGTCGGTCCGAGTGCCGCCCCATACAAGATGAGACCCGTTCCCAGTATTGAGAAGAACACGGTCGTAATTCCAAAGAAGCCGACATAAAAAGGGCCCACCCAGAAATCGAACAAGTCACCGCCGATCAGTGTGCCCCCGCGTACGCGGTACTTCCTTTCGAAGCTGAGCAAAGCCATAGAATCCTCCTTAACCGCGACTTACCTGTGTGCAGGCGGCGGCTAATCATTGAAAGCAAGGCTTGGTGGTGGAGAACGCTTGACCGGACGCAAGCGTAGGTCACAAACGACCTCCACCACCGATGATGTTGAACCGATTGTGTCCGTCAGACCAAAGCTGATGGACCGCCCGGTAGGAGCATTTCGATATGCGCGTTGCCGTCGCCTAACGCTGCTTGCTGTTCCAGCCAGTTGTACCTTTCGGTGCTGAGCAGAATGAAATGAATCAAAACTGCTAGGCTGAACAGGAAGACCGTTAGAAGAACGAGCACCCGGCGCGGATCGAATAAAAGCCACATTTTCCACATGTCTTCAGATCCTCTTTTGGGATGCGCTCGTTAGAGCCACGGTTTGTAGAGCCACATCGAAATGTGGGCGAGGAAAGGTGCAAGCGACATTGCAATCGCAAATTTCACAAAAAGTCGGTGAAACTCCTGTGCTTCCTCACGGCTGAGACCGGTCAGGGTCTCTTGGTCTGAAGCCATTTTCATGACCTCCACTTCTTGCCTTTCGGCGGTTACCGCGCAGAACCCTCGCGGCGGGGCCTCAGTCAAGCCGGTTGGAAGGGCTTACTGAGCGTTTGCCGACACCCAGGCATCGGCAAAAGGCGTTGGGATTACGCGTGAAAAGCGTATCCCAATGCGGCGTAGGCTGAAGCCTTGGCTTCAGCGTATGCAGACTGCGATGTTCCCTCATGCGGTCCGAAAATTCTGCCGATACGTCCGAGGATCGCTGTGGCCAGACAGAACGGAAACACCAATAAGAACAACCGTTTCATCAAGAGCTTTTGGGATTGTCTCTCTTGTTGCCGGCGGCTGCCTTCCGGTCCGTTTCGTGTGGTGGAAATCATCTGCCTTCCTCCCTGGTGGCCAGTTGGGCGTTGAAAAAGAAAAGGGTCATGCGAGCACGCCCTCCTTGCCGGAGACCTGTTCCAGGTCATCAAGAGTGACTTCCGAAGTTCCGGTCTGCCGGGCACGCTGTTCGGCGGCCTCGCGCAAACGTTTTGCGGCGGAAATGCGAACGAGAACGGGTTCCTGGTTGACGAGCCTGTCGAGCGCTGCTTGAGCGTCTGGGTGCCAGGGCATCTGGGAATGTGTCTTGGCCGCTGTCGCTTCAATAGCATCAAGCTCACCCGCCTTGGGCAGGATCTCGAACAGCATGTCGAAAAGCGCGTTGCAGACTTCCTGGATCAACCAGCAAGCTCCAGAGTATCCCATGACGGGTGTGCCGGTATGACGGCGGACAATGGCGCCGGGATAGGAAAGCTGGATGAATTTGCCGCGTGCTCCGACTTCAGCCATGTACATCCGTTCGTTAAATGATCCGAACATCACCATGGGTGGTGTATTAGCTGTCAGGTCCGCGACTTCTCCATTGTCTGTTTTCGACCCGGCCTTTCGCGCAACGGCGAAGGCGCAGGGCAGCCCCATTTCCTCTTCGAGGAAGTTTTGGATTCCGCGGACATAGGTTTCATTGGCTACCACTGCGAAATTGGCTGTGGCAAAGAAGTCCTGCGTCACCGACCGCCACAAATCCCAAAGCGGTTTCAGCGTCGTATGTTTTTCCCGCTCAATGAACGGCTCGGGATCGAGGTCCAGGATTTCGCCCAGCTTGCGCAGAAACGCAGTGGTGGAGTGAATGCCGATCGGGGCTTGGAGATAGGGCCGCTCAAGGGTTTCGCACAACAACCGGCCAAACTCGCGGTAGAGGCAGATATTGGCGTCCGCATCAGCGAGCTTGCGGATGTCTTCCACATGAGAGCTGAGCGGGAAAATCATGTTGATCTCCGCTCCAAGACCTTCCACAAGGCGGCGGATTTCATGCAGGTCCGACGGCATGTTGTAGGTGCCGTAAATCGGGCCGATGATGTTTACCCGGGGCTTGGCGCCATCTTTGCGCTTCCGGGGCTTTGGTACCCGTTTCGGGCCAAACTCCGTCCAGAGCCATTTCAGGGCGCGATCTGCACTCTGCCATTGATCCTCATCGATCGTGCGCGGCAAAAAGCGTTTGATGTTGGAGCCTTCCGGAGTGACACCGCCGCCGATCATTTCCGCAATGGAGCCCGTCACCACAACAGCTGGCAGGTCCGGGTCGAGTGCATCACGGGCACGTTTCATGGCACCCTCCGTGCCATGTTGGCCGAGTTCCTCTTCGGCAAGGCCGCTTACCACGATTGGCAGCTCGTGCGGGGGCAGGGCATCCGTATAGTGAAGAACGGAGGTCACCGGCAGGTTTTCACAGCCGACAGGACCGTCGATGATCACCTGCAAACCCTTGATCGCTGTAAAGGCATAAACGCTGCCCCAATAGCCGCCGGCTCTATCGTGATCGAGGATCAGCATCCAACGCTCTCCCCGTTGTCGACCGCATTGCGGGATTTTGCGACAGACTTGGCGTATTTCGCGCGGTAGCCGCTGTGGTCCTTCGGCGTGTCCTGCCAGATCCCGGCAGTATCCCCCTGACCAACGCCCGCAAAGAAATCCTGCATTTTCAGGAAGCGGTCCTTGTTGGCGATTGCCGTTGAAATCACACTTGGGAGCGATGCCGTTCCGGCGGGGCCCATCAGCGGACGGGCGGAAATCAGATTGGTGAAATAAAGCGCGGGTATTGCCTGCTCTTTGGCTTTCTGGACGACAGGCGTCGTGCCGATCGCCAGGTCAGGATCAAATTCTTCAAACGCTGCGATGTCTTGCTCAAGAGAGGCCCTGAACTGGACTGTGACACCTTGAGATTCAAGCCATTCTGCATCGCCTGCGCTGTAAGGCGTTTTCGGGCAGGCCGTTCCGACATACCGAAGATCAGCTCCCAGTTCGACCAGCAACCGGCCGACAAGCAATTCGGAGCCTTCATACCCGGACAGGGTAATCCGGCCGTCGATCCGGTTCTCACTCAACATGGCCTTGATGGCGCCGCGCATTGCGTTGCGGCTGATATCTGTTTTTGCAGCTGCCACACCGCAGCTCTCGCCGATGGCCGCGAGCCAGGCATCGGTGCCTTCAAGTCCAACAGGTGCAGAGCCGACAATCGGGCGGCCCGCCGCCTGAAACTCCCGGAATGCTGATGTGTAGAAGGGGTGAATGGCAGCGACGGCGGCGCAATCAAGTGCTGCATAAAGCTCACGCCATTCGCGCACAGGAACGGTCGGTCCGGCTGCCAAACCCATTGGTTCCAGTATGTTGCCGATGACAACCGGATCGGCCGGGAACATTTCCCCAACGAGGGTCACTGTCGGCTTATTCTTCACGCCGTCGCGAGGTGCCAGAACCGGGCCCTCCAACGCTTCCTGCCGCGCATAGGCGAGCATGGCACCTGAAAGAACGTCCTTGGCTTCTGCGTGGGTCGGAACGCCAAACCCTGGAACATCGATGCCGACGATCCGGACACCGTCGATTTCCTTCGGCAGCATCTGAAGCGGGACGCCCGAAGCGGTTGGGACACAGAGGTTTGTGACCACGATGGCATCGTATTTTGCCGGGTCCGCCATCAGTTGGACTGCTTCGACGATATCCTCATAGAGCTTTCCGGTAACAAGCGTTTCGGAGTTGAACGGCACATAACCGACAGAACGCTTGGCGCCGTAAAAATGCGACGTGAATGTCAGCCCGTAAACGCAGCATGCGGAACCGGACAGAATGGTTGCTGTGCGGCGCATGCGCAGACCGACGCGCAGTGACCCAAAGGCCGGACACATGGATTGCGGCTGGTCGTGAGGCCCTTTTGGATAATCGGCTTCCAGCCGGTCCATCACCGCATCATTTCCAGCACTTCTGGCTGCCGCCTTCGAAAGTTCTTGTCCACCATGGCAATCACCGCCGGCGGCAGGTTGGTCATCCGCCAAACCCATCACCGGCCGGTCGGAAACTGCTGGGCCTCCAACTGGTTCGGGATCATGAGATTTGGTATAGGTATCCATGGCGGGTGTCGATCCTCAAACGGTGTCGTAGATCACTTCCAGTGATGGTTTATCGAGAGCGCCAGCTGCGCACATGTCTTCCGCTGTTGCAGGTGTCAGGACAAAGTCCGCACCGGTTTCGCTGGCATCGAACAGGCCGAGCAGTCCGTCCTGATCGAGAGGTGCGGGAAGGACCGGCGGTGCTTCTGCAAGATTGATCGACAGGGCTTCAAAAAGCGGCGCCCAAACACCACCCGGCTTGCCGATGATCTGGTAGTTCGCGCTTTTCCGGCGGATATCCTCGTCTTGCGGTATCGAGGCCAGAACCGGAATGCCGACGGATTTTGCAAAAGCATGGGCTTCGCCCGTTCCGTCATCCTTGTTCACGACAAGTCCAGCAACGCCAACATTGCCGCCGAGTTTGCGGAAATACTGAACGGCAGAACAAACGTTGTTCGCGACATAGAGCGATTGCAGGTCGTTGGATCCGACCACCACCACCTTCTGGCACATGTCGCGCGCGATCGGCAGTCCGAAACCACCACACACCACATCGCCCAGAAAATCGAGAAGAACGTAGTCAAAATCCCAATCGTGGAAACCGAGTTTTTCAAGTGTTTCAAAGCCGTGGATGATACCCCGGCCGCCGCAGCCCCGGCCAACTTCGGGCCCGCCGAGTTCCATGGCAAAAACACCGTCGCGCTTGAAGCAGACATCGGAAACGGTCACTTCGCTGCCAGCTTCCTTGGCTGCGGAGGCTGTCTGAATAATCGTTGGACAGGCGCGTCCACCGAACAACAAAGACGTGGTGTCGCTCTTCGGATCACAGCCGATCAGAAGCACTTTCTTGCCAAGCTGTGCGAGCATGTAGGAGAGATTGGCGAGCGTGAAGCTCTTGCCAATGCCACCCTTGCCATAGATCGCAATGATCTGCGTTTCCTTGGTGACAGGCCCGGTTGCAGGCGCATCGGGTTCAATGGCTGCCTCGTCCCTGAGGAAGTCCTGCATCTGGTAATGCCGACCTGTTGGGTTTTCCAGGATCATGCAGCTTTCCTCCAGTCGATAACCATTTTCAGGCAGGCCGGATCATCGAAGGCGGTCCGATAGGCCTTTGCCGCGTCGGACGGGGCTGCGTGATGCGTCACGAGCCCGCCAAGCGACAACCGGTCGGAATCAACAAGATCAACAACCGCCTGAAGGTCATCCGGTTTGAATTCAGCAGACAGCAGGACCGATATTTCCCGCATAAAGGCAGCGGGGAACGCAAAACTCACCCGTTCACCGTAGAAGCCGGCAAGCACCAGCGTACCGCCTTTGGTGAGCCGGCTTATAGCCGGATCAAGCGCATCCTGATTGCCGCTTGCATCGATGATTGTGTCAAACGGTTTCGACGCCCGTGCATCGTTCGGGTCAAGAACGTCATAGTCATCGGCACCATGCATTCGGTCCGGACAGGTTTCCGTTACGATCGGCGGTTCTTGGCCAAGCGCACAGGCGAGCCGTGCCATGAGCCGGCCGAGGACGCCATGCCCGATGATAAGGTCCACGGGACTTTCGGCCCGAATCAGAGCGTGATGGGCGGTGGCGGCTAGGGCGAGCAATACGGCGTCTTCGGAAAAGTTTTCCGAGATCTGGATGGTGCGGACGCCTGGAAGAACCAGCCGGTTGGCGGTCGCGCCGAACAACCCGGCAGCACCTTCAAAGCAGGATGCGCCTGGTATAAAGACCGTTTCGCCGACTGTGCGGCCGGACAAGGGGCCAGCGCCGACAACTCTGGCAACAGACTCGTAACCAGGGACCAAGGGATATCTCATTCCCGGGAAAGCCGGCATCGTGCCGTCGAACAGCATTTTTTCCGTTCCCGTGGAAACGCCGCTCACCATGGTTTCAACAACCACGTCAAAGTCGCTTGGCTCCGTGAGCCCAAGTTGTTTGACCTGGAGCTTACCGGGATCCTCAAAGACGATTGCCGTGGTTTCCATGAGTGCCTCCCTCTCGTGGGTTTGGCGGCGTGTGAGTGTCATTGTAAATTGACGCATTTGAGTGTCAATTAAAATTTACACATTTGCTGACGGGGAGAGTACTTAGGGCGGCATGCCGGATGCTTCGTGCTTCTCTAGCGTTCCGCAAACACGAGCGTTGCCAGCAAAGGATTGGGCGTTGGTTTGGTGTGTGGATTTTTGAAACCCGCCGCCAAAAGGAGATTTTTTATGGCGGCATCGCTCCGGCAACGGCCAGACCCCATAGCGAGGAAATAAAGGCTGAAGTAGACCGCTGCGAGCTCAGCACCTTCGCTGTTTCCCGCCATAGCCTCTGCGATCATGACCTTTGTGCCGGGCTTTAGGGAACGATGCAGATTCGCCAGAATCTGTTCCACACGTCCATCATCGTGGTCGCACAAGATCCTGACCAGGCTGACGCACCCGGCATTGTCCGGGATTAGATCCTTTGCAAAGTCACCGCCGTGGAACTCGGCCCGGTCGGCAAGGTTCTCTCGTGCAAGGTGTTTTTTGGCAAGGTTCGTAACCGATGGCAGATCAAAGAGGTGCAGCCGTGTGCCTGGACAGGCTTTGCCAATTGCCGCCAGGAATGCGCCTTCGCCGCCGCCAACATCCAGAACCGCTGTGTACTGAGAAAAATCATGAGCTGTGAGAATACAGTCGGCGAGCATTGCCTGGCTGCTGCGCATCAGTTCAGAATAGGGCTGGGTTACATCCGTCCCGATAATTGCTGGGTCCTGCGCGTGCGCATAGGCCCAGTATTTCTTGAGTTCGGTATCTTGAGAAGGTGCTTTTAGAAGAGCGGACGGATCTGCAAGGTCCCGGTAGAACAGGGCGTGATGCCGGATCATGGCCTGCAGTCCGGGGTCGGCTGCTACCACAGCGCCGGCATCGTCTAAAACCCAAGAGTTCCCTTCAACAATTTTGACGAGCTGCAGACGTTCTGCCTGCTCAAGGAGCAATTGCATCCGGCCTGGCTCAAGGCCGCAGCTTTTTGCAAGGGCTTCTGTGCTTGCAACCGTGTCTGTGAGCCGTGCAAGCACGCCAAGCGACACGCAGGAACTCAAAACCTGACTGAAGACAAAACCGTTGATCAGTTTGAAAAGATCATTTGATTTCTTCTGCGCGATCCATCGCGTCCCTGGAAAACGCGCGATTTTGCTGCGGAACTTTGCCGACCCGATCAGCCGGTTGCGCCATAAGCGATAGCGCACACGAAATGCATTCAAACTGGCCATCGACCGGCTGGATGGTCTACCATCTTGTGGCGCGTTGGCACCGGGTGCCGTCTCTGTCCAGTCCGACATTGTCAGGCGGCGCTGGCGGCCAATTTGGCCGGCATGAGACGTTTGGCTTCCTTGTGGATCATCGCGCTGAGCAGGTCAGCGCCCTCGCAGTCCGGAATACTTTCAGCTGCTGTTTCGACCAGTTCCTGCAGTTTTTTCAAAGCGCCTTGAACCCCCAACTCGGCCACCAGGTTCGGGCGTCCGTTTTCGGCATCCTGGCCCGCAGGTTTGCCCATGCTGTCCGTGTCGTCCATCGCGTCATAAAGATCGTCTGCCACCTGATAGGCCGCACCAAGGGCATCTGCCAGCGCATACCAATCGAGTGGATTGCCGCTCGAGGACAGGGCTCCGGCCGATACCGCGCCTGTAAACAGTGAGGCTGTTTTCGCGCGGTGATAGGCGGTAATGTTGATTTTCTCTTCGCTCTCCCAAGCCTGACCGGCAACGATCCCGTAAGGAGAGCCGACTGCATTGGCAATTGTAGCGATAAGCCGCGCCGTCAGTTCCGGCGCATGAAGGGTTTCCCGGGCCAGAGTTTCAAAGGCCGTTACGATCAGTCCATCGCCGACCAGGAGAGCAATTTCCTCGCCATATTCCTTATGGACGGAGGGCTTGCCACGCCGGGTTGCCGCGTTGTCGAAACAGGGCAGATCGTCGTGAACCAGAGACGCGCAGTGCAAAAGTTCAATTGCAGTTGCGCAGGCATTGGCAACGCGCGGGTCCTTGTCGCCGCACGCCAGCGAGACGGCGAGGCAGAGCCGGGGCCTAATGCGGGCACCGCCCGGAAAGACTGCATACTTGAGGGCGTTTCCAAGTTTTTGCGGGCATCCATTCGCAGTGGCGTAGCGGATGGCAGTTTGCATCCCTGTTTCGATGCGGTCCGACAGGTCCATGGAGCCATTCCTCTATTTAACGTGGATGTCCACAAAAATTGACGGTATAGTGTCAACTAAGAGTGACACATTGAGGGCGAATGTCAACTTGAAGGAACACGAATGGCATCAGCCATAACTGAGCAAAGAGTGGTCGTTGTTGGCGCCGGCATGGGCGGTTTGGCTGCTGCGTTGCGCTTATCCGCTGCAGGCCGTCAGGTCACTGTTCTGGAAGCGGCCGCCGCGCCGGGCGGCAAAATGCGCCACGTTTCTGCAGGTGGCCGTAACTTCGATGCCGGTCCAACTGTTCTGACGATGAAATGGGCTTTCGACAGCTTGCTTGAGGCTTGCGGGACAACGCTGGACCGTGAAATCCCAATGGAAACGGCGGGTGTGATTGCCCGGCATTACTGGGAAGGCGGCACTTGTCTCGACCTGCATGACGATGTCGCGGACAGCGTCCGTGCCATCAGGGATTTTGCAGGACAGCGCGACGCCGATGGGTATCAGGCCTTCGCGCGGGACAGCCGCCGTGTCTTTGAGCTGCTGAAAGACACGTTTATTGACGCGACCCGCCCGAATCCAATCACCTTGTCCCGGCGGGTGGGCCTTTCAAAGCCGGGTGCGCTTTTTGCGCTAAAGCCCTTTTCATCCCTCTGGTCCGTTCTCGGGGACTATTTTTCCGACGAACGGCTGCGGCAGCTGTTCGGACGGTACGCAACCTACTGCGGATCTTCGCCCTATCTGGCGCCGGCAACCTTGATGCTCGTTGCGCATGTGGAACAGGAAGGCGTCTGGATCCCGCAAGGCGGCATGCACGCTGTTGCTTGCAAATTTGCTGATCTTGCAGTGGGCCTTGGCGCCGAGATCCGGTATGGCGCGAAGGCCGCCGAAATTGTCTTGGGGCCAGATAGCCGGTCCGTCTCAGGTGTTAAGCTGGAGAGCGGTGAGTTTGTTCCGGCCGAACAGGTTGTCTTCAATGGAGACGCCGCAGCGTTGCCCAAACTTTTGGGCCGCAGCAACAAGAAAAAGCGGGCAGGGGCCAATGCAACCCGATCCCAATCTGCGCTTGTCGTGTGTGGCCTCGCAGAGCCCGATGGCGTGCCATTGGCGCATCACACCGTCTTCTTTTCCGAAAACTACAGGGCTGAATTTGATGCCGTGTTTGACCGCGGCGAAGCGCCCAAGGACCCAACAGTTTACGTGTGCGCCCAAGACAGAACTGCCGACGGGCACCGCAAAGGGGACGCAACCTCGGATCCGGTTGAGCGGATTTATTGTCTGATGAACCTGCCGCCAGATGGCGACCAGCATGACTACACCGAACAAGAGTTGAACCAATGTCTGACAGCGATGGACCGCCGTATGGCGGCGAATGGATTGGTGCTTCGGCGGGACCGGACGGCTCAAGTGGTCACGGCGCCGGACACGTTCGAGCGGCTGTTTCCAGCAACGGGGGGCGGGCTTTACGGTCAGCCATCCCACGGTTGGATGGCATCGTTTCAACGGCAGGGCGCGCGGAGCCCTCTGAAGGGACTTTATCTGGCAGGAGGCAGTGTGCATCCAGGCCCGGGCGTGCCAATGGCGCTTCTGTCGGGCAAGATCGCGGCGGAAACTCTTCTCGCAGACCATCCTTCGACCAATCAGTCCCACCCGATGGCTATTGCTGGTGGTATATCGACGCGACCAGCGACTGCGGGCGCTACGCCCTCACGGTAATTGCGTTTATCGGGTCTGTCTTTTCCCCTTATTATCATTGGTCCGGGCGGGGAAAACCACAAAATCACGTAGCCCTGAATGTTGCACTTTACGGCAAGGACCGGAACAGCTGGTCCATGACGGAGCGGGGGGAGGGCGACCTCGTCCGGACCCAAAACAGCATGCAGATCGGCGGCAGTTCGATTGTATACGTGGACGGTGGTCTGGAGGTCGTTTTTGATGAAACTGCACTGCCATGGCCGGGGCATCGGTTGATGCCATCGGGTATGTCCGGGCGAATTCGCCTTGAGCCGCAAATCCAGAATGACCGCGTTTTCGATTTGGATCCTGAGGGACATCACATCTGGTGGCCGGTGTTCCCGCGGGCGCGTTTGACTGTTGAGAGCAATCATTTGCCCAAAGGCGGCTGGCAGGGAGAGGCCTATCACGATTTCAATTTTGGCGACCGTGTTCTGGAAGAGGATTTCGAGTACTGGGACTGGGCTCGCGGGCCGTCAGGCGATCAGGCGACGACAATCTTGTATGATGCAGTCTTGCGAAGTGGAACTCGCCGAACCCTTGGTGTCGTGTTTTCCAAAGAGGCGGAAGAACGTCACTTTGCACCGCCAGACCGTCAAATGCTGCCCGTTGGTTCCTGGGGCGTGAAGGGTGGCATAGCGTGCGATCCCGGTGGCACACCTCGACTATCCATGAAGCTGGAGGACGCTCCCTTTTACCGGCGCTCCCTTGTCGAGACGACGGTCAACGGCGATCAGCTCGCGATGGTGCACGAGACCCTCGACTGCAATCGATTGGCAAATCCCGTTGTCAGGATGATGCTGCCATTTCGGATGCCCCGCCGCGCCCGCCGCTAAAACGCCGGTTGATTCTCTAAATGCTGTTGTGAGATCGCTGTTGGATTGCGAGCTTCTGGGATCTGTGATGCGCACGGCTTTGCGCTTGCAACTTGATCATGACACCGAGGACCCACTCCATATTGCTGTCATCTGCATCACTTGCGTTTGCAGCTTTCTGCAATCTCGTATGGGTTTCAAATGAGTTGGCGCATGCAGAAACCAGGTGTGCGGAAGACGCATCAGGTGGACTATGCATATCCGAATGCGGACCGCTGGACTGTTCCAAATGGGGCAACCGGGCCTTCAGCAAAAGACTGAGCTTCTTGATCTTCCGGGTATGAGCACGGCGCGTGACGCTGTCATAGTTGTTGACTGCGATTTCAGTCCCGATTTCCTGATAAACCAGAGCCGCAGTCCGGATCGCATGGCGGCAGTTTTCCGGCAGTGCGGCGATCCCGGCATGGCCCAGTTCATAGTGATGGGCAGCTTCTGCCAACAGCCTCAGGACGACCTCGCGGAGCTCCGGCGAAAACTGCGGAGAGGCGAGAAAAGCCTCCGGATCAAGGCCAGCCTCGCGCATCCAGTCTTCCGGCAGATACAGGCGTCCGTTCCGGGCGTCTTCTCCGACATCTCGGGCAATATTCGTCAATTGCATTGCAATTCCGAGATCGGCGGCTCTTGCAAGGGCGTCCTTGTCGCCCGTCCGCATGACAAGTGACATCATCAAGCCGACCGTTGCAGCAACACAGGTGGCGTAATCCTTGACTTGCGCGATGGTCTTGTAGCGCCGATCGCCAAGATCCATGGCAAACCCGTCCAGCAAGGCATCCGGGACACATTTCGGTATTCCGTATCCCTGAACAGTTCTGGCACACGCCCGGTCACAGGCGTAGGGCGCTGGCGTGCCGCGATAGACAAGATCAAGGCGATCTTTCAGCTGTTCAAGGGCTGTTCGATCTGCACGTGGATCATCAATCAGATCGTCAGAGTGCCTGCAAAAGGCATACAACGACAAGGCTGCCTTTCGGGTTTCCGCCGGCAATATCAGGGAGGCGAGGTGGAACGATTTCGATCCTTTCCGGATCGCTGCGGCGCATTCCCTTAGATCCTCCTGGTGATTTGCAGAAACGGATGCGTGTGCTGCTCTGGCCCTTTGTCTACTGGTGGTGGACGCGAACGGCACGAAACTCTCCAGATTGTCGGGTGTGATGTCGCTCATACGGATGTCTCCGTTCCGGCCTGAACTGCCGCGAGGCTCTCCGGGTCCGGGGCAAGTTCAGCAACGATCTTTGCAGAACAAACAACACCTGGAAGACCGGCGCCTGGATGTGTTCCGGCGCCGCAAAGGAAGAGGTTGTCCAGTTCCTCGCTCTTGTTGTGCGGCCGGAACCAGGCACTTTGGAAAAGGTTTGGTTGAAGCGAGAAGGCAGCGCCCTGCCAGGACAAAAGCCGGTCCCGGAAATCAAGCGGCGTCGAGATACGAGAGCTGACAATGTGCTTGGAAAGGTCCGGAAGCAGTGTCGCCTCAAGTTCTGCGGCAATCTTGTCCCGGTACTGCTCCGCGACAGATGCCCAATCAGCATCGCCTTTCAGATTTGGAACAGGGCTCAGCACATAATAAGCGTCGCAGCCGTCCGGAGCGACAGAAGGATCGTTTGCTGAAGGGCGATGAAGGTAAAGGCTGAAATCCTCTGCGAGCACCCCGTTCTTGAAAATGTCTTTGAGCAGCCCTTTGTACCGGGGGCCGAACAACATGGTGTGGTGCCCAACATCATCATATCGCCGGTCGGTCCCGAAGTACCACACGAACAATCCCATTGAGTAGTCCTGCCGGCCAAGCTTTCCGTCAGACCAACGCCTGCGCGGCAGATGTTTCAGGAGTTTTGAGTAGGTTGTTGCCGGGTCGGAGTTAGATACCACAATGTCCGCTGGCACGGTTTCCCCGGAGGACAGACGCAGCCCTGTCGCGTGCCGTCCGGATGTCAGGATCGTATCGACTGTCTCCCCATACCGGATCTGACCTCCGTTCCTGGTGACAAGATTTGCGATCCCGCGCGCCAGGGCATTGGTGCCGCCCATGGCATAATGCACGCCGTGTTTGCTCTCCAAGTGAGCAATCAGACAATAGAAGGAGGTGGTGGTAAAGGGGTTGCCGCCGATGAGCAGCGGATGGAAGGAAAACACGGACCGCAGCCGGTCATTCTTGAAGTGTTTGGAAACCACATTGTAAACAGACCGGTAGCCACCGAGCCGGATCAGTTTTGCGAATGTGCTGAGCGTAAAAGGCAGGCTGTGAAACGGCTTGTCGGCGAGTTCCAGAAAAGCGTATTCGTAAATCTCTTTGCTTTCCGCCATGAACGAGCGGTAACCTTTGACGTCATCTGGCTCTATCTTGGCGATTTCCGCTTCCATCGCGTCTTTGTTGGCCGAGTATGTGAAGAATGTGCCGTCTTGGAACCGGATCTTGTAGAAGGGAATGTTCGGGCGAATGTCAACGTCGTCTGACAGTTTGCTGCCGCAGGCTTCCCAGAGCTGCTCGAACAGCCAGGGGGCGGTGATGATCGTTGGACCGGCATCGAAGGTAAAGCCGTCCTGCTCGAAGGCATAGGCCCGGCCGCCCGGTTTATCGAGCGGATCGAAGATTGTAACCCTGTACCCCTTCGCACCAAGCAGAGCACCAGCCGCAAGGCCGCCTATTCCTGCGCCAATAACGGCCGCATGCGGCCGTGTAGACCCGATCGGTTGCGGCTTTGGAAACCCAAATCCCTGGACAACATTCACGCCAGAACTCCCGTTCCTGCAAGCCTCTCACCTGAAGGCCCACTTTGGCTCTCCCTCCGGACCTCCGGCTAGGCGAGCGTGTGTCTTGGCAACAGCTGATATGAAGGCTAGACCTTCACATGTGTCAAATTTAGTTTACACTTTTCTCCGCAAGAGAGAAGGGCCCTGGCCGATTATTCCGCTGCATCCAGGTCCATGGACCGTCTTTGGCGCGGTCTGGCCGTCCGTTGAGTGAAGCGCTGGGTAACTTTGTGCCGATGGTAGAAGATGAGAGCGAGACCCGTTACGAGAGGAATTGCCCAAAGCCCGGGCGCAAGGGCCAGTTCCGGCATCAGCCGGACGGCGCCGAAGGCGAAAAAGGCGGTATAGACCGAGATGCCGGTGCCGACGATTGCCTTTATGTGTTCCAGCAGCCATTCAATCGGAGACGGGTATGTTTTCATCAGAAACCAGACATTCGTCGCGACGGTCGCAAATCCGACCATGGAAATTCCGATCATCATCGGCTGGGAAATCAGAAACCCTTGAAGAGCGCAATTGGCAGACGCAGCAAGCAGAGCTGCCTGAAGGCCCCAGTTGAGTACTGTCTGGTTTTTACGCTGGTCCCGCTTGTTGACCGCGCAGCGCCAGCCATACCAGGTAAGGTTTACGGTCAAGAGACCGAGATAAAACATCATCCAGCCAAATATGCACTGCACCAGAACGGGATCGGAGAACTCCGGATGGTCGACGAGATGCGGATGGGTCGGCATCGGGTAAAGAAGGGTCAAGGTTGCCATCATCATGGCAACTGTGCCTGTGATCAACATCAGAACCGAGAAGATCTTGCCCCACCACTTGTGGCGCTCGCCGCCCTTTTGGGCCAAGACAGGGATCCAGAAACCGATCAGTCCAGGCGCGCCGGTTGTGATGTGTATTGCTATCAATACGACAAAAAGATCATGTTCGGTCATGGGCTTGGCTCTTTGATCGAAGCATTCGAAATGCGGAAGAAGGGACATGTTGATGGCAGCTGTTGAGACATACATTCCGCCGCGCCCGTCGCGGCTGCCACCGGTTCTGGCGCTGCTGCGCACCGTCTGGCACGGAGATGGAGATCTTCTCAGTCTGTTGCCGGGCGCAGCGTTTTCCATGGCCGCCGGAGAACTGGGCTACTCGCGGCGGTCCATCAAACTCTTCAACGACCCGGAACTGGTCCGGCAGATCCTGTTCGACCCGGAAGGTATCTTTCCGAAGAGCGATCTGATGGTCGGTGCACTGGAGCCGCTTATCGGCGATTCCATCTTCGTCTCCGATGGAGCGAAATGGCGCCGCCAACGGGCCATGATCGATCCGGCGTTTTCCAAAATGCGTCTGACCCATGCCTTTGGCGCAATGGTTGGGGCGGTCGATGACTATGTCGCCCGATTGAAGGAGAGCGCAGCCCGCGATGAGATTCTGTCGCTTGACCGGATCATGAGCGAACTCACAGCTGATATCATTTGCCGGACGGTATTTTCGACATCGCTCGACACTGGTATTTCGCGGGATGTCTTTGACGACTTCGCCGTGTTTGAACGCGGTGTGGCACAGGTGAAAATCTGGCGATTGATCACCGATCCGGCCTGGGCGGATGTCCCGCAAAGCGATGAGGTTCTGGCCGCTTGCAAACGGATCCGGCATCACCTTGGGAGCTTGATTGACACGCATATGGGCCCTGACGCCGGGAAATATGATGATATCGCCAGCGCAGTCATTTCTGCGCGCGATAGCGAAACCGGCGAGCCGTTCACGCGCGATGAACTCATCGATCAGTTGGGCGTCTTTTTTCTTGCAGGTCATGAAACGACAGCCAGTGCCCTGACCTGGGCGTTTTACCTCCTGGCGATGTGTCCGGATGTGCTGCGCCGGCTGCGGGCGGAAGTCGACAAGACCACGGACGGTGATGCTCTCACATTTGAGGCGACCCGAGCGCTGGGCTATACGCGCGCCGTCTTTCGCGAAACCTTGCGGCTTTACCCGCCGATCACATTTTTGCCGAGGGTCGCAATGCAAGGCACCCGAATCGGCAAGTACAAAGTGCGCAAAGGCGCGCTTTTGATGATCTCGCCCTGGACCTTGCAGCGTCATGGAGGCTATTGGCCTGATCCAGACCGCTTCGATCCGGATCGCTTCCTGCCCCCGAGGGAGCAAGAGGTCGTTCAAGGGACCTACATTCCATTTGGAGCCGGGCCGCACACCTGTGTCGGGGCCGGTTTTGCGGCCGTTGAAAGTGCACTCATTCTCGCCCGCCTGACACGCGAGTTCGATTTTCTGCCCGAAAACGCTGAAACCGTGCGTCCGGTCGCGCGCCTGACGACGCGCCCTGCGGAACAAATCTATGTGCGGCTCAAGTCTCATGGGCGTTGACCGGATCGGCCGTGCTGACCGTCTGTAGCGTGCTGATCGGCTGAGGAGTATGGGTTGCTCCTGCTGCATCGACCTTGGAAATCCCGGCAGGCCAGGCAATGTCGAGCGTTGCAGCTTCACCAAAGGTTTTCCCGCCAAACAGAACCTGTTTCAGCACGGGCCAGGACGAGAACGTCATCATCGGAAACGGTAAAGGATCTGAGCCCGACCACAACACATCCCGCGATGTGACCATGGCACCGGCACGGCGTGCCATCTGTTTTGGTTTCAGAACACTGCCGTAGACTTGCAACAGCGTCGTGTGGCCTTCCTGAAAACGCTTCTTCGGCTTCAAACGGACTGGCGGCGCATTGTCTGGATCGCACACAGCTGCCGCCAGATCCTCATGCTCCATGAAATGAATACCGCTTGTTAGCCGCGGATTGCATTCCAGTGGCCAGGGCGTTCCATCCTGGTCGACAATAAAGTCGAACGCCAAAAAGTAAGAGGAGCGGTTTGCGGCAACGAAATCGGCGACCCATTGCGCCACTTGCGGGGCATCTTCAACGCGTTGAAAACAAACGGCGACGGTGCCCGAGAAGACAAGGCCTTCATAGGTCACATGCGCCAGGATCTTACCGTCCTGGCACAGGGTCAAGGTGCTGAGTTCGCGGCCAAAAACCCGCTTTTGAACGATGGCGTCAGCATCGCGCAAAAGCCGCTCCGGAACAGCGTCCGGTGTCAGCATTTGCATCTTCTGCCCGGAGCATCCGATGCGAGGTTTGAACACACACGGAGTAGTTTGAACCAGTCTGGCAGCCTCAGGATCAGTGGCAGGATGGGTCTCGGGGGCAGGCAAGCCTGCGGATTGCGCCAAGCGATTGAAGTGGTATTTGTCGTTGAGGTCCCACAGCACGTCATGCGGATTGGTGAAGAGCCGGGTTCTTTCCGGGAGCTCCGGCGCCAGCAAGCTGACATGAAGGGCTTCTTCGGAAACGGGAACGACCAGATCAACGTTTTCTGCTTCTATGATGGTGAGCAGGCCGTCGAGATACTCGGATTGATGCGTCGCAGGCGGTGGTGTCTGATAACACTTGTCGATAACATTCGATGGTCGGCTCAAGTGCCATGCGAACGGATCGGCCACCAGAACCCGGCAACCCGCACCTTTTAGGGCCCGGGCGAGTTCCAGCGACTTTGGAAGCCGTCCAAGTGTGAGTAACACGGTTTTTGGGATCGTCTCCGTTGCCACCTCTCCATTCCCTGGTTGTGGTATCTTAGTGGTTCATTGGTCCCTGCTCATGCAGCATCTGCGCCGTTGGTCCTGGCGGCCTGCAGGGCCTCAGTCATCCAGCTTGCGACGCCTTCCGGGTGGCTCTCGTGCACAAGATGGCCCCCAGTCGGCGTGAGCTGCAGATGTCCGTTTGGTGCGAGCGCTGCTGCTTTTTTCGAGCTGGACGGCGGCACCATCGGGTCGTCTTCAGCTGCATAAAGATGAAGCGGTGCGCTCAATCGCTGCAGCATGGCATTCAGATGCGACAGATCCCAGGAAGCCATCATTCCAAGAGCCCCGCGAACATGGCCGGAAGATCCAAGGAGGCGTTGGTAAATCGCATCACCCAGCGGATCGATCCGGGACCCGGTTGCGGTCAAAAGGTTGTTGCC
>CALDSI010000504.1 GCA_937911395.1 uncultured Labrenzia sp.
GGTCTAGCCCGGTAGAATGTGGACTTTTCGACCGTCTCTGTGTTTGCGCCAAGTGTTGCTCATACCATTGCAGAAAGCTCAGTGATCACGTGCAGTAGGGATGCGAAAGTGCTTTGCGGGAATGGAAGCAGTTTCACCGGCTTTCGTTTTCTCCGTTAGCAGCGCTTCCAAGCTGCCAGTCAACGAACGCGACGGAGCCGCCAACCATGGCTTTCCACTCTTTCGCTCTGATCCGGATACAGTAGTCGTCTCGAGCACCGATTTTGAACTTAGATTTGACATAAACCGGTGCAACACACCGATGACGCGCGCGGTGACGATGAGCACGTCAGCCCGCCAATCTGTCGGCAAACCGGAAAGTATTGAGCAAAGAGCACATGATTACAGTCACGAACTTCAGCAAGCAGTACAAAGGCTTCACGGCCGTAAAGAACCTGAGCTTTTCAGTCGAACCAGGCCAAATCCTTGGATTGCTAGGGCCGAATGGGGCGGGCAAGACAACGACCTTGCGCACATTGTGCGGTATCATCCCGCCCAGTTCGGGGAACCTCTTGGTTGCTGGCCATGACGTTGTAGAGGCGCCCATCGAAGCCAAAGCGAACTTGGGCTATATTCCTGACGATCCACGGCTCTTTGACACCATGACGGTTTGGGAACACCTGGCGTTCACGGCGGCGGCTTACAGGCTTCCAGACTTTGAAAAGGATGCCGAAGCGCTGCTTGCGTCCTTCGAACTCACACATAAGCGCGATACGCTCGTCCATAACTTGTCGCGCGGTATGCGCCAAAAGGTGGCGATCGCCTGTGCCTTTCTGCACGACCCCAAAGTGATCTTGTTCGATGAACCCCTGACGGGGCTCGATCCCCAAGGTATCCGGGGCATTCAACAAGCGATCCGCGACCGCGCGCAGGCCGGCGCAGCCATTATCATCAGCTCGCACCTTTTGAGCCTGTTTGAGAACCTGTGCACGCATATCATGGTGCTGAACCTTGGCGAATGCCGCCGATTTGGCACGATGGAAGACCTGCTGAGTGAGGTTGGCCACACCGACAGCACGTCAGCCCTTGAAGAGGTGTATTTCTCCATCACGCAAGCGCAGGAACAGACCTCAGAGACAGCTACAGAGAAGACGGCGGCCTAAGAGATGGATCCTGCACTTCGCCAACTTCTTATCCTGCGACTGCGTGGCGGTCTGCGCCAGCGCTTGCTCCAGTTGGCAAGCGTGCGCGGTTTACTCTTCTCCCTCGCTTTCGGGGGGATCATTTGGTTCCTGATCGCGTCAAACGGTTCCTCGGGCGCGAGCGTTTTTGGGTTCTCGGCTCTGGACCGGCAAGCATTCAGCGATCAGATCATGACGTTTATGCCGCTCAGCATGCTCGGTCTGTCGCTGCTCACCGTCGTGATGACGACAGGCCCTACGTTTCATTTCTCACCGAATGAAATCAATTTTCTTTTTACAGGGCCGTTCCGCCGACGGGATCTGATCATCTATAAATTTGGCGCCTATGTTGCTGGCGTTGCCTTGACCAGCGCGTTCATCACGCTGATTGCGCCGCCGCAATCTGGATCAGCCTTGTCTGTCTTTATCGCCTCGCTGCTGACGCTCGTTTTCGTTCAGTTGAACAGCGCCGTCATCAGTATGACAGGGCATGCGCTCGACGGCAGCAGGCTTGCCAAGATAAAATGGCCGGCAATTGCCTTGCTTGGCACAATTGCGGCAGTAGCAGTGGTTTACACATGGGCCACACCGGACCGTGGTGTTTTCGACCTTGCGTCCGACTTTCGACACTCGTTGATCGGGACCATCATCTTGATACCCTACATCGTGTTTGCCGAACTTTTCGTGGCGGCATCGGTGTCACAGCTTGCGCTTTGGGGGCTCATTGCGGTCATCATCAATGCGGCTCTGTTGCGCGCTGCCATCGTCCTCGATGAGCGTACGACTGACCGCTCTCTCGCGGAAAACGCCCGGCTCAGCAACCGGTGGGAGCGCATCAAACAAGGCGGATCTTTCTTCGCGACAGAGCGGACCGAGGTCCGCTCAATCCGTCGTGCGCCAATTTTAGGCGGCTTGGGGCCCATTGCCTGGCGGCAGGTTCTCAACGCATTGCGGAATTCGTTCAAACTCATCTTCGTGTTCATGGGTCTCGCGGCCTCTATTGCGCCGGTTTCCATGGCACTCGGTGCGCCGGTCAGAGAGCCACATACCTTGATGATCATCTATGTCTTCGTCGCATTCATCCTGCCTCGCAATCTGGTCTGCGACTTTCGCGGTGACGTCAGCCGGATGGAAACCTACAAGACACTGCCCATCGCACCGTGGCGCATTTGCGCCGGTCAACTCGTGGTTCAGGTGTTTGTGGCCTATGTCATTGCTTTGACGATAATAGCCAGCGCACTTGTCTTTGAGGACAAAGTGACGACCGAAGTTGCCCTCGTTTTAGCGGCCTTTGCGCTTCCCTTGACGTTTCTCATCTACGCCGTCGAGAACACGGTACATCTTCTGTTTCCGATAAAGCTTGTTGCAATGGGCCGGGCAGACTTCGAATTTCTTGGTCGCTCAATTGTCGAGTTTATCGCGAAAACGATTTTCATTTTCGTTGGTATGGCGGCATCCGGTGCCGTGGGGCTGCTTACATTCAAAATGATGGCAGTCACATGGACCGTAGCTGGATTGGCCAGCTGGCTGACACTGACAATGATTGGATTTCTCGCAGTGGTTGGACTGCAATATGCTTTCCAGCGTTTCGCGGTCGCAGAAACCATCGACTAAGGCAAGGAGTGAGGAACTCCAGCTTAGACAAAAAGGCAGATCTATGAAGTCTGTCCCGCCCATCGGAACGGGGGAGTTTGCCTGAGATCTAGAAGCAGGAAGCAGAGACATTGGGCGCGTCCGGATAACAGACGGTGATGGCAAAGCTTTCCGTGTCCTCAGGTGCACCGCTCCATGCCAAATCGGGGGTGCTGTTGCCGACTGCACAACCAAAGCCCTGGAAAACATGGGCGCTGTCGATTTGCTGACCTTTGGCGGTCATCGTTCTTTTCAGCTGGAACTGATCTGCCCATGCGTGGGGAGGC
>CALDSI010000505.1 GCA_937911395.1 uncultured Labrenzia sp.
ATCGGCTTTGTCGGCCTGATGGTCCCGCATGTTGTCAGACTGGTTGTCGGCGGCGACTATCGCCGTGTTTTGCCAGGCTCCGCGCTTATTGGCGCTGTCTTTCTTCTTTGGGCTGACATCGCAGCCAGGACCGTCATGGCACCGGAAGACATGCCCATCGGCGTCATAACCGGTCTCGTCGGGGGCATCTTCTTTGTATGGCTATTAAGAGGGAAAAGAGCGGCATAAGACACGCCGCTTTTTCTGAATGTCGATCTCGGCCGCGCAATCATAAATATGCGATTTCCGGGTGTCTAAAGCTGTCCTGCTGCGGTGGCGATTGCTTCGTCGGTTTGCTGCAAATCCTCAGCTGAAAGCGCCAAGTGTGCGTAGAGCTTGCTGTCGGGTTTCAAGATCCCGCTTTGGCGCAGCGATACGTTGAACGCCTTGGCCCGCGCCGCGTTGTTCTTCAGAGTGTCACGATAATCGCGCACCGGGTCTTCAGTAAAGATGACATCGAAGAGCATCGGTTCCCCGACGATCTGGTGGGGCACGCCTACAGCTGATAAATGCGTGGCGTAACTTTGCATCAACCGCTCTCCGTGTGCCTGGAGCTCTTCATAGGCGCCAGGACGCCGCAGGATTTCAAGCGTCTTCAAGCCCGCCACACTGGCAACCGGGTTGCCGCTCAGTGTCCCGACCTGAAACGTGAAACTCTTCTCGCCGACAATGGCCTTGTCGAAATGCGCCATGATCTCGGAGCGGCCCGCAATGGCTGCGAGCGGGAAGCCGCCGCCAATGATTTTGCCGAGCGTGCACAGATCCGGCACGACGCCGTAATATTCCTGCGCCCCGCCATAAGCGAACCGGAAGCCGGTCACCACTTCATCAAAGATCAGGACGATTTCGTGCTTGGTTGCCAGATCCCGCAGGGTCTGCAGAAACCCCGGAGCAGGCGGGATCAACCGCTGCAAAGGCTCTACAATGATACAGGCAATTTCACCGGCATATTCCTCGACCAGAGACGTAACGAAATCCGCGTCGTTGAATGGCGCAATCAGCATGTTGTCCCGAACGCTTTCCGGGATCCCGGCAGAATCTGGAACGGCTTGCGGGAAATTGACGAGCGTCTTGGGCGAAAGGCTCATCAAGGCTTCGCCGGACATGCCATGGTAACCGCCCTCGAATTTGAGGATTTTGTCTTTCCCCGTAAAGGCGCGGGCCAGCCGCATGGCGTACATGTCCGCTTCTCCGCCCGTCGACACGTAACGGATCTGCTCGGCGCAGGCCATGGCCTCGACCAGGACTTCAGCAAGCTCAATGCCAGCGGCATTGTTCGTGAAGAACGTCATACCCTTGCCAAGCTGCGCTTGCACCGCGTCCAGAACTTCCGGATGACCATGGCCCAGGATCATTGGGCCGGATCCGATCAGATAGTCAATGTACTCTTTGCCATCTTCGTCCCAAACTCGCGAGCCCTTGCCTTCGCGCAAGATCAAAGAGGGATCGAAATTTCCGAACCCGGCTGCAGGCAGGACTTCGGCTGCACGGTTTTTCCAATCGGATTGCGAAATACTCGTTTTCATGGGCGTGCCTCTCAGGCTGGCCTTATGCCACTAGGTCGAGAATGGGATCTCCGAGCACATCCGGATCGGGTGACACACCCAACCCCGGACCACTTGGAGGAGAAATGAAACCACCGGTCCGCGACGGTGCTGCCGGATCAATTCTGGGTGCAACATAGCCGGACAAATCGCAGACATTCATGATGCCCTGACGCGGTGTTGCGGCGGCGACATGAAGCGCTGCAGCTGTTGCGATGTCCGAACCCCAAGTATCTTCAACACACATGCGCGCGCCAGCAAAAAGACACAGGTCCCGGGCTTTTCTAAGTTCGGTAATGCCGCCGAACTTGGACAGTTTCAAAGCCACCGCGTCCATACAGCCAAGTTCATAGGCCTTCAAAAGGCTGGTTATGTCATGGGCGTTTTCATCGAGCTTCATCGGCAAACCTGTCGCTGCCCTGACTGCAGCGCACTCTTCCAGCGTCTGGCACGGTTGTTCCAGCATGATGTCGAGGTCGGCAACGGCGCGCCCGACGCGGGTTGCGTCCATGCGGGTCGCACCGCAATTCCAGTCGCCATAGACGATCGGGCCAGGACCGACTGCTTCGCGAACTAGCCGCAAGCGGGCAACGTCTGCTTGCCAATCATCGTCCGCGCCAAGTTTGACCTGGATCTGGGTCATGCCTGCTGCAATCGCGTCTTTTGCGATCCGTACCATGTCGTCCGGCGCAATGCATGTGATGGAGTGATAGAGCGGGAGGTCATCTGTCTGCAATCCGCCAAGCAGTGTGTAGATCGGCAGCCCGCAGGCTTTTCCGGTCAAATCCCACAGCGCAATGTCGATGGCAGATTTTGCATAGACGTGACCGATCAGGTGCTTGTTGCAGGCCGCCATCGCAGCCTCCGCGCCAATCGGGCTCCGCCCAATCAGAACGGGCGCGAGTTCTTCAAGGGCCGGAGCAACACCGTTGGCATAGGCAGGCAAATAATGAGGGATTGGGCAGACTTCGCCCCAACCGGAGACCCCTTGTTTGGTCTCGATGCGTACAACCATGCTGTCCACGGTGGCACACGCCTTGCCGGATGCCATGTAGTAGGTCTCGTGGCTTGTCAGTGGATCACGCCGCAGGGGCAGAAGCGAGATGTCTAGCTCGGGCACGTTTCTCATGCGGCGTCTCCATATACCGCGATCGGGTCACCAAGGATTTCAGGATCAGGTTCGACACCGATGCCGGGGCTCTGGTCGAAATGAACCGAGCCTTCGACATTGCGCGCGCCCTGGCCGGGAACTGGATCAACAGCAAGATGCGCATGGCTCAGCCAGCTTGCCAGTCTGTTGGCCTCCGGCGTTGCAGCCGCCAGATGTAAGGCGGCTGTGTCCGCGAACGCGGTTCCGCCCGTGTCTTCTATGTGCATCTGCCAACCGACCGAGATGCCGAAATCCCGGATCTGTTTCGCCTTGGTCAGTCCACCGACCCGGTTCGGCTTGACCTTGACGCCCTGACAGATGCCTGCCTTCCAGACATCAAGATGATCTGCAAAAGAATGCAGACATTCATCCAGCATGATTGGTTGAGGCACTTTGGCGGCCACAAGCGCACACTCCGCAAGCGTTTCACACGGCTGCTCGATCCAGTCGCGGGCGGCAACCGAGTTCAGCACCTGTAGAGCGACACCTGGTGTCCAGGCCCGGTTCACATCGAAGGTCACCTGTTCGTCCGGCGCCAAGGCTGCTGAGATTGCCTCAATGCGTTCGATGTCGGCCTTGAAATTGCTACCACCGACCTTGGCTGAGTGGGTCTTGTAGCCCTTGGCACTGGCGGCCTGAATATCCGCGATCATTTCGTCTGGCGTACCAGTTGAAATTGACGAATTGATCGCGACCTCTGCTGGATTTTCCGCACCAAAGAGCCGCCAAAGAGGGGAGCCGCTTGATTTGCCAAGGATGTCCCAGCAGGCAATGTCCAAAGGTGCTTTTGCGTACGGGTGTCCGGGCAATTGCAGATCCATCGCCCGATTGACCGTTTCCACCGCCCGTGGGTCCTTGCCGATCAAAGCAGGTGCCAAGAGCTCCAGAGCCGCGCGCAAACCCGAACCATGGGCTGGCAGGTAAGTATGGCCCCACGGGCACCCTTCCCCCCAGCCGGTGAAACCTTCGTCGGTTTCAATGCGCACGAAGGTGCTGTCGAGCCGCTCGAATTTCAGCCGCCCACCGGAAAGCCAATAGGGTTTGGAGAGCGGCAGATCGACCTGCCAGACCGAGATCTTCGTGATCTTCATGCGGCCTCTCCATAAGTGGCGACCGGATCTCCAAGGGCTCCAAAGTCTGGGGCAACGCCGAGCCCCGGCATGTCAGAGGCGAAGAGCTTTCCATCCTTCGTCTTTGGGGCCGGTGTTCCTGTCGAACGAGTGTTGTAGTTGCAGAGGTCTGTTGTGTTTTGCAGGTAATCCGCTGGAGTGGACGCTGCAAAATGGGCGAGCGTTGCGGTTGCGATTTCGCCGCCCCATGTATCTTCGGCAACAACCGGGATCCGGTTGTCGAGGAAAAAGTCCCGAATCCGCCGAGCCTTCGACAAACCTCCAAGGTTCGAAATTTTCAGGCACACCAGATCCGCACCCTGATCGGCAACAATCCGTTGTGCGGCCCGCATGCCGGTCACGCACTCGTCGAGTTTCACTGGCAGATCGATCCGCCGACGGACCTGAAGGCACTCCTCATAAGTCCGGCAGGGTTGTTCGAAAATGAAGTCGAGATCCCGTGTTGCCCGGGCCACCCGGAGCGCATTGTCGACGCGCCAGCCCTGATTGGCATCGGCCATCGCTTTTTCGCCGGCTTTCAGAAGCGGAACGGTTGCGCGGATGCGGTCTATGTCGCTGGACCAGTCCGCACCGACCTTGATCTGGAATTGCCGGTATCCTGCAGCCCGGTGCCGGTCCAGCTCGGCGATCGTCTCTTCGGTTCCTCTGTGCGGCGCGACACGGTACATGGGCGCACCGTCCGTGAGCTTTCCGCCGAGAAGAAGCCAAACCGGCGCATCGAGAGACTTTCCAAAAATATCCCAGCACGCGGCGTCGAACGGGGCCTTGGCATAGCCGTGGCCCTGAATGGTGTGATCGAGGATCTGCTCGATCCGGGCCACCTGCCTCGGATCTTCTCCGATCAGAACAGGTGCGACCAACCGCGCGAGCGCTTCAACCCCTTCAGAATGAGCGACCATATAGTTCTCGCCGCAGGGCGTGAACTCGCCGCAGCCTTGCACACCCGCATCCGTGTCAATCACGACAACCGAGGCCTTTGCCACCGTAATGGCATTGCCCGCTCCCCAGCCGTATGCGCCATCGACATAGGGAAGATCTGTCTTGTAGACACGGATGCGGGTGATCTTCATGGGGTCACCACAATGTTGCCCGTGTGCTTCTTCTCGATGAACGCGGTTTGTGCCGCGTGAAAATCCTTGAGTGGGTAGATCGCGGCCAAAGCCGGCCTGATTTCATCGCGTTCAATGTACCCGACAACGTCCGAGAAAATATGCGGAGCAATAGCGGTCGAGCCGGTAAATGTCAGGTCGCGCAGGTAGAAGGTCCTGAGATCGAGTTCCACGATCGGGCCCGCAATGGCACCGGAGCACGTGTACCGGCCGCCACGTTTCAAGACATTGATCAAGGTTCCCCAATAGGGCCCGCCAACAATATCAGCCACAACGGAAACCGTGTCTTTGCCGGTTGCTGCATTCAAAGCGGCTTTGAGATCTGCCGGTGCGCGTTCAAGAACGTGATCCGCGCCGAGCGCCTTAACTTCTGCATGTTTGGCGGGCGACGCCAGAGCAATAACAGTCGCGCCCCGACGTTTGGCGAGTTGGACCAGGGCCGACCCGACACCGCCCGAGGCGCCAGTCACCAGAGCCGTATCCTTTGCACCGACATTGGCGCGGCTGAGCATCCCTTCTGCGGTTGTGTAGGAACAGGAAAATGTTGCCAGTTCTGCATCAGATAGTGTGCTGACGATGGGGCCGACATTCCGCGCGTCGACAACCGTGTATTCGGCAAAGCCACCGTTGCACTCGGAGCCAAAATAGCCGGTCTTCTCCATGTTGTCCGGATCGGACCAATCGCGCAGCCAGCAATCGACCATGACGCGCCTGTTCAGGAGGTCCTCGGAAACTCCATCTCCCAACGCGACGATCGTGCCGACCGTATCGGCGCCTTGAATCCGCGGAAAGGTAATCGGTCTCCCGCCCCACGTCGGGTCTTCCTCTGCGACTTCCTGATAGGCTCCGCCGGTGGTCGCCTCGGAGACTGTTTTCGAATACCAGCCGGAACGGGTGTTCACGTCGGTGTTGTTGAGGCCGCAAGCTCCAACCCTGATCAGAACTTCTCCGGGGCCCGGCTCGGGTGTCGGCCAGTCCTCATGCCAGACGATCTTGTCCAGACCGCCATGCCCCTCCAGAACCATCGCTTTCATTGTGGCGGGGATGCTCATTCCGCAGCCACCCCGACCGGCGCATCTGTGCGCGGTAAAATGCTGTCCGGGTCATACGCCGGGACATCAAGAACCCGCGCAGTTCGCGGCCCATTCATGACGACGACTTCCAGTTCGGTTCCCGCGTTCGCAGCCTCCGGTTTGACGTAGGCAAAAGCCAGGATCTTGCCGACTGAATGACCGTAGGCAATCGAGCTTGTTGCCCCGACGACCTTCCCGTCCATTAGAACAGCTTCTCCGCCATGGCCGTCAGCAATGCCATCCGGATCCACTTCAAGATAGACACAGGCCCAGGGAAGTGCGCTTTCCGCGCTCTTTGCGGTTTCTTCACGACCGAGGAAGTCACCCTTGTCCAGTTTGACGAAGCGCATCACATCCGCTTCCGGCAAAGTGACTTCGTTTGTCAGTTCACCAGCGCCTTTGAAGCCTTTTTCGAGCCGCAAAGCATTCATTGCAAAGGACCCGTAGTCCGCGAGACCGAGAGGCTCCCCGGTCGCCCAAAGTGCGTCGTACACCGCCGGCATGTCTTCCCGGGGAACGTGAAATTCCCAACCAAGCTCGCCTGCATAGGACATGCGGAAGGCCCACAGTTTGCGGCCTGCCACTTCGATTTCCTGTGCCGTCAACCACCGGAACGACGCATTGTCCAGCGCGGCCGGGGTATTGGGAGCCAGAATATCGCG
>CALDSI010000506.1 GCA_937911395.1 uncultured Labrenzia sp.
GATGCCAACTCATTGCCGCATAAACTCCGTCCATCCCGGGGATTTCACCGACAAAAGGGGTCAGGTTGCGGGACAGGCAGACGCGGCCGTACCACTGATATTCACTCTCAACATTCTTCCAGGCCGGAAACATCTGATCGAAATCCTGCCTTGCGCGCTTATGCATGGCTTTAAGGGACGGTTCGGTCTCGAATATTCCGCCGCGTGTTCCAAAAAGGAACCTGCGATCAGGCATCAGCCGGAAGTAATGCAGCAAAATACGGGAGTCGGACGCCATCGTCTCCGACGTCCAGCCTTGAGCGGACAACTCATCCTCGGACATTGGGCGCGTCACATGGATGGACGACATGACCGGGAGCGTTCGCCCGTGAAGCCATTTGGGCACGGTTTCTTTCGCATAACCGTTGCCGGCAAGCACGACGCCTTTTGCGCGCACGAAGCCATGTTCGGTATCAAGCCGCCACCGATCCCCATCGCGGCTCATCCCATTCACCGGGGACTTGCCGTAGATCCGCCCGCCCTTCCTGCGCACTTGATCGGCAAGGCCATAAAGATAGGCCATCGGATTGAGCGCAAACCCGTACGGGATGTGAAGACCGCCGTGAAAACCGGGACCGCCGTAGCCTTCTTCGTCCAGCGCTGCTTTGTCCAGCACCCGGGACTTGATCCCGAAATTCTCCTTCAGGTAGGCCGCTTCAGCTCTCAACCCGTCAAGGTCTTTTGGCCGGTGCGCCAGTGTGATTTCGCCTTTGGAATGGCAGTCGGCGTCAATCCCCCAAGTCTCTATCCGTTGAGCGACCTGGTTGATGCCGGCGACTTGATAGGCAAGAAACTTGCGCGCTTCTTCCAAACCGAAACGCCGGACAAGCTGGTGCACACTCAGTTTTGTCCCGCCCAAACAGCAAAATCCGCCGTTCCGGCCTGAGGCTCCGTAGCCGACATGCTCTGCTTCCAGGACGCAGACTGAAACACCAGCCGCTGCGAGTTTCATCGCAGCGCTCAACCCGGCAAATCCGGCACCGATCACCGCAACATCAAACAGCGCATTGCCCATCAGCTGACGGTCCGTGCGCAGTGCGGGCCTGCTTGCTTCCCAATAGCTTCCCGCCAGTTGCCGCTGATCTTGTGTTTTTTGAAGCATTTTAGATGCCGAGCCGATCCCTCAGTGAGAACCATGTCATAGCCAGGACGAGCAGTGGGAAACGCAACTTGTCGCCCCCCGGGAACGCCGGAATATCAAGCCGTTCAAACACATCGAACCGGCCCGCAGTTCCAGCGATGGCTTCGGCCAGAAGCTGCCCTCCCAGCGTTGCCATGGCGACGCCATGTCCGGAATAGCCTGTCGCGGTCAGGATGTTGGGTTTGACGCGAGCGAAATAGGGCATCCGCTTTGGAGTGATGGCGAGAGTTCCACCCCAACCATAGTCGATTTCGACGTCCGCCAGCTGCGGATAAATCTCTGTCATCGGCCTGCGGACAAACGACTTGATGTCCTCCGGGAAGCGATAGCCGTAATTCTCGCCGCCGCCGAACAACAGACGCCGATCGGCAGACAGACGGAAGTAGTTGATCACGAACTTGCTGTCGGCGACCGCGACATTGTCGCGGATCAGGGCCCGTGCTTCGTCCTCGGAAAACGGCTTTGTCGCAACAATGAAGTTGTTGATCGGCATAACATGGGCTGCCGTTTCCCGGTTGAGTTTGCCGAGATAGCCATTGCAGGCAAGGATCAGATGGCGGGCTTTCACGGTGCCGGTGTCCGTTGTGACCTGCACACCGCCGGAAGCTTGCTCTTCAATCCCGGTCACCTTGGTTTCTTCAAAGATTTTGGCGCCGGCCCTATCGGCAGCACGTGCCAGGCCCAGCGCGTAGTTAAGTGGATGGAGGTGTCCAGCGCCCATGTCCAGCGATCCGCCGAAATACTTCGGACTGCCAACCATATCGCCGATCTCATCACCATCGACAAACCTGATTTGCTCGTAGCCATAGGTTAGCCGGAGATGTTCGACGTGGTCGCGGCTGTCTTCCACGTAGGACTTGCGATGATCGGCGTGCAGAATTCCAGGCGTATATTCACACGCAATCTCGTGTTTCGCGATCAGGTCTTTTACAAGCGCTTTGGAGTCCTCGGCCAAATCCCAAAGAAGTTTTGCATGAGACTTGCCGTGACGGGTTTCCAAGACACCCTGTTCGACACGCTGACCGGACCCGACTTGTCCTCCGTTGCGCCCGGACGCCCCCCAACCGACGCGGTTGGCTTCGAGAAGAACGACGTCCAAGCCGCGCTCGGCGAGATGAAGTGCCGCGGAAAGCCCTGTGTAACCGGCACCGACGATCACTACATCGGCAGCCCGCGGCCCGTCCAGCGTTGCATAAGTCGTCTGCCACCGTGCTGTTGCAGCATAGTAGGAGGGCGGGTGGTGACCTGGTGTGTCATTGGCGGTCAGAAGGTCAAGCGAATTCAGCATGTCGCGGTGCCGGTAAACATGAATGGTGTCATGATGCAGGTGGCCTTTTCAGCATCGGCCAGCTTGATTACCCTGTTCTCTTGTGACCAATGTTGCAAGGCAAAAAGGCGTAGGCCGTTGGAATTTCGCTATGTTGCGCAATATCTTGACACCTTACCTTAAGGAAGTCCCGAGGCCAGTCATCGCCACTGATGGCGAAGAAGAAAGGCAAATTTGTGTTTGGTGGATTTGAACATCCCTGGCTGGACCCTCTCTGGAGGCGGATCCTGATCGTCGGCTTTTGTGCAGCCTGGACGGGCGTGGAATATCATAATGACAACCAAACCTGGGCGATCATCGTAGGCGCGATCACGGCTTATGCGTTCTATGGGTATCTCATCGCCTACAAGGGCTCGACAACGAAACCGCCTGAAGATCGGGAATGACGGGAGCTGCCCCACATGTTGAGCCCCTATTTGGCACTCCTTAAGAGCACAATCTTCGGCAGGGCCAAATACACCCTTTCGTCGCTGGGACTTGTCCTCCTGATTGTCAGTCCTGCGCAGGCGCAACACTCACCTCAAACGCAGGTGCAGGATGTTCTAAACAACCGCTGCGTGGTGTGTCACGGCTGCTATGATGCCCCGTGCCAGTTGAAACTCTCCTCCCCCGATGGATGGGCCAGAGGGGCGAGCAAACAAAAGGTCTACGAATCTTCCCGCCTTGATGATGCGCCAATGACGCGGTTGAGGATCGATGCGAAAACTGTTCCAGAATGGCGCCAGAAAGGCTTCTTCCCGGT
>CALDSI010000507.1 GCA_937911395.1 uncultured Labrenzia sp.
GCTTCCGCCCGTTTCATTTTCTGGTGTTCGTCTTCGACAAGACCGATTTTCCAATAACCCGAGATGTAAGTGTCTTTTCTCGGCACTTGCCGGGTGTTGTTCAGATGATCGCGGATCGCGCGGATGACCGAACTTTCGCCTGCAATGCAGGTTTGAAGAACACCATCCGGCCATGTCATCGACGTTATGAATTCGAGCTGTGCGTTGGACGCTACATACGGATCTTCATGGATCAGCCAATGGACTTCGATGTTGCTTGGGACCGCAATCTCCCGGATATCGTCTTTGGATGGCACTTCAAACAGGGCAACGCCTTTCGCGTCCCGTGGCATTTGCTCCAGAACGGCTTCGGCAACCGGCATGGCGGAAAGGTCCGCGGCCACCAGATACCAATCAGCATAAAATTCCTTGATCTTCCTCTGGCTTGGCCCGAAGAAACCGAGGAAGGATCCCGGTTTGGCGGATTGCGCCCAGCGGGTTGCCGGTCCGTTGTCGCCATGGGCGACAAAATCGATGTCGAGCTCCAGACTGTCCGGCCGATAAGCGCGCACGGTATAAGTCCTGACCGGGTGGACCTTTTCGTCCGGGCCACTAGGGCCAAAATATGCTTCGAAGTCTTCCCGGCTCTCGCCGTCCCGCGGCAAAACCAGCTTGCAATTTGCACCTTCCTGGTGAGGCGGAAATCCTTCGAGCTCCGGTCCGGCAAAAGTCACACGGATCATGTGCGGGCTTAAATACTCGGCCGACTTGACTGTCAGAAAGCGGGGTTTGCGTTTTGGCATGGCGGCCATGAGTAACCTTTTAAATGCTGACTTCATTCCTCAGCATTTAGCATTGCCCGATCGTTTTTGAAAGATCCCACTGTTTCATTTGAGGAAACAGCGTGTCAGGCGTAACAAGAAAAAGCCCGCCGAATTGGCGGGCTCGATCCTGAAAATGGCACTTGAAATTACCGGATGATCGGTTCTTTCAGGTCTTCCGGCTTGGTGTCTTTCACGATCTCCCAGTTCAGGTCAGCGTGATTGATGTATTCTTCTGTATTGCCTTCAAACCGCTCTTGAACAGCTGCACTGTTGTTGAGGTAAAGCTTGCCGTCGACAATTTTCCAGGCTTCCGGGATGACCGGTACCTTGAAACCCTTGCTCAGGCCGAATGCGCAGAAACCGCCATATTGCGGCGCGTATTTCACTGGATCAGCGGCGAATTTGTCCCGGTTCTCAGCGGACGAAAACTTCCAGGTCACATCGTCATACTGGAAGGTGTACTCATCAGAACCGGGCACCGGCTTGCCTTGAGTGAAATAGGCAACCGGATCGGTGCCTCCGATGGCGGCGCCGTTCTTGGTAAAGGTGGTGATTTCATCAGCCGACACTGCAAAGCCAGTGACGGAGAAAAGGGCTGTGAGGCCAAGAAGCACGGATTTCGAGGTGTAGAGCGGCATCGAGAACTCCGGAAGGTTTCTGAGTTGAGGCACATGTTCGCGCCCGGTGTCTGGAGAATGGCCATGACCGCTGCCAAACACCAATCACCCTTGTTCACAGAGATGAAAGCACACCGCCAGAATTTGTGAACGGCTTGGTTCTATGCTGTGGCTCACAAACCGGGGAGTGGAAACGCATCTGCTGAGGATCGGGGGGCAGTTAGGCCCAAAAACAAATAGATCGCGCTTTCCAATCCGGTGTCATCCAGCCCGCCGCGCCCGAAATGCAGATCAAACAGCTCCTGCCAGATGAGTCCCAGGATCAACGTGGTTTTCGCCTGAATGTCCTGCTCAAACGGTGTCGCTATCAAACACTGGCGGATGTGAAACCTGATTTCATCCTCAAATTCGGCGAGCAGTGATCGGAATTCCGGCACTGCCCGCACCTGCAGCAGCGCCTTGCCAAGATCACTGCTCAAGGCGGCGCGGTAGCCGGCGATCAAACGATAGAGATCCCGCGTGGTGTTTGTGCGCTCGGGTCTGGGGGCTGGGATCTGGAACAGGGCAGTTTGAAGCGCGGAAAGCGCAAAATTCTGTTTGCCGGACCATCTGCGATAGATTGCCTGTTTGCTGGTGCCCGCGGCGTTCGCAAGATCGTCCAAACGAACCGGCTCGTAGCCATGACGAGCCAGTGCACCCACCATGGCGGATTGCAGCCGACCGGTCAGGCCGGGGTCTTCTTTCCGCCCCCGGCGTGTTGCGCCATCACTCATAATTCGGTCCCCATCAGGACCGTATTTCATGTCTTGATGCGTTCAGCAAGGACATTCATTGGAAAATGAACGCTTGAGACGTTAATCAAATCCCAAACCAGATTTCCAACGGTCAAAGGAAAAAACATGTCCGTAGATACTGCAACGGTAAAGCGCGTTGCGCGTCTTGCCCGCATCAAGGTGAGCGAAGACGAAGCCACCCGCATGACCGGCGAACTGAATGCCATCCTCGGGTTTGTCGAACAACTCGACGAAGTGAATATTGACGGCGTTGAGCCGATGACCTCCGTGGGCGAAACAACCATGAAAAAGCGCGCAGACGGCGTGACCGACGGCAACAAGGCCGCCGACATCACCAAGAACGCTCCGGCCTCTGAAGACAACTTCTTCATGGTGCCGAAAGTCGTCGAGTAAGCAGGAATACCCGGGATGTCGTCCGCGCCAGTCATTTCAGTTGCCGTTGACACGCCGCTCAGTGATGAGATGCGTGGCATGGTCGGTGAATTGAATGCGTTGTTGTTGAGCCTGACATCGGAAGACGCTTGCCACCATCTGACCGTTGAACAGATGGCCGGTGCTCGGACAACTGTCTTCGTCGCCCGCGTTGATGGCAAGGCGGCGGCTTGCGGATCGCTCTACCGGCACGATGGCGGCATTGCGGAAGTCAAGCGCATGTACACCCGTCCCGATTATCAGGGCCTTGGCCTTGGGCGCAAATTGCTGGACCGGATTTTGGCGCTCGCCATTGAGGAAGGCTTCTCCGAGGCTGTTTTGGAAACCGGTGTCAATTATGACGCGGCCAAGCGCCTATACGAGACCAGCGGCTTCAAGGTGTGCGGCCCGATCCTGGACTATCCCGAACATCCCGAATCCCTTTTCTATTCCCGGCGCCTGACGGCAGCCTGAAAGACCTGGACCCATGACAGACCTTACAAAACTCACCATTGCCGAAGCCCGCGAAGGCTTGAAAAACAAGGACTACACGTCCACCGAACTCACCGAGGCGTTTCTCGGCAACATCGAACAGGCCAACGGCGCGCTGAACGCCTATGTTGC
>CALDSI010000508.1 GCA_937911395.1 uncultured Labrenzia sp.
CATCGATGGTTTCGTTTTCGATGATCATATCCGGCGATGTCCAACGGTCGTTCAACAGCTGCAGGACATCTGCATGATCTTCGGCTGTCGTTTCATGAATGGTCACAGACATGATGGTTCCTAACTACAAACAACACGCGCTCAGCGGCAGTCCCTCAAAGCGGCAGGCATGCTAGCGGCGAAACAAGCGCGCGTCCAATGGGCTTCTGGACTGCCAACGGGCGCGCTCAAGTTCTGGGTCAATGTGTTCTTCTTCCGGGTATCCAACGCACAGATACGCCACGAACTGCCATTTGGGGTCAACTTCGAGGATTTCGCCGATCTTCTCTGGATCCAGAATTGACACCCAACCAACTCCGATTCCCTCGGTGCGAGCTGCAAGCCAGAATGTGTGGATCATACTCACGGTGGAATAGGCCAGTGTCTCGGGCATCGTCATCCGCCCAAGTCCGTGCCCCTGGTCCGGATTGGGCTCGCTGAAGACCGCCAGATGGACGGGTGCCTCTTTCAATCCAGCCAATTTGAGCTGGCGGTATTGTGCTGCCTTTTCATCATCGTATGCAGATGCAGCGGCAGCATTTTCCGCCTCAAAACTCGAAACGACGCTCGCCCGCTTCGCCGCACTTTCCACAGCCACGATACGCCAAGGTTGGCTGTTTCCAACTGAAGGCGCCAGATCTGCCAGCTCCAGAAGATGGTTCAGCGTATCGGCTTTGACCGCATCCCTCCGAAAACGGCGCACATCCCTCCGCCATCTGAGCAGGCCTTCGAACTCTGTTCGAAACTTGTCCGAAAATGCAGGTTTATAGGTTTCTCCAGATCCGCTTGCTGCCATCCGCAATCAGTGCCCTGGGAACTCAACCAGTGTCCGGACGGGGACGCTCAAGTCTTCCAGCTTTTTCCGGCCGCCAAGATCGGGAAGATCAACGATGAAACACGCAGCTTCAATGTTTGCCCCCATCGATCTCAAGAGTTTGCAGGCCGCTTCCGCAGTGCCACCGGTGGCAATCAGATCGTCAACCAGGATCACCCGGTCGCCTGGCTGGATTGCATCCTTGTGCATTTCCATTTCATCCAGCCCGTATTCTAGGGAATAAGCAATGCGCACGGTTTCGTGCGGCAGCTTGCCCTTCTTGCGGATCGGAACAAACCCTGCCGACAACTGGTGGGCAACCGCCCCACCCAGGATGAAACCGCGAGCTTCTATTCCGGCAATCTGGTCGACCTTGGATCCGGCCCAAGGCTGAACCAGCGCATCGACGGCGCGCCGGAATGCCCGGGCGTTGCCGAGCAGAGTGGTAATGTCGCGAAAAAGGATGCCCTCTTTGGGGTAATCCTTAATTGTTCTAATGGAACTGATCAGTTCATCACGAATTGTCTGATCGGTCATTTTGCTCTCTTTCCTGCAAAAACAATGTCACGCAACACAAACCGCTGCACAGCCCCGACCGCCGCTTATATCAAGATTACCGCGACGGTCGAAGTCTTTTGATGGTTATGAAGTTGTTGGTATCAGCTGCGGTTCAAGACACGCCCTGCAACCGCATCGAGCTTGGCGACCAATTCCGGATCGCGTTTTTCCGGCGCTGTCATCAGAGCGAATTCAAGGGCAGTGTCTGACCCGGCGGGACAGGACTGGTGCGCTCTGGGAAGGTCTTTTGCAACACGCGAGACCAGCCTCTGAGCGTTGGCCGCATTGTCATGCAAAACACTCAAAATCGCCTGAATGTCGACTTCACCATGATCCGGATGCCAGCTGTCATAGTCGGTCACCATAGCGACGGTCGCAAAGGAGAATTCGGCTTCCCGTGCGAGCTTGGCCTCCGGCATGATCGTCATACCTATAACATCGCAATTCCAAGTCCGGTAAAGTTCACTTTCCGCAAGCGACGAAAACTGCGGTCCTTCCATGGCGAGATAGGTCCCACCCTTATGGTATTTAAGGCCTTCCGCTTCTGCCGCAGCAGCAACAGCGTCAACCAATTTCGGGCTGACTGGGGTCGCCATAGAGACATGGGCAACGCATCCGGTCCCGAAGAAACTCTTTTCACGTGCAATTGTACGATCAATGAACTGATCAACCAGCACGAACATGCCCGGCTCATGCTCTTCCTTCAAGGAGCCGCACGCCGAGACGGACAAAAGGTCCGTCACGCCGCACCGTTTCATGACGTCGATATTGGCGCGATAGTTGATCGTCGTCGGCGAATAAACATGCCCCCGGCCGTGACGCGGCAAGAACACGATCTTGAGCCTATCAATAGTGCCGATCCGCACCTGATCCGACGGCGTGCCCCAAGGGCTTTCGACGCTGATCCATTGCGCATCTTCAAGACCAGGAAGATCATAGATCCCGGATCCGCCGATGATCCCTAGAACTGCGTCGCTCATTTTGCCCTCGTTGGATGAGTTCCCGAATTAGGGGTTTGCTTAACAAGCGCAGCCAGTCTTGAACAGCAGGCAAATGAAAAAAGGCGGGCCCAACGCCCGCCTTTTTCCGTATGCTTCTATACGCTTGGAGCTTAGTGCTCGACGTCGCGCCAGATCTTCTTCTTTGTGAAGTACAGCATGCCGGCGAATATGATCAGAAAGATCATGACCCGGAAGCCCACCTTCTTGCGCTGCTCCAGATGAGGTTCTGCTGCCCACATCATAAACGCAGAAACATCGCGTGCGTAATTCTCAACGGTCATCGGGGTACCATCGGTGTACTCGACGCTGTCTTCATAAAGCGGAGGGGCCATCGAAATAAACTGACCGGCCATGAAAGAATGGTTGTAGTATTGACCATCTGGCACTTCCATACCCTCAGGTGGATCTACATAACCCGTCAGCAGAGAATAGATGTAGTCTGGACCATTTTCCTGATATTGAGTGAAAATATCGAACACGAACCCTGGGAAGCCCCGCTGCGGCGCGCGCGCTTTAGCAAGTAGCGAAAAATCCGGCGGATACGCACCGTTGTTGGAAGCACGTGCGGCGTTTTCATTCGGGAACGGTGACGGGAACCGGTCAGCCAAAATTGCTGGACGGTCGTACATGTCGCCAAAATCATCTGGGCCATCAACAACTGTGTAGTCGGCAGCTATGGCTTTGGCTTGATCTTCGGTAAAGCTCGGACCGCCATCTTCAGCAAGGTTACGGAAAGCAACACGGCTCAAAGCATGACAGGCTGAACAGTTTTCGACGTAGACTTTAAAGCCACGTTGCAACTGCGCACGGTCGTAGTAACCAAACGGCCCGGCAAAGGACCAATTCTGGTAGTCGATTTCAACCTTCGCCCCGGCGGCAAAAGCCGGGGAAGCGATGGCGAGAGCCGCCACCGCTGCGAGGGAACGAACCATTGTGATCATGGTTTTCATTGTCTCAAATAACTCCCGTTCCACTTCGCGTTACTTCGTGTCCGGTGCGGCTGCTACGCCGACCGGTATGCCGGATCCGCCCTTGAGGACCGACTCGGAAATTGATGCCGGAAGAGGCTTCGGTTTTTCCAGGAAGCCCAACAGCGGCAGGGCGACAAGGAAGTAGGCAAAGTAGATGGTGGTGCAGATCTGGGACATGATCACGTAGATCCCCTCCGCCGGCATGGCACCGAGGTAACCCAAAACCACCGCGTTTGCTGCAAAGATCCAGAAGAACTGCTTGAACAGCGGACGGTAAGCACCGGAGCGCACCTTGGAAGTGTCCAGCCATGGCAGGATGAACAGCACCGCAATCGCACCAAACATCAACACAACACCGCCGAGTTTGTCCGGAACAGCGCGCAAGATCGCGTAGAACGGCAGGAAGTACCATTCCGGAACGATGTGCGCCGGCGTGACGAGCGGGTTCGCTTCAATGTAGTTGTCAGCGTGACCCAGGTAGTTCGGCAGATAGAAGACGAAATACGCGAAGAAGATCATGAACACGATAATCGCGAACAGGTCCTTGATCGTGTAGTACGGGTGGAACGGGATCGTGTCCTGTTTGGTCTTCGGCTGTACGCCTGTCGGGTTGTTATTGCCAGTGGTGTGGAAAGCCCACACGTGCAGCAGAACCACCCCAAAGATCATGAAGGGCAGCAGATAGTGCAGCGAGAAGAAACGGGTCAACGTCGGGTTGTCGACTGCGAAGCCGCCCCACAGCCAGATCACAACACTCTCACCGACAACCGGGATTGCCGAGAACAGGTTGGTGATAACCGTCGCACCCCAGAAGGACATCTGCCCCCATGGCAGGACGTAGCCCATGAATGCTGTTGCCATCATCAGAAGGAAGATGATTACGCCCAAAATCCATGAAATCTCGCGCGGAGCCTTATAGGACCCGTAATAAAGACCACGGAAGATGTGGATGTAGACGGCAATGAAGAACATCGATGCGCCGTTGGCGTGCAGATAGCGCAGCATCCAGCCGAAGTTCACATCGCGCATGATGTGCTCGACGCTGTCGAATGCAGCAGTCGTGCTTGCGGTGTAGTGCATCACAAGCACAATCCCTGTCAGGATCTGTGCAATAAGCACGAAGAACAAGATCCCGCCAAAGGTCCAGAAATAGTTCAGGTTCTTCGGGGTCGGAAAGTCGACAAAAGATCCGCGTACGAGCGAAATAACCGGCAAACGGCTTTCAAGCCACTTTGCCGCAGCGCTCTGCGGTACATATTCAGAATGTCCAGCCATGGCTGCCTCCAGATTACACGTGCCGTTAGCCAATCTTGATGGTGGTCTCACTGACCATCTCAAGCGGCGGAATGAGCAGGTTCTCGGGCGCCGGGCCCTTACGAATCCGGCCGGCGGTGTCGTAGTGGGAGCCGTGGCACGGGCAGAACCATCCGCCGTACTCACCAGCATCGCCAACAGGGACGCAACCAAGGTGCGTGCAGATACCAACCTGAACCAGCAACTTCTCATTGCCTTCGATGCCGCGGTTCACATCCGACGCTTCTGCGTCGGCGGGCAGGTTGGCGTTTCGCGCAAGCGGGTCTGGAAGGTCGGAAAGCGGCACGGCGAGAGCTTCCTCAACTTCCGCTTCCGTACGATTGCGGATGAAGACCGGCTTACCACGCCATTTTACGCTGATAGACTGCCCCTCTTCCACGGCAGAAATGTCGACTTCAATAGAAGCCAACGCCAATGCGGAAGCATCTGGGTTCATCTGATCAATGAATGGCCATACAAGCGCGCCAGCGCCGACAACACCCATGGCGCCGGTCGCAATATATAGGAAATCTCGGCGGGTCGGTTCCGCCTGATCCGTATTTGCCAAGGTCGCGTCCTCTCGAAACGTATATAGTCTGTACCGAAAGCCCGGCTCACGTGCCGACCTATCTTCCTCTATAGGATAGGCCAACTTGTGCCGGGCTCAAGGTTGCCGTGTGCGGCAGATTTCCGCACATGGCAAAACCAGTGTCTTTTTGCATCGTTCCAAGCGCTTGTCCAGATCAACAAAGGCCTTGGAACGCATATGTCGCAGCCAAAACTGCGACCGCGCCGTTTTTCTGCCGTTTTTCGGAAATTGGCAAGACCGGAAATTGCATTTCCCCCGGCCTTGCATAGCGTTACTGCTGGAATCAAGCCGCCTGAACTGGCGCCAGGAAACCACCGGACTGATGCTGCCAGAGCTGAGCGTAAAGACCGTTCAGGTCCAACAACTCCTTATGCGATCCTTCCTCGATAATTCGACCATGGTCCATGACAATGAGCCGGTCCATTGCCGCAATCGTGGACAGCCGGTGCGCAATCGCGATGACCGTTTTGCCTTCCATCAGATCGAACAGGCTTTCCTGGATTGCGATCTCGACTTCTGAATCCAGCGCCGATGTCGCCTCATCCAAGGCCAGGATCGGAGCATCTTTCAAAAGCACCCGCGCAATTGCGATCCTCTGCCGCTGACCACCCGAGAGTTTCACACCCCGCTCGCCGACATGGGCATCCAGACCGACGCGCCCGTCCTGATCTTCGAGACCGCGGACGAACTCGATTGCATGCGCCTTTTCAAGAGCAGCCTCCACTTCCTTTCGGCTGACGTCCGGTTTTCCGTAAGCAACGTTTTCGAAAATAGAGCGGTGCAACAACGACGTATCTTGGGTAACAACGCCCACATTGGCCCGGATGTCGTCCTGCAGGACCTTTGCAACGTCATGACCATCGATCAGCACCCTGCCCCCTTCCAGATCATAGAAGCGCAGAAGCAGGTTAACCAAAGTCGACTTGCCTGCCCCGGACCTGCCAATCAGCCCGATTTTCTCGCCTGCCTTGATCTTCAAGGACAGGTCCTCGATGACGCCGGTTTCCTTGCCGTAGTGGAATCGGATCCGGTCGAACTCGATCTCGCCTTTATCGACGACCAGCGGCTTGGCATTTGGAACATCTACCACATCCCGTTCCCTGGAGATCGTATTGATACCGTCCTGGACCGTGCCGATGTTTTCAAACAGGCCAGACACTTCCCAAAGGATCCACTGCGACATACCTTGAAAACGCAGGACAAGGGCAACTGCAACGGCAATCTCGCCAGTGCTCACCAACCCTTGTTGCCACAGAGTTATGGACATCGCCGAGACCGCAAAGAGCAACGCCATGTTCAGCGTTGTCAGGGTGATGTTCATACCCGTGACGAGCCGCATCTGAAGAAAGACCGTCTTCAGGAAATCAAACATTGACCTCTTCGCATAGTCTTCTTCGCGCGCTGCGTGAGAGAAGAGCTTCACCGTCGAGATGTTGGTGTAGGCATCCACGACGTGTCCCGTCATTACGGATCGCGCATCGGCTTGATCCCGGGACACGTTCTTCAAACGCGGGATGAAGACACGCATCGTCAACAGATACCCGCCAAGCCAGACCAGGAACGGAATGGCGAAGTAGATGCTTGCCTCCGCAACGATGAACAGCGCGGCCACAAAATAGACGATCACATAGACCAAAATGTCCGCGATCCGGGTCACCACTTCGCGAACCGCAAGCGCTGTTTGCATCAGCTTGTTCGCAATCCGTCCGGCAAAGTCGTTTTGATAAAACGCCACACTCTGCCGGAGAAGATACCGGTGAACCCGCCACCGCACAGACATTGGATAGGTGCCCATCAAGCCCTGATGGAACACCATCTCCCAGATGCCCGACACGACAGGCAAGAGAATCATGATGACAAAACCCATCCACAAAAGCCTGGGCCAGTTGTCTGCGAAGAATGTTTGCGCGTTCTCCGTTCCAAGCCAATTGACCAAATCTCCCAGGAAGGTAAAAATGAAAACCTCCAGAATGGCGATGGCGGCCCCGAGAACCGATGTGACCACGAGGATCGGCCACACCGGTTTTGTGTAGTACCAACAGAACGCCCAAAACCCTTTCGGCGGGACATCCAAATCCGTGTTCTCGAACGGATCAATCAGGTTTTCAAACCACTTAAACATGACGAACCTTTGCATGAGTGGGCTGGACAGTCTCATGACCATCCCGGCACTCGAATTTGTAGGGTTCCCTTTCATGATCACGCACGCCGATACGCGGAGATGCAATCGCGGCCGACGCAAAGAAACTTACCAGCGATAGGGCTACGATAAAGGAACCAATCAGAAGATTTTCAAGCCGGTCAGCGAACTGCGGCGCTGTCAGGATTTTACCATGGACGCCAACAGTTTCGATCGCAGCAAATTCGGTAACAAAGACCGGTACTGCAAACAGAACTGTCAGAACAACTGTCGCTCCACCAAATACACCGAAGATTTTCAAAAAGTTGCGTATGCCCAGCCGGATTGGAGGACGCCGGTACAAACGCGGCTCAACGATAACGTCCGGCCGCTGGACAGGCGGCTCCTTGACGATTTCCGGACCTATGCCGGGTCGGAATGGACCAAAGGGATCACCGAAAGACATGATGTGTCTCCGAATCGGAACAAATTGAGAGTAACGCCCGCAGACATGCGCAAAGACACGCATGCAGCCAGAACTGTTGGACGGCTTAAGCCGGGCGTCGGAAAAGTGTTAGGAACTCAGGCGCGTTTCTTTAGGCGAAACGCGCAGATGATCCCGTGCGAACCCAAAGGACGGCCGCCGCTGTATGCGTCGAATGATTCATCATGTAAGCCCTCCTGGTTGCTTGGCCGGGCGGCCAAAGGGATTGAAATAACAACCCGTCAAGGTTGAGGACTTTTTCGTACTCTGTAATCAGGAATAAGGGAAGACTGATTTCAACCGAAAGTAACCTTAGCCTAGACATGTGACAAATCAGCCACATGTGTGACATGTGGGTGAACGTTTGTAGCCATTCACAAAACCCAAGGCATGTAAGACAGTTGGGTAAGCCACCGCAGAGCGGCGTCAAAGACTTATGCCGCGCGGACGCTTTGTAGGAATTGTGAGACCTGTACCTGAAGTGTGTTCGACAAGGTTCCAAGTTCTGCAGATGCCTTGTGCATGCCATCTGTCGCGGTCCGGCTGGCTTCCATCGCATCGCTCAAAGTCCCGACGTTGCCGGTCACCCGCTCAGAGCTTTGCAGGGCGGTCTGTGCGCTGCCATTGATTTCGCCAGTTGCAGAAGTCTGGTCTTCCACGGCATCCCGGATCTTGGCTGAAATCGCACTCACGCGTTCGATCGTATCGGCAATCGAAGCGATGGCGACACCGGATTGCTGCGCGACATCCTGCACTGCCGAAACCTGCGCAGAAATATCCTCGGTTGCCTTTGTAGTCTGCTCGGCCAGCGCCTTCACCTCACTCGCAACAACGGCAAACCCGCGTCCGGCTTCTCCAGCCCTGGCGGCCTCGATCGTTGCGTTCAAGGCAAGGAGATTGGTTTGGCTTGCGATCTGGCTGATCAGTTCGACAATCTCGCCGATCGCTCGGCCCGTCTCGGAAAGCCGCCCGACAATTTCATCGGTTTTGCGTGCTTCAGTGACCGCAGCATCCGCAATGTCAGTTGCTTGATCCACATCCTCACGGACGCGGGACAGCGATTCTGACAAGCGATGCGAAGCACCGGTCACAGTCTCAACGGACTGATTGGCGTCCGCCGACGCAGTGCTGACTTCAGACACGGCGCGGAGCGAGGACTCCACAGCACGCGTCAGATCATTGGAGTTGCTCTCAACGTTGTCAGACTTTTCAAGCAACGAAGAAACGACGCCGAGCACGGATTTCTCAAAATCGTCTGCAACATCCTGCATCAACGCAACGCGTTCTGCGTTCAAGGCATCCTGGTGCGCCTGTTCTTGCCGCGCTTGCTCGGCAGCTTTTTCGGCAAGGTTCACGCGAAAGTCTGTGACAGACCTTGCTATGGCGCCGATTTCATCGGGCCGCTCGACGCCGTCGATTTCTATTTCGAGATCACCGGCAGACAATTTGCCAAGAGCGCCCTGCAAGCGGGCGAGCGGACGGGCAATGCCCAATGCCAAAACAACTGCAAGACCAAGAAACGCGAGGCCAACCGGCGACACGACAAGGCCAATGGTGATCATTTGATCCAGAATCAGACCGTCAAGTTTCTCCGCCACGTTGCCCTGAAGGAATTGCTGAGCACTGTCCGCGGTTCCCAACTGAGCTATCATTGCTTGGCGGAACGTGTAAAACGCGAACGCTGTTCCACCCATCATAATGACGGCGGCAGTAACCACCATTGAGACAAAACGGCCGTTTATCGAAAGCGTCACTTAAATCTGGGCTCCAACCCCAATCCTGCGGGTACACTCGGGTAGCCCGCGAAGTGATCTGTGTTGGCCCTTGGTATCTCAAGGCTGTAAAAAATCAGTAACTACAACAATTAAGAGTAGGCATGAACTGCCCTGCGTCATGTTCATGGAGATTGGGTTTTTCGCAGATTTGCCAAGTCTTCAGCCGAGGATCTGACGGCTAATCAGATAGCCCGCGCCAGCAGAAACCGCGCCGAGAATTGTGCCCCAAGCAATGTCCACAACGGCAACGATGATCGGCCAGTCTCTCAGAGTTGCATAGTTGGTAACGTCGTATGTCGCATAGGTGAAGAAGCCGAACATGGCGCCGTACATCACAGCGTATGCAAAGCTATCATTTTTGAGCGCCGGGCCAACGGCGAAGAGAACGATGCCGACAACGTAGATCAGATAAAAGGCTGCCGCAGCACCCATATTCGGGCGTTCCATGAGCAAGTGACCAATGCGATCGAAATAAAACCGTGTGGCGACTTGGGTGAGCCAGACATAGTCAATCGCGAGAAACACGATCGCGGTGGTGATATACGCTGTAATGAAATGAACCATGAGATCCTCAGGCGGTTGGCAGGCTTTCTACGTCCCCCGCGCTCATACAGATCAAGACGCGCTCGAATTAACCCGTTCATCGGCCGGCAGTCCGGCCTGAAGGAAACCACCAGACTGTCGCCGCCAAAGTTGTGCATACAATCCGTCTTCGTTCGTCAAAAGACTGTCATGGGTCCCCTCTTGGACAATCTGTCCGCCATCCATCACAATCAGACGGTCCAGCGCAGCGATTGTTGACAGGCGGTGCGCAATTGCGATCACGGTCTTGCCTGCCATCAATTGCTGCAAATTTTCCTGGATCGCAGCCTCCACCTCCGAATCGAGCGCAGATGTGGCTTCATCCAGCACCAGAATTGGTGCGTTTTTCAACAGAACCCGAGCAATTGCAATTCGCTGACGTTGACGACCCGACAGTTTGACACCGCGCTCTCCGGCATAGGCGTCAAAACCTTTTCGCCCGGACTTGTCTTCAAGGTTTTCAATGAACTCAAGTGCGTGCGCGCGCTCCGCTGCATCGCGCAGCTCGTCGTCACTCGCCTCAGGCCGCCCATAAAGAATGTTCTCCCGGATGGACCGGTGCAGGAGGGATGGATCCTGTGTCACCATCCCGATCGCGCGGCGGAGCGTCTCCTGTTTCACCGAGCGAATATTTTGTCCGTCAATCAGGATTTGGCCTGCCTCAACATCATAAAAGCGCAGCAGCAAACTGGTCAGCGTTGTCTTGCCCGCGCCCGAGGGCCCAACCACGCCGACACGCTCTCCGGGCGCGATCTTAAGGCTCAGATCCTCGATGACACCGCCCACTTTTCCGTAATGGAAAGTGATGTTTTTGAATTCGACCGCGCCCTGGTCCACTGTCAGCGCTGGCGCATTGTCCTTATCTTGAACGGCCACGGGTTTGACGATGGCCTCCATACTGTCCTGCACGGTTCCGAAATTCCGGAACAGACCATTCAGCTGATTGAACAACCTGTTGAGCAGAATATTCAGGCGCAGGATCAGGCTCAGCGTAAAGGCCACATGCCCCGTGCTGATGCCGCCATCGCGCCAGATCACAAGCGCCATCCCGGCAATTGCGACGATCATCGCGCCATTGACAAGGCTCATCACGACGCGGATTGAGGTGAGCAGTCGGGTGAAGGTCTTGAGCTGACCGATAAAGCGGATGAAGGCGGATCTGGAGCCCCGATTTTCTTCTTTCAGAGAACCGAACAGCTTGACGGACTGAATGTTGCTGTAAGTGTCGACCAGGCGTCCGGAGACGCCGGAATAGGCATTGGCTGTGTCCTTTGCCGCCTTTCGCACACGCGGCACGAAAACCCGTGCAGTGATAGCAAACAAGACGAGCCAGACAGCGACAATCGCCCCAAGCCGCCAGTCAAGATCTGCGACCAGCACCAACGTTGTCAGGGCGTAGACCACGATAAACCAGGCGACTTGAAGGAGGTTCACCATGAAGTCACCGGCGGACATCCCGGATTGGAGCACCTTCTGCGACAAGCGACCTGCAAGATCATCTTGAAAGAACGCAATGCTTTGGCGCATCACCTGCTGGTGTGCCTGCCAACGGACCAGATTGAAAAACCCCGGAACAATGGTCTGCTCTTCCAAAAGCGCCATGAGCGTATTGGTGGCGGCCCGCACCACCAAAACAAAGAACGCCATGCCGAACAGGGTCCAGCCATGCTCGGCAAAAAACGTTTCCCGATCGCTGCTGTCGAGCAAATCAACAATATGGCCCAGGAAGTTGAACAACGTGACTTCGACAAAGGCTGTCAGGCTGCCGACAATCAGCATCAGGAAGAATGGCCAGCGGGCCTGCTTCAAAAAGAACAGAAGAAACGCAACACCACCTTTGGGCATGGCTTCAGACGGCAAAGGCCGGAAGGGATCAATCCAGGATTCAAAAAGCCGGAACAAAGCAATCATTGAAATGTCCAAATGGGTCGCGGGCGATTCTTGCGTTCATACTACGCTTGGAACTGATCAATGGGCCACGGCGCATGACAGGACGGCCTTCTCCTGTTAGGAGGCAATGAACCTTCAAGACAAGAAGCAGACATGCCCGACATCGCCCTTTACAAGCCCGATATTCCGCAGAACACCGGAACCATGCTGAGGCTCGCGGCCTGCATGAGTGTAACGGTGCATTTGATCGAACCTGCGGGTTTTCCGCTGTCCGACAGCGCGTTGAAACGCGCAGGGATGGACTATCTGGAACGGGCTGCCCTGAAACTCCATCTCAATTTCGAGGCGTTCGACAACTGGCGCCAGACACATAAACGGCGCCTCGTGCTGTTGACGACAAAAACAGACCTTGCTTACACGGATTTTGAATTTGAAGCAGATGACATCTTGCTCTTGGGCCGCGAAAGCACCGGGGCACCGGATGCAATCCACCAACTGGCAGATGCGCGACTGACCATCCCGATGGCCGAGGGCATGCGATCACTCAACGTTGCTGTGTCCTGCGGCATGGTTTTGGGAGAGGCCTTGCGGCAAACCCGTGCATTTCCTAAAACATCAAGCTAATCCAACGCTTGTGCATTTCCCGCGCGGGCTCTTCATGTCGAGGCAAATCAG
>CALDSI010000509.1 GCA_937911395.1 uncultured Labrenzia sp.
CTTATGGCACGAGGTACCCGGCTGGCGGTACTGTCGAACTCTGGCAAACGGGCCGCTCCCAACCGGGCCCGCATCGCTGCCATGGGATTTTCCAGCGGTCTGTTTGATTGTGTCATGACGAGCGGCGAAGCCCTTTGGCGTGACATCTCGAATGGCACGATTACCGAACGCCGCTTTTTCCCGGTGGAAAGGACCAAGGGCGACGCAGGCGCGTGGGCAGCTGACCTTGCTATTGACCTGACGCCGGATCTGAACTCTGCAGAAGCAGTGTTGTTGATGGGGCTACCGGATGGCACCAACCTGTCGGATTGGCAACCACTGTTGGAAGAAGCTGCAAGCCGGCACCTCCGCATCTACTGCTCCAATCCGGACAAGGCCAGCCCGAGAGCCGGCGGCCAGACAGTCCTGTCTCCCGGAGCCCTTGCAGATAACTACACCGCCGCTGGAGGCGACGTCGTTTACTACGGAAAGCCGTACAAGCCCGTTTTTGACGCGGTGGAAACTGCGCTCGGAACAAACCGGCTGCTCATGATCGGCGACAGTCTGGAGCATGACACTGCCGGAGCAGTCGCTGCCGGATGGGACAGTGTGTTGATCCAGGGCGGTCTATATGCCGCCGACTTTTCGACCGGAGATGCAGACAGAACATTGGCCAGGTTATGTGCTGAAAGAAACACCCCGCTCCCGACCTTCAGACTGGAGGTCCTCCGATGAACGGAACATTGCCCGAACTTTTGACACCTGCGTTTCGCGCATTGTCCGCTCGGCTGGGACAAGACCCGCTTCAGGTCCAAGGCCCAGGGGGTAACACTTCGATAAAGTCCGGGGCTGTTATGTGGATCAAAGCGTCGGGCACAGAACTTGCGAACGCGGAAACAACCGACATTTTTGTCGCCGTCGACCGAACCGCGGCTTTGTCAGAGGCATATGAAACCCAGGGAGATGGAAGCTGCAAATCGACGACACTGGACCCGGCAATCAAACTGAGGCCGTCGATTGAGACAACCTTCCATGCAGCATTGGATCACGCAGTGGTCGCGCACACGCATTCGGTGGCAACAATCACCCATGCGATCAGCCCGGAAGGGCGAACGGTTCTTGCCGAAAAGCTGGCTGAAATGCCCTACGTCGCGATTCCATATGCAAAACCCGGCCTACCGCTAACGCGGGAAATTCTGGCACGAATAGAGCCGGAGACGAAAATAGTAGTGCTGCAAAATCATGGGCTGATTGTATGTGGAGAAAGCGTGGACGCGGTCAGCGATCTCCTCCAAGACGTTGAAAATCGGTTGGCCTTGCCACCGTCCAAAGACAAGACTGCAGATCCAGGCAGTCCGGCACCAGAAGGGTTTGTTTGGTCTGAGGAGAGCTGGATCGCCCTCGATCCGCAAGTTGCCGATCTGGCACTGACCGGCACCTACTACCCGGACCATGTGGTTTTTCTTGGTCCGGCGCTGCCTGTCCGCGACCATGACGGTGTACCCCCGGCAATCTTGATCAAGGGACAAGGAATACTGATCCGCAAGGATGCAACGAGCTCTCAAAAGGCAATGTTGCGCTGCCTGTCAGATGTTCTTGCTCGCCTGCCGGCAGACTGGACTGTGGATCCGATTGGCCGGGACGCAGAGGCGGAATTGCTCAATTGGGATGCCGAGAAATACCGCCAGGCGCTTGCGGAGCAACGCTGATGCTGACACTCGGCATCGACATTGGCACTTCGGGAGTGCGCACGGCTGTTCTGGAATCTGAAGAGCTCGTCTCCGACGCGCGAGTTGCTCATTTACAACAGGACCCAGCCAACATTGATGCCGAAAAATGGTGGAAGACGGTCCGGGAGTGCCTGACTATGCAGGGTCAAGCGCTCAGAGCTCTTGGCCGCGACTTATCCGAGATTTCCGGCATTGCGGTGGACGGAACATCAGGAACGATGGTTCTGACAGACACAGAACTGCGGCCGACCAGTCCGGCACTGATGTATAATTCAAAGGGTTTTGAGGCGGAAGCTGAACTGATCGCGAACCATGTCTCCGGCCCTCACATCACAAAAGGTGGGAACTCGGCTCTTGCAAGGGCGATGCG
>CALDSI010000510.1 GCA_937911395.1 uncultured Labrenzia sp.
ATGATCAAACCAACAGCGGTCCAGAACACAGGGAACTGCTCCCCGGTATCATCCTGGCGTTTACGTGCCCATTTCGACACAACAACGGACGCGACGATACCAATGATCAAAGCAATGCCGATAAACCCGGAGCCGTCTTCCCAAATGGGCTTGGGCATCCGCAAACCGGCAATGTTCAGATGGAAGGTGTCGAACAAGGACCACTTTTCGCGTTTGCCCGGCACCGCACGCAGAACGGCGAAGTACCAAAAGAAGATCTGGAGAAGAAGTGGAACATTTCGGACCAGTTCGCCATACCAATACGCGATCTGGTTGATGACCCAGTTGTTGGACAGCCGCGCAATGCCGACGACAAATCCGATGATGGTCGCAAAAAAGATCCCGACGACTGCGACCATGAGTGTGTTGAGAAAGCCGACGAAAATCGCCTGGCCATAAGTAGACGTTTCGGCATACGGAACCAAGGTTTGGATGATGCCAAAACCGGCCGTATTTTCAACGAAACCCCAACCGGAGGCAATGTTCTGCCGCTCCAGGTTGGCTACCGTGTTCGTCACTATGAAATACCCGAAGAAGACCAAAGCTGCGATCAGGAGTGCCTGATAAAACAGCCCGCGTACCTTCGGATCATTCACCAGCGAAGCACGCGCCGGCGCCCCCGCCGAGTCCTGCTCCATGACTGACATAGAACCTCGCCCAAGTTATCACGCCCGGCATATGTGGCAGATCAAGTGTCCGCAAGCCGTGGACGTGGCGTCGTCTGCTTTCCATCTCAACGCTTGTTCAGCGTCCCCTATCGGCAGAAAGCAGGTGTGTTCCCCGCGCACTGTCCGGATGTTTTCCGGTTATTTTGGCGCAGAATTTATTGAGGGTTCCGGCAGTCATGCCGCCGGAACCCCAAAAACCTCTTTAAATCAGAGGATTAGCGTACCGGCGGAGCGTACAGGAACCCACCGTTCGACCACAGGGCGTTCACGCCGCGGGAGATGCCGAGCGGAGTGTCCGGACCGACGTTGGCATTGAAGCTTTCTTCGTAGTTACCAACGTTTTTGATGATGTTGTAAGCCCAGTCGTTGGACAGGCCGATGGCCTCACCGAATGCACCTTCAGCACCAAGCAGACGCTTGACGGACGGGTTGTCAGAACCCTTCATTTCGTCAACGTTTGCAGAGGTCACGCCCATTTCTTCGGCGTTGATCATTGCGTTGAGGGTCCACTTAGCGATGTTGAACCACTCATCGTCGCCCTGACGAACAACCGGACCAAGCGGCTCTTTGGAAATGATTTCCGGCAGAACCATGTGGTCGCCCGGGTTGGTCAGCTTCAGGCGCTGAGCGTACAGGCCGGATGCGTCCGTGGTGTAAACGTCACAACGGCCAGCGTCGTATGCAGCGACAACTTCGTCAGCTTTTTCGAATGCGACGATTTCGTACGGCATGTTGTTCGCACGGAAGTAGTCAGCAACGTTCAGCTCGGTGGTTGTACCGGTGTTGGTGCAGACAGATGCGCCGGACAGTTCCAGAGCAGAGGTCACGCCCAGATCCTTACGGACCATGAAGCCTTGACCGTCATAGTAGTTGACGCCAGCGAAGTTCAGACCAAGCTGAGTGTCGCGGGACATGGTCCAGGTGGTGTTCCGGGACAGAACGTCAACTTCGCCGGACTGCAGAGCGGTGAAGCGCTCTTTGGCAGAAAGCGGAGTGAATTTAACGGCAGACGCGTCGCCGAATACTGCAGCAGCCATTGCGCGGCAGAGATCAACATCGAGACCGGTCCAGTTCCCCTGTGCATCCGGGTTTGAGAAGCCCGGAAGACCCTGGCTCACACCACACTGGATGAAGCCTTTGCCCTTGACGTCTTCCAGCGTCGTCGCACCAGCAGCTGTCGCAGCAACACCCATAGCGGCGCCGAGTACGAGCGGAAGGATTTTGTTAGACATGGATATGCAGCCTTTATTTGTTACCCATTACTTTTATTTAGCTGGCCGGTATGAGTTGATATCCTCTTCGCCCGACATGGCGGGCAAATTCCAGCGCAAGGCGCTGGTTCCTCCGGAAATCATCCCCCGATCCAACAGCCCCCATACGATGGCATTTGCGAGTTCGGGTCAAGTACTTGCTGACGATATCTCGTTAAATTTCTCGGGCTGAAGTAGGATTACGGTTACCATGGCTGCACAAAACGCGAACATGTCTAGTTTCGCCTCATTGGCTGCCCATTACGTAATCATTCGTTTTTATTCGCTGGAGCTGCGTTCCCTACGGAAAGATCTAAAACGCCGCAAAGGGAGGTCCGATGCAGTCTTGCAAATGCATCGGACCAAGACCTTTTTTACCGAACCGGCGGGGTGTAAAGAATACCGCCGTCGATCCAGGACGCGTTCAAACCACGCTCAATTCCAAGCGGGGTATCAACTCCAACGTTGCGCGAGAAGATTTCTCCGTAATTACCGACCGCGCTTATGATGCGGACGGCCCAGTCCTGATCAAGTCCGAGCGAACCGCCGAAGTTGCCTTCGACCCCAAGCAGCCGTTTAACAGCTGGATTATCGGACAACGCCATGTCTGCGACATTTGCCTGGGTCACACCGAGTTCTTCTGCGTTAATCAGAACGTTCAAGGTCCATTTCGCAATATTGAACCACTGATCGTCGCCCTGCCTGACCACCGGACCCAGCGGCTCTTTTGAAATGACCTCCGGCAAAATCATGTGTTCGGACGGATTGGTCAGCTTCAAGCGGTTGGCGTGCAAACCGGATTTGTCGGTTGTGTAAACGTCGCACCTGCCGGCATCATAGGCTTGAGTTACCTCGTCATTCTTTTCAAACGCTACGACTTCGTACTCCATATTGTTGACCCGGAAGAAGTCGGCAACGTTGAGTTCCGTCGTGGTTCCTGTAGCCGTGCAAACCGAAGCACCCGCTAGTTCCATCGCCGATGTAATCCCGAGCTCCTTGCGGACCATCATCGCCTGGCCGTCATAGTACATGACACCGGCAAAATTGGCGCCAAGGTTCGTGTCGCGCGACATCGTCCATGTTGTCGTGCGCGACAGAACATCGATTTCGCCGGATTGCAGCGCTGTGAACCGTTCCGGTGATGACAATGGCCGGAACTTGACAGCGGCCGGATCCCCGAGAACAGCTGCAGCAATCGCTCGGCAGTAGTCGACATCCAGTCCACTCCAATTGCCATTGCTGTCTGGATTGGAAAACCCGGGATTGCCCTGGCTAACACCACAGGTGAAGTAGCCGTTCTCCTTGACCTGCTCGAGTGTTGACGCAGAAGCGGGAATGGCAGCACTAGTGAAAGCGGCCGCAACCACCAGGTTTTTGAAAGTGTTTTTCATTTTTTCAGTCCTCCTGAGGGGCGACATAGGGCTCGCAAATCCCTGCCTTTCAAAGGACCATTGCAACAAATCACGAATACCAATGAAAAAATGTCTTGGGAAAAACAGCGACATGAAGCAGTTTCGCCATCAGAAAGCCCGTCGGCACATAACTTGATCAGCTTATTGGCAGTGGGCCGGAGCTGAATGCCGACATAGAACAACAAGACAGCCAAAGCGGACTGAAGGATTTATGACGAATACGCCGGACACAAAAAGAATCATTGAAACCATTCTTGCGCACAGCGGCCGGGATCCGTCCGGGTTCCATGGGTTTGTCAATCCACCAGTCGTCCATGCCTCCACAGTGCTCTATCCCGACACCAAGACAATGGTATCGGGCGCGCAAAAATTCTCCTATGCACGGCGCGGCAATCCAACGACTGATTCCCTTGAAGACGCCTTGAAGGAAATTGAAGGCGCGGCCGGCGTGAAACTGGCCAATTCCGGCCTGAATGCCATCGCGCTTGCAATTCTGTCCTGCGTGAAGTCAGGCGACCACATGCTGATTGCCGACACGGCGTACGGCCCGACCCGTCACTTTGCAGATACCGTCCTGCCGGGCCTCAACGTCGATGTTGAGTATTATGATCCGGCTGTTGGTGCGAACATCAAATCGCTCTTCAAACCGAACACCACTGCGGTCTTCACCGAAGCCCCAGGTTCCCTCACTTTCGAAATGCAGGACGTTCCGGCAATTGCGGCAGCCGCGCACGAAATCGACGCGACCGTGCTCATGGACAACACCTGGGCCAGCCCGCTATATTGCCAACCCCTTGCTTTCGGCGTTGATCTCTCCATTCAGGCGGGCACGAAATACATTGTCGGCCATTCAGATGTCATGCTTGGCACGATCGCTGCCAGCGAAAAGGCCTGGCACAAACTGGACACGCTCCATGGCGCAATGGGCAGCCATGTCGGTCCTGACGATGTCTATTTGGGTTTGCGCGGGCTTCGGACCCTGTCGGTTCGTCTTGAGCGGCACCAGAAAAATACTACTGTCGTCCTGGATTGGCTGAAGGCGCAGCCCGCCATCGGCGCAATCAGATACCCGGCATTGGAAAGCGACCCCGGCCATGAGATCTGGAAGCGTGACTTTTCTGGCGCCTCCGGCCTGTGCGGTTTCGACTTTGCGACTGGGACAACACAAGAGCAGGCCTATGCGTTTCTCGACGCCCTGACCCTGTTTGGTCTCGGTTACTCCTGGGGCGGATTTGAAAGTCTTGCAATACCGGTTCGACTGAAAGGCATGCGTTCAGCAACAAATGTCGATCCGGATCTTCACTCGGTTCGCCTTCACATCGGCCTTGAAGACCCGGAAGATCTGATCAAGGATCTTGGCCAAGCACTCGACAAGGCTTTCGCATAATTGATCAATTCCATGAACAAGTTTCATGGATAGCACCTGTTGCGATCAGCCTTGCTTGTCACAAAATGGTGAGGACCGAAAACACACAAAGGCTCCCACCATGGACATTCAGCGCATTTCCGCATTTTCAGATGGCAACACCGGCGGCAACCCGGCCGGTGTGCTCATCAGTGCCGCGCATCCGTCGGTCGAAGACATGCTCGCCATCGCAGCGGATGTTGGTTTTTCCGAAACCGCATTTGCTGCGCCTCAAGGCGATGGGGCTTGGCGGGTCCGCTATTTCTCGCCGCAATCCGAAGTACCATTCTGTGGTCACGCAACCATCGCACTCGGATCCGCCCTCACCCGAAAATTCGGTCCGGGGCGCTACAATCTGAAGCTCAACGAAGCTGAAATCTCCGTAGAAGGCGCTGTCTCAGGCGAACTCGTGGAAGCCGCCCTCCAATCGCCCCCGACAAAAAGCCAACCAGCACCGGATGATGTTGTGAGCGAGGTTATGGATCTCTTCGTCTACACGAAAGATCAGATCGATATCCGCATCCCGCCAGCGCTCGTCCATGGCGGCGCAGATCATTTTGCGCTGACACTTAACTCACGCGAGGCCGTTTCGGACATGACATATGATCAGGAAGCGGGACGTAAACTAATGGAAAAACATGGCTGGGTCACCATTCTGATTGCTTACAGCGAAACAGCGCAACTCTTCCACACCCGCAACGCCTTTGCCTCGGGCGGGGTCTATGAAGATCCGGCAACTGGGGCTGCCAGCGCTGCCTATGCCGGTTATCTGCGGGACATTGGTTGGCCGCATCAGGGCCGCATCGAAATCAATCAGGGATTTGACATGGGGCATCCCAGCCGCATCGTTGCGGAAATCGGGCCTGAAAAGGGAAGTTCAATCCGTGTCTCCGGTTCGGCCCGGGTGATGAACGAAAGCGATTTCACAGACTGATCACAGCCGGATCACGCAAAATATCACACGGACGACGGCGCGGTCAGATTGCAGGATCGCGCCGCTTTTCCTTGAAAATCAGCCAGAGATTTCGGAAATAAATCACCAGTCCGAGCCCCTGCCCCAAAATGATGATCGGTTCCTTCTTGATCACACCGTAGGTAAACAGCATGATTCCGCCAGCAATCGAGAAGAACCAGAAAGCGATCGGTACGATGGAACGCCCGACACGTTCGGATGCCATCCATTGAACAACAAAGCGCATCATAAACATCGATTGCGCAGCCAGACCGAAGATCAGCCAAAAATCAAACTGTGCAATGAAGACTGCATGAAACCAGTCTATGAGGGCAGCCATGTCGGATTCCAGTTACCTTGATACGCCAGCGGCGCGTTTCTGCTCGGAAATTGTGGCGTCAAATTAGGTCAACGGCCGGACAAACGGGATTTTTTTGCGACGGCGGCGCAACCACCACACACCAAACAAATCCAAAACTCCGACCAACGCCCGGTCAAAGATACCGTATTTCGAGGTCCCGTGGCGCCGCTGCCGGTCCTGAACGTCAATATGCACCACATTGTACCCTTCGCGGATCACC
>CALDSI010000511.1 GCA_937911395.1 uncultured Labrenzia sp.
TTCGAACTTGTCGACCGCCTTCATCAAGCCAATGTTGCCTTCCTGGATCAGATCCAGGAACTGCAGACCACGGTTGGTGTATTTCTTCGCAATGGAAATAACGAGGCGCAGGTTCGCTTCAACCATTTCCTTCTTGGCGATCCGCGCTTCGCGCTCACCCTTTTGCACCATCGCAACAATGCGGCGGAATTCGGTGATCTCAAGGCCCGTCTCGGTTGCCAGCGTCTGAATTTCGTGACGCAGCTCGCGCACGTTTTCCTTTTCCTTAGCGATAAAGTTCTTCCAGCCGCGGGTCGACAGGTTCGCAACCTTGCGCAGCCAGTTCGGATCAAGCTCCGCGCCCTGGTATTGCTTCAGGAAGTCCTGACGGTCGACATTGTAGCTGTCCGCCAGACGCAGAAGACGGCCCTCATAGCCCATCAAGCGCTTGTTGATGTCATAGAGCTGAGCAACCAAAGCATCGATACGGTTCTGATTGAGCGACAGGCTCTTCACGTCGACAACGATGTCTTCTTTCAGCTTTTTGTAGCGGCGCTCCTGGCTTGGAGACAGCGTCTTGTTGGCCAGCTTGTTCTCTACAAGTTGGTCCTGCAAACGGCGCAGCTTTTTGTAGTCATCAGCGATGCGGTCGAAGGTTTCGAGGACCTGTGGCTTCAGCTCAGCTTCCATCGCAGAAAGCGAAACGTTGGACTCGAACTCATCGTCGTCGTCCTCACCGTCGCCTTCGCCATCTTCGTTTTCAGTGTTTTCGGACGGGCCGCCAGCCTGGTTCTCAGAACCACCTTCGCTGTCTTCCGCATCCGGATCATCATCATTGTCGCCGGTCGGCCCGGCTTTGGCATCCGGGCCAGCGTATGTGGCTTCCAGATCGATGATGTCGCGCAGGAGAACTTGCGCTTCATTGAGTTCGTCGCGCCAGATGATAATTGCCTGGAACGTCAGCGGGCTCTCGCAGAGGCCCGCGATCATCGCCTCACGGCCAGCTTCAATCCGCTTAGCGATCGCGATCTCGCCTTCGCGAGACAAAAGCTCAACGGAGCCCATTTCGCGCAGGTACATACGAACCGGGTCATCTGTCCGGTCCGCAGGTTCCTTGCCTGTCGTGGTTTTGGCTACCGCAGAAGATTTTGCAGCTACCAGTTCGCCGCCGTCGACTTCTTCCGGGCCATCTTCGGCTTCTTCCGCTTCGATCACGTTGATGCCCATGTCCGAGAACATGGACATTATATCTTCGATTTTTTCCGAAGAGTTTTGATCGGAAGGAAGAACCTCGTTGAGTTCATCGTATGTCACGTAGCCGCGTTTTTTCGCGGCCTTGATCATCTTCTTGACAGCAGCATCCGACAAATCCAGCAACGGGCCATCGGCGTTTTCCGCGCCCTGTTCTTGATTGTCTTCAGCTTGTGTCGCTTTGGCTACCATATCGTGCTCCAATTCACGGCCTTGGATCGGCCGCGCCGCGCCCTGTTTGGCTCAAACCCGCATTTCCGGCGCGCCAGCATTGCTGCGGCGGCTGCCAGACGAATCATCTTGTTCTGCAGGTTGTAAGCCGTGTCCCTTAAGTCCCAATTAACTGCTCACTTATCGACAATGTCATTAATTGCATCGACAATGCACGCAGTACCCGGTTTCGCGATCGCACGTGCGTTCGCGTTTTTCTGTTTCAGCGGCTTGCAGCTTTGATCTGACTATTGGCCGTCAGCAGCTTGAAGGCTGAGGCTCGCGAAGGCTGCAAAACCTCTATTTAGCTCGACGCGCACGATTCGCAAGTGTGATTCGGCAGTGGTCAATAAGTTTTCGGTATTTTCCGCTGCATTTTGTGCGCTTTTCCGGACCAAACGCCGGAGCCAATGGCAGACAAATGAAAAAACGTTATCCCGCTGCGACTTGGCTTCCTCCCCCAGCGTCGCCGTTTGACCGGATTTTCTTAGCCCTTTCGGCCAGTTCCCCTTCCTCCCGGGCGCACTCTTCCCGGCGCCGGTTGAGGTCCTGTGTCAATGCCTGTATCCGCTGCCACGCAAGCTCGTCGATCTGATCATCCGCAGCATTGAGTTCTGATTGCAGCTCTTCCTCCAGGGCATTCAATTCCAAGACGTCAAGGAAGTGCAGGAACGCCGCCTCGACGAAATCCTCGGGCGGGTTGGCTTTTAGCAAGGGGAAACGGTGATTGAGTGCATAAAACTCGGCCTGTTTCTGTTCTTGAAGGCCAATGGTTTCAAGCACCATCTCGTGCATCACATCTCGCAGTGGATCATCAAAAGACGCGATCAAATCGGAAATGGCAGCTGTTTCGAGATCATCGACGATGCGGCAAAGTGCATCGCGGACACCAATGTGCAGTTCATTGACCAGAGGCAGGCCAGAGACACGCTCGAAGTTGCGATCAAGCAAATACGGGAACCGCATACATAGGCCCAAAACAAGCCGCTCGGTTCCAAAGTCATCGCTGACCGCAACGCGTTCGCGGGCAAGACCGATGTCGTTTGCGGCCGGATCTACGCCCGGCTTCTTTCCGCCTTTCCGATCCTTGCGGGACAGCTCGAAAAAGAGATTTGAGAGCTTGAACTTCAGATCGAGCTGGTAACGCCGTTTGACCCGATCGTCTCGAATGGTGCCAATCAGGTCATCAAACCGCTTTTCCAAAGCCGCCTTGCGTTCCGGCGTATCCAACCTTGCAACGGAGATCTCTCGATCCCAAACAACATCAAAGAGGTTTCGAGACTTTTCAGCCTCGGCCCAGAAGCCCTCAACTCCGCGCTGTTTAACCAAGTCATCCGGGTCCATACCGTCCGGCAGGAAATTGAACTGGAACGAGTAACCGCTTTTGAGAACCGGAAAGATACGATCAATCGCGCGGTGCGCTGCTGATATCCCGGCGGCATCCCCGTCAAAACAGACCATGGGTTCGGGCGCAAACCGCCACAGACGCAGGATCTGGTCTTCTGTAAAGGCCGTTCCAAGCGAAGCGACTACATGACGAATGCCTGCTTGATACAGGGCAATCGCATCCATGTAGCCCTCAACAACAAGTGCCTGGCCGGATTTGAACGCAGGTTCCCGCGCCCTGTGAGCGTTGAACAGCATTGTCCCTTTATGAAAGAGCGGTGTTTCCGGCGAATTGAGGTACTTGGGTTGCCCATCCGGCAACATGGTTCTGCCGCCAAAAGCCACCACCCGGCCGCGGTCATCCTGGATCGGGATCATAAGCCGTCCGCGAAAACGGTCATAGGATGGGCGCGCATCATCGGGCTTGATCAACAAACCCGCCTCGATCATTGCAGGTTCTTCAACGCCGCGGCCTTTAAGGTGTGACTTCAAGGCGTCCCGGCTGTCGGGTGCAAAGCCGAACCGGAACTCGCGCAAGGTATCCGGCGTTAGCCCACGTTTTTGAACATAGGCCCGCGCGCCCTCGCCGCGCGGCCCCTTGAATTGAGTCTCAAAAAACTGGGCGGCCATTTCGCAGATATCCGCAAGACTGGCCCGCTTCTGCTCCCGGCGGGCAGCTTGCGGGTCCGGGGCCGGCAAGGCCACGCCTGCCTGATCAGCCAAACGCTCAACGGCTTCTGGAAAACTCAGGCCTTCGGTTTCAATGACGAATTTGAAATGATCGCCAGAAGCCCCACAGCCGAAGCACTTATACCGATTACGGCGATCGTCAACGTGAAAGCTAGGGGTTGTTTCCTGGTGAAACGGACAGCATGCCCAGTAGTCCCCCTTTCCAGGCTGGGTCTTCCGGCGATCCCACGTCACCCGCCGTGCCACGATTTCCGAAAGCGGCAATCGGGCTCGAATTTCATCAAGTAGGCGCGGCTCAAATCGCATGAAAGGGACGGTATCCGTGTGAATAAATTGCAGCAAGCAAGGTGATCTCAAACCACCAAACTGCTTAATTCAAAATAGGGCTTATTGGCCGGCTTCGCTACCGGATTGAAAGGGCCAAAGCGATCTGGGGATGACTTGTGCGAAACTACACCAGCTGTCTCTAAAAAGTCTGGCGGAGGGCCTCCCCCTTAGTTTGCGCTTTTGCCGTCCACTTCGCCTGCTGGTTCACTGCTGGCGTTATCGTTGTTGCCGTTCCGCAGCATATCCCGCATGACACAAGAGGCCTGCACGAAGTCCATCTGGCCGGGATAGCGGGATTTAAGCTCGCTCATACATCTGCCGATGTCCCGCAGCCCATGGGCTTCAATTTCCCGCACAGTTTCTTCGCATGCCGAACGCACTTCATCTTCGCTTAACTGCTCCGGCAAGAACTCACGAATGATTGCCTGCTCGGTGCGTTCTTGTTCCGCAAGGTCCAGCTTGCCGCTGTTTTCAAAATCAGCAGCGGATTCGTCACGCTGGCGGACCATTTTCTGAAGGATGTCAATCACTTCATCCTCGTTGATACCGTCTTTGCCGTTTTCCCGGGCAGCACTCTCCCGGTCTTTGACAGCAGTCTGAACGAGCCGAAGAGTGGCGCAGCGGCGTTTGTCGCCGGCATCTTGAGCAGCCCTTAGGGCCGAGTTGATTCTGTCTCGCATCACATCGCGCATGGTTTGCCCCACCCCTGCCGTATAAACCGGTCAGTGTGCATTACACTCATCAGTTCACTTAAGCCAAGCAATTGAATTTCAAAGATCTTTTTTCATAGGATCAATGTTGACGATCCTGCCCGCTTCCCATAGAGTCCCGCGCTTAATGCAGACGGCCAGATGCAAGGAATTCCTTAGATCCGATCGCCTTTCCTGCAGTGCATGATGTCACCATCAAACTCTGGATACAAGACATGACGACTGCAGACGCATGGTCTGACACCCCGGCGACCGCCCTGCTTGTGCTCTCCGACGGCAGCGTTATCGAAGGATACGGCCTCGGCGCAACCGGCCAAGCGGTTGGAGAAATTTGCTTTAACACCGCCATGACCGGTTATCAGGAGATCCTCACGGACCCGTCCTATTCCGGGCAGATCATCACGTTCACATTTCCTCACATTGGCAATGTCGGCACCAATGGTGAAGACATTGAAACCGTAAATATGGCCGCAGACAGCGGCATTCGCGGCACCGTCCTTGCCGCCTCGATCACAGATCCAGCAAATTACCGCGCGGCGCAGCACCTCGATGCCTGGCTGAAAAGCCGCAACGTCATCGGCATCAGCGGTGTCGATACCCGCGCGCTCACAGCGTTGATCCGCGAAAAAGGCGTCCCGAACGGCGTCATTGCCCATGATCCGAACGGAAACTTTGATCTGGATAACTTGAAATTGGCCGCCGCCAACTGGCCCGGCCTCGTCGGCATGGACCTCGCCAAAGACGTATCCACCACCCAAACACACCTATGTTCTCTTAAGACATGGGCTTGGGGCGAAGGGTATCTGGATGCGGACGGCGGCAAGTTCAAGGTGGTTGCTCTCGATTTCGGTATCAAGCGGAACATACTCCGCCTCCTGACCGACGCAGGATGTGACGTGACTGTTCTTCCGGCCAACGCGACTTCAGAAGATATCCTTGCTCACAAGCCTGACGGTGTCTTCCTTTCCAATGGTCCGGGCGATCCAGCCGCGACTGGTGAGTATGCCGTGGGTGCGATCAAATCCGTGATCGACGCCGGGCTGCCGGTTTTCGGAATTTGCCTTGGCCATCAGATGCTCGCACTGGCACTTGGCGGCAAGACGATCAAGATGCACCAGGGTCACCATGGCGCGAACCATCCGGTACTGGATCAAACATCCGGTAAAGTGGAAATCACATCCATGAACCACGGCTTCGCAGTGGATGCGGAAAGCCTGCCGGACAACGTGCAACAAACCCATGTATCGCTGTTCGACGGCTCCAACTGCGGTTTGGCGATGAAAGACAAGCCGGTCTTTTCTGTTCAATACCACCCGGAAGCCTCTCCCGGCCCGCGGGACAGCCGCTACCTGTTTAAACGCTTTACCGACCTTATGGAAACCGCCAAGGCCGCTTAAGCCTAATCGGCTCAAACATAATGTCTCCAAAAAACAAAAATGGCAGCCAAATCGGCTGCCGTTTTTAATTGGGCGCGCGATAGATCGGTGTTAGCCACGCAACTGAGCAAAGGAGCCCAAGATCTGATCGACTTCTGCAATCTGCTCGTCCAGCATCTGCTTCTGCTCCAGCAAAATTTCTTGCTGCGCGAGGCAAATGCTTTGAAGTTCAGCAAACTGCTCCGGGCGCGGCGTTCCGCCTTCAACCAGGGCTATCACGCGGCGAATTTCAACAAGGGTCAAGCCAATTTTCTTGGCTTGCAGGATGACACGCATGCGGGAGACGTCACGCGCTCCGTAAAACCGGCGAGCACCCTTGCGAACCGGATGTAACAGCCCTTTTTCTTCATAGAAGCGGAGCGTGCGGAGCGTTACGCCGAATTTTTCCGACATTTCGGAAATGGCCAGCGGACGGTCATCATGCGGAATTTCAGTATCCGGACCCGCAATATCCGGAACAACCACCATATTCGTAGCTATCTTATTCATAGTCTCTTGCCCGATCTTTTTATTTTCCTCAGCCGCATGACAGGCTCTGAAACGCACCAGAGGCACCGGATCCCACCAACCGGGCGCTGGCTATAAACACGTTTCAGACGAGCTCCAAAACACACCTAAGTGTGTTGAACAATGTAAGCTCACCTACGGACGTCCGAGATTAAGCACGCCAAGCCTTACACCTATTCCATAGAAAAAATCTAGACTAAATCACGGATACAGGCTTTTTTTCGCAGAGTATGCGCCCGAGAATTACCGTAAACATACGGCAGTTTGCGATGTATACATGTATTTTTTAGATAAAATTTTTTCGCGGATTTTATTAACTCAAGAAATATGAATTATCGATAATCTAATATAACAGTAACATTACAAAGAACGTTGAAAATTATACACTCACGCGACGACAAGTTCGTAAGTCTAATTATAAGGTAAACTTCCTAATCGACATGGTAAATATTACACTATGCGCTGATATTATCGATAATTGACCCTGTGAGAATACCACTTCAGCTTCCAATGCTCAAAAGCTGCAGAATCTATTGAAGGAAAAAAATACTCGCAATAAAGAGCCATAGCCCGAGCCCCGGCGCATTGTTAACTTTATTTCGAAACGGCAAAAACGTCGAAAATATTCAGAGGAAAAGCGCGCTCGAAATGACCCAAGCGGAGAATTCAGCCCGAACAAATCGCGATTCGCGTCATCGAGCGGCCTCGTAACAACCTCGGCACACGCTCTAAACGCATGATGTCTTCCTTAGAAGGACAACAAATAACCAGCGATCATAGTCGCACTATGTGCACTTCCGGATTGACATTTAGTGTTGCAGGATATTTGTGTCAGGAAACAATTACTGACAGCCGATCAAGGCGTTGGTTCCAACACACACCTTTGTTTGAAGATGCCAGACTCAAAATCAAAAGCCCCGTTCCCCATCATGACCCCGGAACAGTTTCGGAGCTGGCGTAGAACACTCGGATTGAAGCAAAAAGACGCCGCTGAGCAACTCGGCTTAAAAAAGCGGATGATCCAATACTACGAGAAGGGAAACCGGGACGGGCGTCCGGATGAAATCCCGAAATCAATCCGGATGGCG
>CALDSI010000512.1 GCA_937911395.1 uncultured Labrenzia sp.
CCGCTGACACCGCCGCCGAACATGGATCTGAAAAACCCTGAAATGCCGCCATCAAAGCCGCCGGGACTGTTGATCCAGTCTTCGCGCGCCAGTGCAACCTCTCGCGGCGGCGGCGCAAAACCGGACAGCGCCATCAGATAATTGGCAACCGCCTTGGCAAACAGCTCGGACCAGGCCGGGGCGTTATCGGATTCACTGGTGGCATCATTCAGATCAAACAGGATTTCAGCTTCCGCCTTGGATATGGCGATGCCCCCACAGCCTGCTCCGGCATAAAGAACGCGCCGGAGGATCTCCACTTCTGCATCCAGGATCACGCCTGGGGTGAGGGTTGCGCCGGATCGGGTTGCCCCCTGCCCAGAAATGGCGGAATCCGCCACGCACCTAAGGGCGAACTGTTCCAGGAACCGGGGCGCTTGCCGTGCCTTTTCCAGGACATGCAGCACGGCATCAAGCTCCGTGCGGCTGCAAACATGGCCATTCGCAGTGATCTCACCGATCAACCAGTGGGCATTTTCATCAGAAACGTACTCTTGAGGGTTCGCCTGATGGACAAGGATGTCGCCGATTGCTTCGGGAAACAGCTCGAACCAGGTTCGAGGCATCGCAAGACCGGCATTGTTAAGCCGGAAGAGACCCGCCCCCTCTTCCAGAGTGACATGCATGTCGCCATAGATGTACCGGCGTACCGTAATGACATCATCATCTGAGAACTGACCGTCCGAAATCTTGACGTCCAGAAATTCACTCAAGCCCGGTTTTGCCATTGTGTCCCCCATCGATCTGGTACCGCACTATCTGCCAGCAACCTTGAAGATAGGGTTACGCACGGTGCAGCCTGACGGCAAAAAAGGGCGCCGCGCGGGCGGCTCCCTTTCTGTATCCGGGTCCCAGGGACGGGGGGATTGGACCCGGGCAGCTTCCTAAAGGCGGGCTCGTGCATATCCCGGTTTCGCTGGCTCACGCGACACGCACTCACCTGTTGTTTTCACGCGCTTCCGGTCGGCGAACCGGTCTCCACTTCGCCTGGAAACGCTCCTGGAAGCTGTTCCTTATGGCTTAGCTCCGGTCGCGGTGCTTGCCGTGCTTACCCTTGTGACTGCGTTTGAAGTCGGACTTGGTAATCACACCATCGCCGTTCCGGTCCACCCGGTTCAGCATCTTCGACAAGGCCTGTTCCTGCTCTGCGGCTGTGATGCCAAGGCTGCCATCAGCATCTGCGCGCTGGAACATGTTGACGATGCGGGCATCATTCATGGCCAGCCACAGCGGCCCGAAGTCTTCCAGGGTGAAAGAGCCGCTGCCGTTGGTGTCGGCCAGGGCGAAAAGTTCGGCACGTTTGGCGTCAAACTCTTCGCGGGTGACAGAGCCGGTCCCGTCAGTGTCAAAGACCGCCATGAACATGCCGGCCGGGCCACCGCGGCGCCCGTGGGCATGCCGCTTGCCATGCTCGCCGCGCTTACCGGCTTCGGCCTTCTTGCCGGCACCGTCATGACCGCGTTTGCCGCTGCGCACCTTCTCGACCACGCCGTTGCCGTCCCGGTCCAACCGGTTGAACATCCGGTTGGCTGCGCGATCCGCCTCGGCCTGGGTTACGATGCCGTCACCATCCCGATCGAGACGCTGGAAGACGCGAACCATGCGATCATTGGAGCGCTCCAGAAAAGCAGCCTTGAACTCTTCCAGGCTGATCTCGCCGTCACCGTTGGTGTCTGCTGCCGCAAAATCGGCCGTGCGGACTTCCTCAATTTCAGCCTGGGTGATGGCGCCATCTTTATCGACGTCGAAGCGCTCGAAAATCCGGTTGGCCATACGGTGGCCTCCGCGCGGACCGTAGCCTTGCTCATATCCGCCGCGTTCACCCATATGCGCCAAGCTCTGCTCGGCTGTTGCCTGGTTGTTTTGCCCCCCGCCCGCGTTTGCCGCGCCGGACTGGGCATAGGCGGGCAGGCCCGCGGTGAGTGCGGTGCCGGCAACACTTGCGGCCAGGGCAGCGATTGCAATCGTTTTGAACGGTTTCATTCCAACAACTCCTTGGTTCGTTGATGAGCTCAAGGTAGGTGGCAATTGTCGCAGGATTACCTGCAAAAACCCGGTCAAGTGTCGCAATCTGTCGCCGCATCCGCGCATGATACAGTTTGTTACAAACTCCGCTCGCACCGGGGCCAGGTTGTTATTACTTTTCCTTTAGATACAACGCAGTTCGCAAATACTGGTGCTGATATGGCACCTTGCACAGCGACCGAATGGAGATAAAGGTGAGCGATCCGAGCCCACATATTCTTGTCGTTGATGACCACCGTGATATCCGCGAGACCCTCGCCCGGTATCTGGTAAAGAACGGTCTGCGCGCGACGGCGTGCGAAAATGCGGCTGCCGCCCGCAAGGCGCTGAAGGCTGCCTCCATTGATCTTGTTGTTCTCGACATCATGATGCCGGGCGAAGATGGGCTGTCGCTGTGCCGTCATCTTGTCGAAACGGGCTCCATGCCGGTGATCCTTCTGACCGCCATGGCCGATGATACGGACCGGGTAATTGGTCTGGAGATCGGCGCGGATGATTATGTCACCAAACCGTTCAATCCGCGCGAATTGCTTGCCCGCATCCGTGCCGTGCTGCGGCGGACATCGCTGGTGCCGAAGGACCGCGACCCGATCGAACAGGACCGGATGCATTTCGACGGCTGGGCCCTAAATGTGACCCGCCGGGAATTGACGGATCCGGACGGCATTGCGGTTGCGCTTTCCAGCGGTGAATTTCAACTGCTTTGCGCGTTTCTGAAGCGGCCGAAAATGGTCCTGAACCGCGATCAGCTGATGGACCTCACCACAGGGCGCACTCCGGCCGTCTTTGACAGATCCATCGACAATCAGGTCTCGCGCTTGCGCCGGAAAATTGAAGAGGACCCGAAAGATCCCAAGCTGATCAAAACCGTCTGGGGCGGCGGTTACATGTTTACAGCCGATGTGAAAGAGCAGGTGGAATGAGCCCATCATCTCCCCGCTTCTCACTTTTCCGGCGTTTTTGGCCGCGCAACCTGGCATCCCAGCTCATCCTGCTTCTGCTGGCAGCGATTGTGGTTGTTCAGGCGATCTCGATCTACATTTTCCACGACGAGCGCCGGATTGCCCTTGTTGCCCTGGCCCGCGACAGCATTCTGGCCCGTGCGGTCTCTATCGCAGAGCTCCTGGAAGAAACACCACCGTATCTGCACAGCAGGGTTCTGGAAGCCAGCAGCACCCGCTATGTCGCGTTCTGGACCGGCGAGGTGCCGCTTGCAAAAGAGCCGGGAAAAAGCCGGTTCGAACAGCGCGTGCAAAACTATGCTGCACGGCAACTCGGGTCTGAGCGGACGATCCACATCAATCTTCATTCAGATGAGAAACGTGGTCCATCCTGGCGCAACCGGGGTGATGACGGCAAGGAAAGCTGGCGCGACGTGCCAAAGTCCGAGCGGCCGCGCCACCTGAAACGGGTCATGAACAAGCCGGAGGATCTGTCCCTTTCCATACAGCTGAACGATGGCACTTGGCTGAACATGGCCACAAGCTATCGGCCGCCACCCGGCGCCTTCATTCCACTGGTGGTCCAACTTTCGCTTATGGGGTTGGCGATCATCGGCATCGTCGCCTTTGCCGTGCGCCGGGTCACCCGCCCCTTGCGCGGTCTTGCAGATGCCGCCGGCCGGCTCGGGCGCGGCGAAGATGTCGACAGTTTGCCGGAGACCGGGCCCAGCGAGGTCCGCGCCGTAACGTCCGCCTTTAACGAGATGCAGGAGCGCCTGACCCGGTTTGTGCGCGACCGCACCCGGATGCTGGCGGCAATCAGCCATGACTTGAGAACACCGATCACCTCATTGCGCCTTCGGGCGGAGTTTATCGACGATGAGGAAAACCGGACAAAGATGATCGAGACCCTCGACGACATGGCAGCCATGGCCGAAGCGGCACTCAGATTCGCCAAAGACGACGCGAGCCAGGAGCCTGCCGAGCAGGCGGACCTGGGTGCTTTGCTGGAAAGCCTGGCGGACGACCAGCAAGACCTTGGCCATGCTTGCGAAGTTGATGTCGAGGAACGGATTGTGCTGTCCTGCCGTCCTCTTCCCTTGAAGCGTGCCTTCCGCAACCTCATAGAAAACGGTATCCGCTACGGCGGTTCGGTCAAGATCACGGCAAAGGCGCTGGAGGCTGATGTGATCGTCGAGATCCTTGATCAAGGTCCCGGCATCCCGGAAGACCGTCTGGCGGATGTCTTTGAACCTTTTGTGCGCCTTGAAGAAAGCCGCAACGAAGAAACAGGTGGCATCGGTCTTGGCCTTGCAATCGCGCGATCAATCATCCACGCCCATGGCGGCACAATCACGCTTTCCAATATGGCCGGCACAGGCTTGAAGGTAGAGGTCCGCCTCCCGAAAGGGAACTGATCTGCGTCTTTCACGGTCTGGCCGAGGGCAAGCCTGCGTGCTAAGCATTTTGTCCAACAATTGATAAAGCTGATGATTTTCCGGCCGGGCGTTTTTCAAAACGCCTCCTTTATGTCTTTATGGCCGGAGGTTAATACCAAAGGGAGGACACCATGATCTCGATGAACCGCCGCAAGGCTCTAACGCTGCTTGGTGCTGCTGCAGCATCCACCACGCTGAGCGCCCCTGCGATTGCCAGCAACAAGAAGATCAAGGTCGGCGCGCTGCGCTTTACATCGCACTCGGGCAGCTTTGTTGCCTATGAGCGCGGCTATTTTGCAGATGCCGGTCTCGACGTTGAATTCAAATTCTTCCAAGCGGCCCAGCCGATGGCAGTCGCCATTGCGTCCGGCGACATCGACTATGCGGTGACAGCCGTTTCCGGCGGTCTGATTTCGCTTGCGGACAAAGGCGCGATCAAGGTGATCGGCGGAGCCTTGTCGGAAAAGAAAGGTGTCGACGGGCAGAAGATCCTCGCTTCCGACGCAGCTTTCCAAGGCGGTCTGAAAACCCCAGCCGATCTCGGCGGCAAGACATTCGGCATCACGACGGCCGGCTCGTCCTTCCACTACATGGGCTCCACGATTGCTGCGAAAGAAGGCGTGGACCTCAAGTTCAAGCCATTGCAGAAGGTCGGCGCGATCATCGGTGCCCTGAAGTCCGGCCAGATCGATGCCTGGTCCATTGTTCCGCACATCGCCAAGCCGCTCTCTGGCTCCGGCGCCGTGCACATCATCGGCAATGTTGTTGATTACATCCCGGACTATCAGGTCACCACGGTCTTCACGTCGACCAAGAACGCGGAAGACGAAAAAGGCATGACAACGGATTTCCTGACGGCCTTCTCCAGAGGTGTTGCCGATTATGATGCTGATCTTGTTTCCAAGACCAACGGCGACGCCGGTGTGAACGAGATGGTCGATCTCATTCACAAGTATGTCTACACGGACCGTCCGCGGGAAAAGGCAGCTCCGTCGATCATCAACGGAGCCATGTACCTCAACGAAGGCGCGGCCCTGAACGTCACATCCATCGAAAACCAGCTGGCCTGGTTCCAGTCCGAGGATCTGGTCTCCAAGGACGTGACGCTGGATACACTGGTCGATCCGTCCTACGTCGAGATCTTGAAATCCTGATCGAAAACAAGAAGGCGGGCGCCAAGCGCCCGCACTTCCCGGAGCAATTCATGGACCTACGTCTTGAGGGCGTCGGGCACGCTTACGACACTGTCACCGTGCTCGAAGACATCACGCTCGACGTCCCCAGCGGCCATATCGTCTGCATTGTCGGCCCCTCTGGCTGTGGAAAATCCACGCTTTTGCGGTTCATCGGCGGCTTGGAACAACCAACCAAGGGCCGCGTTGTTCAAGTCGGATCGCCACCGCCAGGAAGTCTCAATCCGCTGACCTATGTGTTTCAGGATTTTGCGTTACTTCCCTGGCGAACCGTTGAGGGTAACATTTCACTGGTTCTGGAAGACCACGGCATAAAGGGATCTGAATCGCGGGAGATCATTTCAGATGTCATCGCGCGGACCAATCTAACAGGCTTCGAAAAGACTCTGACAAAGAAGCTTTCAGACGGCATGAAACAACGTGTTGCAATTGCAAGAGCTTTGGCAGTCCGGCCGGCTGTCATGTTGATGGACGAACCCTTGTCTGCCCTCGACAGCCAGACCCGCGAACTGTTGATGGACGACTTGGTCGGGCTGTGGACGCGGACACCCTTTACCTCCGTTTATGTCACCCACAATCTGGCAGAGGCCGTTCGTCTTGGGCATTCCATCGTGGTCCTGTCGCGCAGACCGGGGAAGGTCCGCGAGATCGTAACACTCGACAAACCTCTGGAAGAGCGTCAACTGGGCGATCCAGACCTGGAAAAAACACAAAAACACTTGTGGTCTCTTCTCCGGGAAGAAGCCCGGACCGCCGATACGGAATTGATCGATGGCTGATGCCTCTTTGTCAGAAAGCAACAAGGGCACTGCCCAGACCGTTCGGTTTCGCGGCGGCGGCTTTGCACCAAAACCGCGCCGTTGGACGGGTATCGCGGTTTTTGTTGTGCTCATTCTGGTTCTGGAATGGGGAACGCAGTCCGGCTGGATCTCGGCGCTGACACTTCCAAAACCATCGGACGTACTCGGCACTCTTGTCGAACTCCATCAGTCGGGACAGTTCACGGCTCACATGGTTCCCTCCCTGACCCGGCTGGCTGTTGGGGGGTTCCTGGGTGCCGTGGCTGGAATTGGAACCGGCATTCTCATCGGATTGTTCAGTTACGTCCGCTCAGGGCTGGTGCCTCTGATCGCGGCTCTGTTTCCTGTGCCGAAGATCGCCCTTTTGCCGCTGTTTGTCATCTGGTTCGGCATCGACGAGGGGTCGAAGTATGCTCTGATCGCCTTTGGTACCTTCACGCCGACCGTCGTGGCGACCTATGGCGCCGTCGACAACGTTGATCGAACGCTGATCCGGATGGGGCAGAGTTTCGGCCTATCCAGGCTTTCGATTTTCCGGAAAATCATTAAGCCGGGCGCGATGCCGGGTATCCTGTCAGGTCTTCGCATATCCTTGGCGATCGCTATCATCTTGCTGACGGCCGCAGAGATGCTGGGCGCAGAATACGGCATTGGCGCCTATGTGCTTCAGGCCGGATCACTCTATGACCTCGACCGCCTGTTTGCAGGCGTTGTGATCCTGTCCTTGCTTGGCGTGATCCTCAACATGATCATTGGGTTCCTGGAACGCAGGCTTCTGGTCTGGCGGGTTTAAGACTGCTTCAATTTGCGCAGATCGAGGGCCATGAGGACTTCATCAAAGTACTGATCCCCAACCTTCAGGGCGCTGTTTTCGAGGCCGTAGGGTTCAAACCCGAAGCCCTGATACAGTCTGACCGCCGGGACGTTGTGAGCACCAACGGACAGTTGGATTTGCTCAACTTCATCCTTCACCGCATCAATAAGCGTGTTGACCAGCGC
>CALDSI010000513.1 GCA_937911395.1 uncultured Labrenzia sp.
TCTGCGCAGCTTCAACCGGCGCAAACCCGTAGTGATCATTCAGCGGATGAAACAGCTTCAGATGCCGGACCGGGGCTGCCTCCTCTCCGTCGTCCGCTTCTGCAGCAAGGCGCACGGTGCGGCCCGCGGCGGTGTAGTCGAAGGCCTCCGGCCAGCCATGGGATCCCGGCACCACCTTCACCCGGTCCGGCCGCAGCGTATAAAGCTCGCGCGGCACACCGTCCACCGGCACCTGCTCCAGATAGGCATTGCCGGAGACCAGCAGATAGCCGTAAAGCGCCTCCAGAAAATCAGCGCCGGTTTCATGGGCATTGGGCCGGGCGAGCAGCGCCAGCAACGGATGCTCCGACAGCTCCTCGTCCCCTTCAAAGAGCAGCAGCGGCACAGCGGCGGCCGTCTCCGACAACAAACGGACCGCCCGGTGCACCACCGGGTTTTTCGCAAAACCTTCCCGGGCCAAAGCCGCATAATCGCGTGGGCTCCAGACCGGCTGCGCTGTTCCCTGGATCGCGAGCAGAGGTCCGATGCGCGAGGCTTTCTCCTCAAGTGCCGCTGCGGGATCTGCACCCCAGATAGATTCAAATGCCTTTCTTAAGCGCATGAATTATCGATCCTTTCCGCGCCCGTTAAAGCGCTGAGTCAAGGCTTTGAGAAACCGATTCAGGGACTTGGCAAACTGATTCAAACGCGCCGCTTCGCACGGCCGGCAAAGCTGCTATTCTTTACGCCTCCAGGAGGCAGGGCGTGAGATGACCAACCAGAACGTGATCCAGATCGAGCGCGGTTTTCCGGTCGCCCCCACTGTTCTCTGGTCACTCTGGACCGAGGCCCGGCATCTGTCCGCCTGGTTCGGACCTCACATCTCTTTGGAGCCGCATGCGGGCGGCGCGTTCCGCGAAGTCTGGACCAACGATGGCCGCCAGACTGTCACCTCCGGCACCATCGTCACATTCGATCCGCCCACGACACTCGCCTGGACCTGGGCCGATGATGACTGGTCAGGGGCAACGCTCCTGACACTGTCGATCCTCACTGAGCGCAACGGCGCGCGTCTCACCCTCATCCACAGCGGCTGGCACGATCTTGCCGAAAACGCGTCCGGTTCCTTGTGCGACGCCCACGCGGCCGGATGGACCATGCATCTGACCAACCTGGAACGCTATTGCCTGACGCTGCTCGGCAAGTGAGACTTCCCTAGAGCCCACGCACCTTTGGTTCCGCCTTTGGGCCCAGCATCAGGTCAGAGACCGCCCAGACGAGGGCATCGAGCCGGTCGGGGGAGCGCCGGCCGGACAGCCCGCCGGGACCGAAGTCGGCCATCTCGTCTTCCAGCTCAGGGAACGTGCCTGCATGATGCACCTTGCCTTGATCGTAGAGCATGGCGACCGGTTCGGCCCGCGAGAACTTGCCCCGCGATGCCCGCACCTGCTTCACCGGCACGGACGGATCGGCGCTGGCAATCACTTGCGCGACCATGTCGCCGCCCTGATTGACCTCGGCGACCAGGCAATCGGCCTTCAATCCGTGCCAGAGGCCAATTGCAGCTTCGGCCCAGTCGGCAGGCTTGGCCGGACGGCGGCTGCGGTCTGCGAGAACATAGGCCTTGCCGTCACTGCCGAGCCCGGCGGCGACAATGCCGCAAGCGTCGGACTTGGCCGTTGCCGTCACCGGCGGGTCGATCGCAATGACGATGCGCGTTAGATCCTCCGGCGCCGCCGCAACCCTTGCGGCCTCCAGTCCGTCCCGCGACCAGAGCGCATCCGGCCGGTCCTCGATCAGCTCGCCGTCCAGTTCCTGCCGGCCAAGGCGCGTGCCGCCATACCGGCCGACCACAGCCTCCAGAAAACCGGGCGCCAGAAACAGGGCATTTGCCTTGGTCGGAGCATGAGTGATGGCGGTGCCTGCCTGTTTCATAAGGCGTTTCAGGAGCGGCACCGGCCGCGGCGTTGTCGTGATCAGCTGGCGGGGTTTGCGGCCCAGCCTCAGCCCAAACTGCAACATGTCGAAGGTCTCCTCGGCATAGGTCCATTTGGCAAGTTCATCGCACCAGGCGATGTCGAATTGCGGTCCCCGCAAGGCTTCCGGGTCTTCGGCGGAAAAGGCCTGCGCCACCGCGCCGTTCGGCCATTCCAGCCTGCGGCGGCTCGGGGTCCATTGCGGCCGTTCCCCGGCTGGATGCACGGCCAGAAGTCCGGAGACCCCTTCCACCATCACCTCACGGACATCCGCATGGGTTTCGCCGACCAGCGCGATCCGCCCCGCAAAGCCCGGTTCGCACCAGCCGTGCCCGAGCGCCCGCGCCCGGATCCATTCGGCCCCGGCCCGTGTCTTTCCGGCCCCGCGCCCGCCCATCAACAGCCAGACCGCCCAGTCCGGTTCCGGCGGCAGCTGGTGCGCATGGGCAAAGACCGGCCAGTCAAAGGTCAGGAATTTCAGATACTCCGGGCTCAAGGCGGCAAGCACCGCCTCAATCCGCCCCAGCTTCGCGCACTCGCTCAAGACGGCGCGCAAGTGCCGCGCGCAACTCCTCCCGGTCGTCAAGGTTGTCGTCCTCCCCGTCCGGCTCCACGTCCGTTTTCAAATCCATCAGGGCGGTCAAAGTCCTGGCAAGGCTTGCCAGCGTCTTGACCGTCTTATCGATTTCCTGAAGCCCGCCGGTTGGCGGCCCAGATCCGGCCTCCTCAAACAGGTCAGCGAGCCGCGCTTCCAACTGATCCATCTGCCCGGCAAACGCCCGGTAGCGCCGTGCGGCCATGTCCTGCGGGCTTTCCGGTGTTGCCTGC
>CALDSI010000514.1 GCA_937911395.1 uncultured Labrenzia sp.
ATGATGTTGATCTATGCAGATCCCGCCCGCGAGCAGGTTTACGGTACTCCCGAATTTGAAAAAATGATGGCCGGCTTTTTTTCCTTGAGTGAGAAACTGGCGGCAGACGGTGTCATGCTGGCAGGTGAGGGTCTGAAGGAGGCCGAGACCGGCACAGCGCTGCGCGTTCGCGGCGGAAAAGTGGAAACCATGGACGGGCCGTTTGCGGAAACCAAGGAGCATCTGGGCGGGTTTTATCTCATCGATGTTCCGGATCTTGATACGGCCCTTGGGTATGCCGCCCAGATCCCGAGCGCGGAATACGGGACGGTCGAAGTGCGGCCGGTGATGGACTATCCTGACGCCGGCTGACGGCGGTGTCTTAAACCGTCCGGAAGGTTCCATGACTGCCTCCGCCTCAAATGCCATAGCAGTAACCAAAGTCCTGGGCGGCCTCGCCCGGGACGAGCGGGGGCGGTTGTTGTCTATCCTGATTGGCAAATTCCGGGATTTTCAACTCGCCGAAGATGTCCTCCAGGATGCCATGGTGTCCGCAGTCTCTCACTGGGGGCGCAATGGTCTGCCCAAATCTCCTGAGGCCTGGCTCCTGAAGGTTGCCTATCGAAAGGCAATTGATCGCATCAGGCGCAAACAAACAGTCGATCGCGCCGAGACGGACCTTTCCATGATGATGGATGAGGTGTCCGGGTTTGAGGAAAACGATGATATCCCGGATGAGCGATTGCGCCTGATCTTCACGTGCTGCCATCCGGTACTTGAAACGAAATCCCAGATGGCGCTGACGCTTCGCACTTTGGGCGGACTGACGACTGGAGAGATCGCGCGCGCTTTCCTGGACCGGGAGACCACCATGGGACAGCGATTGTCCCGCGCGAAAGCGAAGCTTGGCGGCGCAGGGATTTCGTATGACGTGCCGGGTCCCGAACAATGGGCAGAACGGCTGGATGCCGTTTTGGGTGTGGTCTATCTGATCTTCACAACAGGTTTATCTGAACCTGAGGACGATCAACGCGGTCTCGCACACGAAGCTATCTTCCTCTGCAACATATTGAACAAACTTCGGCCTGATGACCCGGAGATCGAAGGCTGCCTTGCACTTTTGACACTCAACTATGCGCGACGTGGCGCACGGTTTGACCACAAAGGCGCGCGCGTTGCCTTTCTCGATCAAGACCGGACGCACTGGAAGTCGTCAGAACTGCAAGACGGCATTTCCCTTGTCGAAACTGCCTTGGCGCGCCGCAAACTGGGGCCTTACCAAATCAAAGCGGCGATTGCCGCCTGCCATTGTGAGGGCGCATCACCAGACTGGGCACAAATCCTGTTGCTCTACGACGAGTTGCTGTTTTTCGAGCCGACGGATGTGGTCCGCTTGAACCGTGCTGTTGCATTGGCGGAGATCGGAGCCCTCCACGAGGCACTGGAGCTGATTGCGGCGTTGGAGCCAGATCTCTCGGACTATCAGCCTCTTTATGCCGCCAAGGCGGAACTGCTTTATCGTGCGGGACACCTGGGCAAGGCGCACTCCGCCTATGCAAAAGCAATCGCATTGGCACAGGCGAAAGCAGACCGGTTGTTTCTGGAACATCGGGCAAGACGGTGTGTCCGGCAGCAGTCATGACCAGATGATGCCGGTCAGTTTCGCCAAACGGTATTTGAAGGATTGCTGTCACGATGACGATGACCTGGTTCTCGCCAAAGGTAGAAAAGCGAAGCAGCGGAATTGAAGGGCGCGGGCTTTTTGCCATAGCGCCAATCACCAACGGTGAACTGGTTGTCGTCAAAGGCGGTCATGTGTTTGACCGTGCAAGGCGCGATGAACTGGCAAAGAGTTTGGGACCGGCAGAGATCCAGATCGGTGACGACCTGTTTATTGGGCCGGTTTCTGCTGGCGAACGGGAAAGCTCAATGATGCATCTCAATCATTCGTGTGCACCGAATCTCGGAATTCGGGGCCAGATTGCGTTTCATGCGATGCGGGATATCAAGGAAGGTGAAGAACTCAGTTTTGACTATGCAACGGGCGATGACGATGACTGGGAAATGGAATGCGCTTGCGGCACGGATCGCTGCCGCGGACTGATCACCGGACAAGACTGGCGCCGTGCGGAACTGCAGGTTCGATATGCAGGTTGGTTCTCGGATTACTTGGCGCGGAAAATTACATAAAATATAGATTTGATTTTGTTTGATTGCCTTTCGATAAGGTCATGGTTTCCTGTAGTAAATGTAATAATTAAACATTTGAAATAAATATTGAATATATTAATAGGTGGTCGCATCTCCAGTGCATTGGACGGCACAAACTCATGGAGGAATGACATGTCCCTGAAAAAAACACTGCTAACAGCAACACTCGCCACCGCAGCTTTGGGAATTGGCAGTGCGCACGCACTTGAACAATGCCAACCATTTTCGGTTACAGCGCCGATGAATGAGCACCGCGTCGTTAAAGTGGTCAAGCAGGGATCCGATGCACCGGTGCCCGGTGATCTTCGGATCGGTCACAGTGATCTGGTCGACGACAACGGCAACGCGGTCGGCTCAGTTGAATGGGAAACCCGGGTCCTCGGCGAAGATGATGCAGGTCAGGTCAGGCTGGCCTCCGATGTTGTCCTGAGCTTTGAAAACGGCAATCTCTATGCCCGTTCAGGAGCTTATACCGTCGATAAACCGGTTCATTCCCCGGAAACCCGGACGATCGCAAATGACCAGACGCGCGATGTGCTCGGTGGATCGGGCGTGTTCGAAGATGCAAATGGCAAGATCACCTTTTCCATGCAGGAAAACGGTGATGCCAAACTCAATGTGAACATCACCTGCACCTAGTCACGCAAGGCAGGTCGGATTGGGATATTTACTTGCGATAGTGTTAAGCAGAACGCCAAGGTTCTTAATGCCCCAGTAAAATCTTGCTGGGGCATTCCATATTCAAAATATCAGGTGTTTTCGTAGACAAATTCCAGACTACTTAAGATATCCCCCGACGGCCAAAACCGCTTCTCTTTTGTCTGGGAAATTGATTGGTTGGTCGAGGTTGAGTATCGGATGCAGAGGGAGAAATGCCCGCGGTGTCAAACCGGCGATCTCTTTGGCTCTTTTCAGGCATGAAGTTTGCCAGAAGGCCGCAAATCGCCAAGTAGAGCATTCCCAATCTCCAAATGAAGGACCATAAGACACTGTATATGCTGGGGACCCTATTCGCTGGATAAACTTGTTTGGGTCTCCCAGGCACGTATGCGATTTTTATGTCCGGGTGACGGGTCAAATTTTGGGCAAATGCTTCTCTGGCTTCAAATTCCCCAAATTCTGTTTTGCCTTCGAGGGTGGTATATTCAATTCGCACTCTCGAGAGTTCGTGTTCATTATTCCCGGTGGTTTCACTATGCCAGACTTTGACGGCCTTCCCGTGAGTTTCCTTTGAGTGTAACGCCCACGAGAACGTCTCTGGTGCATCGAGCAGACCAAAAAACAGAGCCGGTGCGGTTATAAGAACGCCAAAACCATAAATCGCGGTGCTTCCCCAAAGCTCTGCTTCACTTTTAGGTCTTTGCGCCGCTTCTGGTAGGCCCATTCGTATTCTTCGGATCAAGAGCCTGACGCCAAACCCGAATAGGAAAACGCCCGGTATGATCAATATGAGCGGCAGAAACCCAATGAGGAAAAAGACTTTTTCAGCTATTTCGAGATACCCGGTACTACCACTCAGTGCGTTAGCCAGCTCGAGTACGGCTCTTTTTTCCGCGAAGTCGCTGTAGTCACGATATGCTCCATAAATCTGAAGTACCGAATAGCCGGTTATTGCAAAGCCGATTAGCGTGACCAAACCGCCCAACGAGAGACTGATAATCAGACGAAGGAATCTTTCCATGACAATTTCACTTTGTGTGCAATGGTTGTGGTTCTGACTAGGAAAAATATTTTAAGTTGAAGTTAAGCGGTGCTCTAAACTCCGCACGATCATCTTGCGGAG
>CALDSI010000515.1 GCA_937911395.1 uncultured Labrenzia sp.
GAGATAATCTGGCCAGAGGGCTGACCAAGACCAAGTTCCGATTACGAAATATGAACGTCTGTTACGCCGGGCACCGCTTTCAACGCTCCGGCGATTTCCGGAGACAGACGGAACCGGCCGGGCAGTTTCACTTCGACTTCGCGGGCACCGTTCTCCAAAAGCACGATCACCGTAACGTCCCCCTCGCCGCGCACTGTCAGTTGCTTGGCAAGACTTGCGATCGGCCGCTCGTCGCGCACAAACACCCGCATGCTCTTTTGAAGGCGCGCGGCCACCTTATCGATCGGGTCCACCTGTTCAATCCGAAGTGACGGCTCATCGTCGCGCATATCGGCCCCTACGAGCACAACCACCGAACGCCCGGTTTGAAGGACATCGCGGAATTGCTCCAGCTTCTCGCGGAAGAGCAGCGCTTCATATTGGCCCGTGGCATCCGACAGGCGCGCAATGCCCATCCGGGTTCCGGACTTTGTCTTGCGTTCCTGCATGGAAATCACGGTCCCTGCAAGTCGGCCGGCCGAAGCACCTTTTTTCACCGCTTCGGCAAACTGCGCCCACGGCTGAGCGCGCATCTTTTCCAGGACAGAGGCATATTCATCGATCGGGTGCGCAGAGAGATAAAAGCCGATCGCCGAATGCTCGCGCTGAAGCTTCTCCTCAGACGCCCAGCCATGAACCTCATCAAGCTGCAAAGGCTCTTCACTATCCGATCCGCCAAACAGTTCGTCTTGGCCTAGGGTCTTGTTTTCTTCCGTGCGCTGCGCGAGCCCCATGATCCGGTCGAGACCTTCAAACACCCGCGCCCGGTTCGGCTCAAGTTCATCAAAGGCTCCGGCAGCAACCAGATTTTCGAGCGTGCGCTTGTTCAAGGCTTTCGGCGAGATCCGACGGGCGAAATCGCCGAGGCTCTTGAATGGCGTCTCGCCGCGCACCTCGACAATATGTTCCACCGCCTGCTCGCCAACACCTTTCACGGCTCCCATGGCGTAGAGGATCTTGCCGTCCGATACGTCAAAATAGACCTGCGAGCGGTTAATGGACGGCGGCACCACTTCAATACCCATCCGCCGGGCTTCCTGGCGGAAATCCCCGAGCTTTTCGGTGTTTCCCATATCGAGTGTCATGGATGCCGCCATGAATTCGACCGGGTGGTTCGCCTTGAGCCAGGCGGTGTGATAGGAGACCAGTGCGTAGGCGGCGGCGTGCGATTTGTTAAAGCCATAGTTTGCGAATTTCGCCACAAGGTCGAAGATTGTTCCGGCCTGGGTTTTATTGATGCCCCGCTCGACCGCCCCGTCGACAAAGCGGGCTCGCTGAACCTCCATCTCCGCGGCAATCTTCTTACCCATGGCACGGCGCAGAAGGTCCGCTTCCCCAAGCGAATAACCGGACAGAACCTGCGCGATCTGCATCACCTGCTCCTGGTAGACGATGATGCCATTCGTCTCCATCAGGATCGGTTCGAGCAGCGGATGCAGACAATCCGGCTCCTGCTCGCCGTGCTTCACCGCATTGTAGACCGGGATGTTCTCCATCGGGCCCGGACGGTACAGCGCGACGAGCGCAATAATGTCTTCAAACCGGTCCGGCTTCATGCCGGCAACGGCGCGGCGCATGCCCTGGCTTTCCAGCTGGAACACGCCGAACGTCTCGCCGCGGGTCAGAAGGTCATAAGACTTTTTGTCGTCAATCGGCAGGCTGGCGACATCCACCTTGATGCCCCGCCGCCCGATCAGCTTCACCGCCGTGTCGATGACCGTCAGTGTTTTCAGGCCGAGAAAGTCGAATTTTACAAGGCCGGCATCCTCAACCATCTTCATGTTGAATTGGGCAACCGGCATGTCAGAACGCGGGTCGCGGTAGAGCGGGACGAGTTGTTCTAGAGGCCGGTCGCCGATCACCACACCGGCTGCGTGGGTGGACGCATGCCGGTAAAGCCCTTCAAGCTTTTGGGCCATGCCGAGAAGCCGCTCGACAATCTCTTCTTCACGGGCTGCTTCACGCAGGCGCGGCTCGTCCTCGATCGCCTGGCCAAGAGTGACCGGATTGGCCGGGTTGGCGGGCACGAGCTTACACAACCTGTCGACCTGGCCATACGGCATTTGCAACACACGGCCAACGTCGCGCAGCACCGCACGCGCCTGCAAAGACCCGAAGGTGATAATCTGGGCCACCTGCTGACGGCCATACTTCTCCTGAACGTAGCGAATGACTTCTTCGCGCCGGGATTGGCAGAAGTCGATGTCGAAGTCCGGCATCGAAACACGTTCCGGGTTCAAGAACCGCTCGAACAGCAGCGAAAACCGCATGGGATCAAGATCGGTGATGGTCAAGGACCAGGCGACCAGGGAGCCCGCACCCGACCCTCGGCCCGGTCCTACCGGGAGGTCGTGGTTCTTGGCCCACTTGATGAAGTCGGCAACGATCAAGAAGTAGCCTGGAAACTTCATCCGTTCGATGATGCCGGTCTCATAATCAAGGCGTTCCCAGTAGTCTTTCTCCTCAAGGCCGGGGGCCAGACCATGGGCATCAAGACGGGCCTGAAGACCTTCGCGGGCCTGGCGTTTCAGTTCTTCAGATTCGGCGCGTTCGGCTTCTTCCGGATCCGCATCGGCGCCAGCAAACCGGGGCAGGATTGGTGCCCGTTTCATCGGCCGGAACGAACAGCGCTGCGCGATCTCAATCGTGGAGGCCAATGCTTCGGGTAAATCTGCAAAAAGAGCGCACATTTCTTCGCGCGTCTTGAAATAGTGCTCCGGCGTTAACCGCCGCCGGTCGCTTTCGATCAGAACCCGGCCTTCCGAGATACAGATCAGCGCATCGTGCGCCTCATAGTCTTCGCGTGCCGGAAAAAACGCCTCATTGGTCGCAACGAGCGGCAATCCCATCTCGTAGGCAAGATCCAGAAATGCTTCTTCGGTCTTGCGCTCGCTTTCCATGCTGTGGCGCTGAAGTTCGACATAACACCGCCCGGCAAATCCATCGGCCAGTGTTTTCAGCCGGCTCTTTGCCAAGTCCTTGCGTCCAGCAAGCAACGGCGCACCAATGGCGCCCAGACTTCCGCCGGTCAGAACGATCACATCTTGCGCTTTTTGAAGAAGATAGCTGACTGAGACATGTGGCCTAAGGCCCGTTTCCGTGTCGAGAAACGCCCTTGACGTCAGTTCCATCAAGTTGCCGTAACCGGTTTCGGTCATGGCAATCAGGACGAGGTCGGCAAGTGCCGGCTCGCCGCGCCGGCCACTGTCCAGACCGTCATCAAAAAACACGGACAATTGGCACGCCGTGATCGGCTGGATGCCCGCGCCCCAGGCTTTGCTCGAGAACTCCTGTGCGCCAAAAAGATTGTTGGTGTCGGCGATTGCAAGCGCCGGCTGCTCATCTGCCTTGGCGAGATCCAGGAGCTTCTTGATGGGCAACGCCCCTTCCAGGAGCGAAAGCGCGGAATGGACGCGCAAGTGCACGAACCCCGGACCACTCCCAACTGGACCTGATGCTTGAGCCCCGGAGCCCAATGTGATGTCAGTGTTTGTCATGGCGGCGTACTCAATGGCTTGCGCGAATCTTCGCTTCAAAGTGAAACGCGTTGATTGCGTTTCGTCCAGCCGCCAGCGCGGTTGTCACCGCTGTTCTTTAAAGGGCTAAAAGCATCTCTGCCAGACCATGTTGTGCCATGCGCCTTGCCAATTGCCTTCTTTAGCCCAACCACACCTCAAATCCGGTATCGATTTGAGGGCATGCTGCCCGGCTGCCACGTGCCGGATTGCTGTTTGGAGCCTCCGCTACTCAGCCAGCGGAGAGAATGACGTCGCCCCAAACAGCGAGCGTCGCACAGAAGGAAACAAGGGATGCAAAAGCTGCACAGTCACGAGCGAAATAAAACATACCACCCTCCAACATCTTGTTCGATAGATGGAGCATGTTCCATTTATGTTCTCTTTGCAAGCCTTTTTTGTTCTCCTTGATTTGATTTGTATAAAACCCGCAGAAACCTTTGTGTTTTTGCTTTGTTCCGACCCCAACGAAAGTGGTCCGGTCAAAAAACCGGACCGCGGAAGTTCGTCAGTTCAGCGGGGTTTGACGAGACCGTCTGCCAGCGTGATGGCGCGGTCCATCCGTCCTGCAAGTTCAAGATTGTGGGTGGCGAAGAGCGTCGCAACCCCCGACGCCCGGACGAGCGCTGACAGCGCATCG
>CALDSI010000516.1 GCA_937911395.1 uncultured Labrenzia sp.
CAGATGGCGCGGTCACGCCGCAAGACGATGCGCATGCGATCGCCCGGGAAATCGGATATCCGGTTCTCGTGAAAGCCGCAGCGGGTGGCGGCGGACGCGGCATGAAGGTGGCGCAGACTGAAGCGGAACTCGATACCGCCCTGTCAACGGCCCGCTCAGAGGCAAAGGCTGCCTTTGGCGACGACGCCCTTTACATGGAAAAGTACCTCGGCAAGCCGCGGCACATCGAGATCCAGGTCTTGGGTGATGGACAGGGCAATGCGGTTCATCTGGGTGAGCGCGACTGCTCCTTGCAGTGCCGCCACCAGAAGATTTTGGAAGAAGCTCCGTCCCCGTCCCTCAATCCCGAACAGCGCGCGGAAATTGGTGAAATCGTTGCCAATGCGATGCGCAAGCTGAAATACCGCGGCGTTGGCACGGTCGAGTTCCTGTATGAAAACGGCGAGTTCTATTTCATCGAAATGAACACCCGTCTTCAGGTTGAACACCCGGTAACCGAGATGATCACTGGCATTGATCTGGTGAACGAGCAGATCCGGATTGCCGCCGGCAGCTCGCTGGATATGACCCAGGACGACATCACGTTTGACGGTCATGCGATCGAGTGCCGGATCAACGCGGAAGATCCGCAAACTTTCGCGCCGTCTCCGGGCACGATTACCTACTACCATCCACCGGGCGGTTTGGGTGTGCGCGTCGATTCAGGTGTTTATCAGGGTTACAAGATCCCGCCTTATTATGACAGCCTGATCGGCAAGCTGATCGTGCATGGCCGCAACCGCGTTGAATGCATGATGCGCTTGCGCCGGTGCCTGGATGAATTCGTCGTGGATGAGATCAAGTCGACCATCCCGCTGTTCCGGAACCTGGTTGAAAACCAGGATATCGCAAACGGCCAATACGACATTCACTGGCTTGAGCAATACCTGGCCAACAAGAAATAAAGTCATAAGGGGCGGCAACGCCCCTTTTTCTTTGCAAGTGTCAGCTCCGGTCCCGCCGTTTGGCGCTTACCTTTGTTCACTTACTGACATGCGGAACACAGCGTGCGTGGACCCAAAAACAGAATTGCCGGTTGACGACTTGAATTTTGGTGTTTCCAAAACCCTTGAACTCGAAAACACTACAATTGAACGTTTGGGGACCATGCCCCAATTTGATAACAGAGGTGGTTGTCCCGTAACGCTGATTGGACCGGAAGATTGCAAGCCGGTCCTAGCGCGAGGAACAAAGAGGATCCATGGCAGGATACCAGAACGACGTCATCTTTGAGATCACGCCACAGGTGCTGCTGAAAGCCTATGCATGCGGGCTGTTTCCGATGGCCGAATCTGCCGATGATCCGGGCCTGTTCTGGCTGGAGCCAGAACAACGCGGCATCCTGCCGCTCGATACTGTCCATGTTCCGCGCCGGCTAAAGCGAACAATCCGCAGCGACCTTTTTGAAATCCGGATTAGCACTGATTTTAAAGGCGTCATTGACGGATGTTCTGCGCCCATGCCGGGCCGGCAAAAAACCTGGATCAACCGGGAAATCCGCCGGCTATACGGCGAGCTGTTTGAGATGGGCCATTGCCACACAGTCGAGGCCTGGCAGGATGGAGATCTTGTGGGCGGGCTCTACGGTGTCAGCCTCAACGGTGCTTTCTTCGGAGAAAGCATGTTCTCCTTCAAGACGGATGCTTCGAAAGTGTGCCTGATACACTTGGTGGCCCGGCTCAAAAAGGGCGGATACACGCTTCTCGACACACAATTCGTTACCGGCCACCTTGCCAAGTTTGGCACACTCGAAGTCCCGAAGGATGAATACAACGTCCTTTTGAGCTCCGCCCTACAACAGGAAACCGACTTCTACGCGCTCTCCACAAAGGCAACCGGCGCCGACATCCTCAGCATGCTGGATGGTCAAACAGACGCCTCCTCCTAGACAAATCCGATAATCGTTTCCGTCAATGCCTTGTCGATTTGAGCTTGCTCACCCTCCATGCTGGATAAAAAAGCCGGCGTGCTGATGGGAATGCTGATGGAGTAATTGGAAGCGGTTCGGAAGCCGTTGCTGCTGACATACACACACGTACAGGTCATCTCGTTGGTGTTGTCTAGATAGTATGTAATCGCCTCATTTTGTTCATTGTAGGAAAATGTGTATTGGCAACTGCTACCGCCAGCCACTTGCTTCAACACGAACAAGGTACCGGTCTGCTTCGCGATCTTGAACGGCAGTTGAATTTCTTGGAATTGCCCCAAATCCGCACCACCGGGATAAACCCCGTCATTGCCTATGTTCCCAAGGCCGGCGACTGTAATCACAGCGTTCCCGGTATTGTCCCCAACAGCGACCTCGATGTAACCGATTTTGCGGAGCACATTGATCGCACTCACCGGATCGCTGTTCGCTTTCTCCGAGGTCAGCCTGAGGCCATAATCTCCCGTGAAATACGAAAACTGAATGACGGTAGTTGTGTCGGCAAGCGGCGTGGCTGGAAAGCTGTTTGCCACAAAGCAAGTCGCCGGAACAGTCAGCTGGACGCTGTCGGTCTTTTCCGTTGTTACTGCCAGCTCGGTCTGGTGGCTCTCCATGGTTTGCTTGGTGTAGGAAAATGGAGAGCCGATCGTGAAAAGGTCTCCAATCCCCACCTGCGGGATGCTGTATTGTTTGGACTTTGTTTTCTGGAAAATATCGATCGTGCCGTTTTTCCGGGATTCTCCATGACCGAATGTGCAGGTCATTGGCAAGCCTGACGGATTTTTCTTGAATGGAACCTGAAAACTTAGGCCTTCCAGGTTCTCAAACATCCCCGAAATCATGGTTTTGATATCAACGACCGAAATCAGACTGAAGTTGTCCAAGTAGCTTCGGGTCTTACCAACGAAGCTGGAGTACCGAATGTTGACGACCCGATTGCCTTTTCCATCGGCTGCCGACAACTGAAGTCCGGTGTCGTTGATCTCCCAGAACATGTAGTAATCGTTGTTTCTGGGGGCGTTGAACGTGGAGATAGCCCCTTCCACAGCCTGAATCACTTGTGCGGAGTTGTCTCCTGCTGTGGGCACTTGCAGGGCGTTCGCCGAAAACGCACCTGATCCTGATGCCAGATAAACGTAACTGTCTTCGTTTTGCTGGTTCCGGCCAACAACCAAAAACGCCACCAGGCGTGTGCCGTAACGATCCTGAACTTTGCCCTCTGATTTTCGAGTTGTGCAGTAATACGTCCGCAACTCCGTAATTTCGATGAACCCCATCAGACCGAGCGATTGTGCGGCGAAAACGACATCGCTGTTTTCCGTCTCCAGACCAATCAGGAACTTGCTGTTGTTTGAACCGGTCGCCTCCATTGCCCGAAGCGGGTAGATACCGGCCGGATCCTTATTCTTCTTAAAACCAAAGGCGATGGTTTTCAGTTGAGCAGCCAGCTCCGGTGCAACCATCGTACGCGGGCAAGCCCGCCGGCGAAGGGCTGTCAGGTTTTGCGCATGCGCTTGGTTGTCCGACAAAGCGGCCGTGTCCTGCAGACCTGCCTGTAGCTTTTGCCTTATGCCGACAAAATCCGCATTGACCTGCTCAACCTGCTGGTTTGCCTGCGGATCTGTCAAACGTTCGTAGGTGATGATCATGCGGATTGCCCTCGAAATCAAAAGAGATGTCCGAAAGACGCATCACACGACGATTTGTGAGCCAGCTCGCAAAACTGAACCCAGCACTAACCATCTTCAACCGAATGGCGGCGCGCTGCAAAACCGCCAAACGAAAAAGGGCCCGCGTCAGCGAGCCCTTAAAAAATCAAATAGGTGCCAAGCTTACTGGCCTGGCGTCCAGGCCTGATAATCGCCGGTAACTTCGGGGCGTTTTTCCGGGGTCAGGATCGAGCCATGGGGGCGATAGGCTTCCGGCGTTCCGGTATGATTGGCCTCGTGCGGCTTTTGCCAGCTCTTGGCGTGGTAATTTTCATCGACCGGCGCCGTGTCGACACGGTGATGCATCCAGCCATGCCAGCCTGGAGGAATGCTGGACGCTTCCGCGAGACCATTATAGATGACCCAGCGCTTTTTGCCGTCGCGTTCCTTGTAGTACTTGTTGCCGAACTCGTCTTCGCCAACGAACTCGCCCTTCCGCCATGTGAAGAACCGCGTACCCATTGTATGGCCGTTCCACCAAGTGAAGATTTCAAGCAGAAGTTTTTTCATGGCCCTTAAAAGGTCCCTTGATCTCAAGTCGCATCAACAAGGCTTATATAAACGCCTTGGGAATTTAGCCGGACTATGGCGTCAAGTGACGCGGCTGTCAAGTGCTGCATTGCCGCAAGCCCCGGAAAATCGACGAATCATGCCAGAGGGCATCAACCCTACCGGCCTTTGCAAATCTTTCGGCTGGAAAGGTCTGGCGGTCAGCGGGTCAGCAGCAAATTCTAAGCCGATCTGCCGTTCCTAATATGACGCGACGCGGCGGATTGTTTCTTTGCGCGCTGCGCGAATCCGCGTCCGATGATTTTTGGTTCCTCGGGCTGTTGCTTCTTCTTGTCGAAGGCTTCCTGGACCACGTCGTCAACCTCAGCGCGTTTCTGGACAGCTGTCCTGTGGTTGACCCGGGCTGCAGCAAGCGATTTCATCTTTTCCGCCTGCTGGTCCATCAGCTTCTGGATGCCATAGATGTTGTAGAAACCGGAGTTTTCCAAAACCATCGGCCGGTCGTCATGAAGCACCCATTCGATTCGCTTGTAGAGCGTCGACGGCGACAATGGTTTGACCAGCACATGATGTGCCCCTGCCCTCAGAGCCTTGTCAACGAGCGGCCGCGTGCCGTGAGCAGTGATAAAGAGAATCGGCACAAAACACAGCGGTTCCATATGTTTGTGACGGATAAGGCGTAACAATTGATACCCGGTGGTCGGGGCCATGCGCCAATCTGTGATAATCAGGTTGGGCGGTTCGGCAAGGCTTGCTTCAAGAGCATCATCGACCGAATCAAATGTGCGTACCCGCGCAACCTTGAAGCTGAGAAGAGTCGACCGCAGGATGGTTTGCATCGGCTTGCTGTCTTCAACAACAACAACGTCAATGTCATCCATCGCCAAGCCAAAGGCAGCATGATGTTTCATAAAGGCGGTCCTTGATCCCTTGTGCAGGATCACTAAACCAGACCGGCCTTAAACCGCGTTGAAGTGCACTGATGCCATTTTCTTAAAAGTTTCATAAAATTTGAGCTATCTTCATCCACAGACTTTGCGCGGCCCGAATTCACGGGCCTAAAGCCTGTTTCGGCGGTTTCCCGCAGTCACCGAACTGCCGGAGTGCCAAGGTCCCCGCTATCCACATAGACACACAAGATTTTGCGCTTGCCCACAACATGAGCACTACCTGTTGTCGCCAGCGGGTTGACCTTAAGGATTCATTTACTTTAGTTTCCTAATCATTGCGATGTGCGTAATCGGAGGCTCTCCCGGGCGCTCCGGTCATCCAGAAACACCAGTCTTAAGCGTACCCGTACAGGATTCGATAGCTCGATCCTGAGCGTGGTTTCGTGCGTCCGGCTTCTGGCTACATGTCGTGACAAACTTGTTGATGAACACTATATATAGTGGATCGTTAATGAAGAGGCGCTAGATACAGACATCCAGTCTGTGACATACAGATCCAGGATCCGTCGGTAGAGGCCAGTTACGACACTACGCCGGGCGGAAATGGAAATGATCAATCGGTTCGGGGCGAACCGTCGGGGATTTTAAAGGGGACTTGAGAAAATGCGGATCGAGCGGCGCTACACCAAGGAAGGCCAATCGCCTTACGCCAGCATAGACTTCCGGACGGCAACAAGTGAAATCCGGAACCCGGATGGATCGATTGTCTTCCAGCTGAAGGACATTCAGGTTCCGGCACAATTTTCTCAGGTCGCATCCGACATCCTCGCTCAAAAATATTTCCGCAAAGCTGGCGTTCCGGCCAAGCTGAAGCCGGTAGAAGAGAACACGGTTCCTTCCTGGCTGTGGCGGCAAGAAGCGGACGAGAAAGCCCTTGCGAAACTTCCAGAGGACGAGCGCTACGGCTCTGAGATGGATGGCCGCCAGGTTTTTGACCGTCTGGCCGGCACCTGGACCTACTGGGGCTGGAAAGGTGGATACTTCGACACCGAAGCCGATGCCCAGGCTTTCTTCGACGAGTTGCGCTATATGCTCGCGACTCAGAAAGTCGCTCCGAACTCCCCGCAATGGTTCAACACCGGCCTTCACTGGGCGTACGGCATCGATGGCCCGAGCCAGGGCCACTACTATGTCGATTTCCAGACCGGCAAGCTGACAAAGTCCAAGACCGCTTACGAGCACCCGCAACCGCATGCGTGCTTTATCCAGTCCGTTGGCGATGACCTCGTCAATGACGGCGGCATCATGGACCTGTGGGTGCGTGAAGCACGCCTCTTCAAGTACGGCTCGGGTACCGGCTCCAACTTCTCTTATGTGCGCGGTGAAGGCGAAAAACTCTCCGGCGGCGGCAAGTCGTCCGGTTTGATGAGCTTCCTGAAGATCGGTGACCGGGCAGCGGGCGCCATCAAGTCCGGCGGCACCACCCGCCGCGCGGCGAAAATGGTCGTGGTCGACGCAGACCATCCGGACATCGAGGAATACATCAACTGGAAGGTCAAGGAAGAACAGAAGGTCGCGGCTCTCGTCACCGGCTCCAAGATCTGCCAGAAGCACCTGACCGCCATCATGCGCGCTTGCGTCAACTGCGAAGCGGACAACGGTGACTGCTTTGATCCGGCGAAAAACCCGGCCCTGAAACGCGAAATCCGCGCAGCCAAGAAGATGATGGTGCCGGAGAACTACATCCAGCGCGTCATCCAGTTCGCCAGGCAGGGCTTCACCAAGATCGATTTCCCGACCTACAACACGGACTGGGATTCCGAAGCTTACCTGACCGTTGCCGGCCAGAACTCCAACAACTCCGTGCGCGTCACAGACGGTTTCCTGAACGCTGTTGTTGAAGACAAAGAATGGGACCTGACCGCGCGCAAGACCGACACTGTCGTGAAAACGGTCAAGGCGAAGGAACTTTGGGAGCAGATTGGTTACGCCGCTTGGGCGTCTGCTGATCCGGGCCTTCAGTACCACACCACCATCAACGACTGGCATACCTGCCTAGCTGATGGCGAGATCCGCGCGTCGAACCCTTGCTCGGAATACATGTTCCTGGACGACACGGCGTGTAACCTGGCGTCCTTGAACCTGATGCAGTTCCGCAATGAAGACGGTTCGTTTGCCATCGACAACTACGAGCATGGCGTCCGTCTGTGGACCGTGGTTCTGGAAATCTCGGTCCTGATGGCGCAGTTCCCGTCCAAGGAAATTGCCGAGCTGTCCTATAAGTTCCGCACCCTGGGTCTTGGCTATGCCAACATCGGCGGCCTTCTGATGACCTCCGGCATTCCATACGACTCCGATGAGGGCCGCGCCATTTGTGGTGCCCTCACCGCGGTCATGACAGGTGTGTCTTACGCCACTTCCGCCGAAATGGCCGGAGAGCTCGGCTCCTTCCCGGGCTACAAGAAAAACGCCAGACTCATGCTGCTCGTCATCCGTAACCACTGCCTTGCCGCTCATGGCGAAGCCGTAGGTTATGAGTGCCTGAACACTAATCCGGTGCCGCTCGACCATGCGTCTTGCCCGGAACCGATCCTGATCGACCGCGCCAAGAAGGCCTGGGACCGGGCTCTGGAACTTGGCGAGAAGAACGGCTTCCGCAACGCCCAGTCCACAGTGATCGCCCCGACCGGCACCATCGGTCTGGTGATGGACTGCGACACGACGGGCATTGAGCCGGACTTTGCGCTGGTGAAGTTCAAGAAACTCGCGGGCGGCGGCTACTTCAAGATCATCAACCGTGCGGTTCCAGAAGCCCTGCGCAAGCTCGGCTACTCGGAAAGCGAAATCGGCGAGATCGAAGCCTACGCCGTGGGCCATGGCTCCATTGACCAGGCACCGGGCATCAACCCGGCTTCGCTGAAGACGAAGGGCTTTACCGATGAAAGCCTTGCCAAGCTGAAAGACGGCATGAAGTCCGCCTTCGACATCAAGTTTGTCTTCAACCGCTGGACGCTTGGCGACGATCAGATGAAAGCGCTCGGCGTGACCGACGAGCAGCTGGAAGATCCGGAGTTCGAACTTCTGTCGTTCCTTGGCTTCTCCAAGGCCGACATCGAAGCCGCCAACACCCATGTATGCGGCGCGATGACCCTGGAAGGCGCACCGTTCCTCCGGTCAGAGCACTACCCGGTGTTCGACTGCGCCAACCCGTGCGGGCGCATCGGCAAGCGTTTCTTGAGCGTTGAAAGCCACATCCGCATGATGGCTGCAGCCCAGCCGTTCATCTCCGGCGCGATCTCCAAGACGATCAACATGCCGAACGATGCGACCGTTGAGGACTGTAAGGAAGCGTACATGCTCTCCTGGAAGCTGGCGCTGAAAGCCAACGCGCTTTACCGCGATGGTTCCAAGCTCAGCCAGCCGCTCAATTCCCAGCTGCTCAGCGACGATGACGACGAAGCCGAGGATGCAGCGGAAGAAATCGCAGCCTTGCCGGCAGCTGCCAAGGCAGAGGTTGTTGCCGAGCGCATTGTCGAGCGGATCGTGGAACGTGTGGTGCGCGAGCAGGAAAAACTGCCGACCCGCCGCAAGGGCTACACCCAGAAGGCAAAGATCGGCGGGCACACCGTGTTCCTGCGGACCGGCGAATATGAAGACGGCCGTCTCGGTGAGATCTTCATCGATATGAACAAGGAGGGTTCGGCCCTTCGCGCGTTCATCAACAACTTCGCTATCTCCGTCTCGCTCGGCCTGCAGTACGGCGTGCCGCTCGAAGAGTATGTGGACGCCTTCACCTTCACCAAGTTCGAGCCGGCCGGCATGGTTCAGGGCAACGATGCGATCAAGAACGCAACGTCGATCCTCGACTATATCTTCCGCGAGCTGGCCGTGTCCTATCTTGGCCGCCATGAACTGGCCCACGTTCCGCCGGAAGTCTTCAGCGGTGACAAGGTTTCGGCTGGCACCATGAAGGACAAGAAGGACAACGGCATGGTGTCCCACGGCCTTGTCCGCGGTCAGACCGAGCGGTTCCGTCTGGTCTCCGATGAGCCGGCAGGTGAAGTCACCCAGGCGATCACGGCTGAGCTCGCCGGCACCCCGGCAGCACAGACATCTGCCGTCGCAACGGCCTTTGCCCGCGGCGCGGAAGCGGCGGTTGCCGTGGAAGTCTCCCCTGCTCCGCAGGTCAAGACAGCGGCCCAGCAGATCGCCCAGGCCCGGATGAAAGGCTACGAAGGCGAAAGCTGCGCGGAATGCGGCAACTTCACCATGGTGCGCAACGGCACCTGCCTGAAATGCGACACCTGCGGCTCCACCTCCGGCTGCTCATAGACGGACCTTAGCCGTTGTGTTGTCCGTGACGGCATAGGATGGACTATTTAGGCCAATAAGTGGCTCAAACGGCCCTGAAACGAGAAACCCGCCCATCGGAGACGATCGGGCGGTTTTTTTTATGGCGTTGGAAAGTCTCCATTTCGGAGGTTGATGCGTTCTTTCCCTCCACTGGTATAAAGGGTTGCATCCAACCAAAACCCTGGCCCGCCGCCAACTGCTGAAGGTCAGTTTCCATTGGGTGGAGATAAGCTTCAGACTGCTACTTCCAGCAGCCCGCCGAGTGGGCGTCCTCAGTAAACTGCGTAAATGTTCTCGGCTCTCGGCTGAGGGCGCGCTGCAGACCATCCGCGGTGCTTGCATTCTTGCCGTCAAGGATCTCAGCCACAAGACCGGCGACAAAGGCGGCGTCTTCGGCAGGAAACCCGGCGGCAATCAAGGTGCCTTCAAACTCTTGCGGCGTGGATGTGCGATACGCCACGTCCCGTCCGGTCACGCTGGCGATAAGACGAACTGCCTGGTCCCAAGTGAGCAGCTCTCTCCCCGTGATTTCATAGACTTCACCGGTGTGACCGTCGTCCAGCAAGGCCGCGACAGCAACATCCGCAACGTCTTCCAAATCAACCCACGGCTCTCCTGCCCCAGAATCCGGAGCCGAGACCTCTCCTGCCAGCACGTCGTCCAGAAACCCGCCTTCGCTAAAGTTCTGCATGAACCAGCTGGGCCGCAGGATTGTCCACTCCAAGGACGAGTCCACGAGAAGCTGTTCGCAGGCTTGCGCCCGCGCCTCGTTGCGTTCCGACAACAAGACCATGCGGCGCAGTCCTGCCGCTTCGGCCGCCTTTACGAAAGCGTCGATCACTCCGTGTGCGGAGGGGACCGCAAGGTCCGGCGAATAGGCTACATAAGCGGTTTTAATGCCATTCAGGGATGCGGCCCACGTTTTTGGCTTTTCCCAATCAAAGGGGATCGGGCTGCGGCGCGTTCCCTGCCGGACGGCCAGACCACGTGCCTCAAGCCGCTGGGCGACACGTTTGCCGGTTTTACCGGTAGCACCGATGACGAGGATTTCAGGTTCCATTGTTAAGTCCTGGGCGTGAGGAGTTGACGGCCGGCCGTAATGTTCGGGCACAACCGTATGATGTTTTCGGGTGTTTCAGACCTGGGCCAGGCCAAAGTGTTTAAGAGCCTTTTGGGCGATCAGTTCGCCACCGGATTCTTGAACAAAATGTCCGCCTTCCGGGATTTCCAGAGGATCCGGGCAGCCCTTGATCACGGTGCGCATGACATTCATGACATCCGGCCCCAGCATCTTGTCGCGCATTCCGATCGCCATGAAGCTTTCGCCGGTCCATTCTGTCGACCAGAACTTTGCGGCCCTTTGAGACACATCGACACCCGGAGCGTCCATCGATGTCGCGATCAAAAGGGGAAACTTGCGAACACCGGCCTTGTAGCTTTGGTCCGGGTATGGTGCCTCATAGGCGGCAGCCTCGATGTCCGAAATGACCGGCTCGTTCTTCTGCATGATGAACGGGATCGGCACGTCGGGATCTGAAACGATATCCGCTTTCCAGGCATCAAAGGCGGGGCTGTTCACCGGGCCCATCATCAGTCCGGTATTCATGATCAGCAGCCGCTTGAACCGGTCCTTCTTCTCCATGGGCAGCGTCAAACCGAGAACACCTCCCCAGTCCTGAACCACCAGTGTGATGTTCTTCAGATCCAAGTGTTCGATAAGGGCAAGCATGTAGTTTCGATGGAAATGAAACGTGTAAACCTCATCGTCGACAGGCTTGTCGGATTTCCCAAACCCCAACCAGTCGGGTGCGATCACCCGGGCACCGGACTTTGCGAAAATCGGGATCATCTTGCGATAGAGAAAGCTCCAGCTGGGCTCTCCATGAAGCAGCAGGAAGACCTCCTCGGAGTTCGGATCACCTTCATCGACGTAATGACCACGAAGGCCCTCATACCCCTTCAGATCCTCGACATAATTGGGTTGAAACGGATAGTCGGAAAGACTGTCAAACCGGGTATCAGGGGTACGGAGTGCTTTGATCATAATGCACCTTCAAAATTAGGTCATTTGACCTAAATTAGGTCGATTGACCAATTTCGTCAAGACTCTATACTCAAAAATAAGGTAGGCCCTTGGAACACGGCCGTGAGCCAAAAAGGAAATAGTGAATTGGAACAAAAGGTTGAGCGCCGAGATCTCTCTCCAAAGGAAAGACTGATCCTTGATGCTGCACTGGCGCTTTTAATCGAAACGGGCGACGCTGGCCTGACGATGCGCAAACTCGCGGAGCGCGCAGAGATGCGGCTCAGCAATGTGCAATACTATTTCAAGACACGAGATGATGTGCTGATTGCCATGGTGGCGGGCTACTTCGAAGAGTGCACCGAGAACCTGAAAATACTCGCGCAGCAGAGCAACGCCTCAACGATCCGGGACCGGATTCGATTTCTGGTGCAGGCCGTCCTCGTCCACGGCCTGGAGATCAGCGATATGAGCCGGGCTTTTCGGGAAATATGGGCGATCTCCAGCAGGAGCGACCTTATTGATGAGTGCCTGATGGAATACTATCGACGCTTTTCCAAGGTAGTTGTGGACTTTGCGTTTGAGGGCAAAACCGACGCTGCTTTTGCAGACCGTCTGACGACCCTGCTCGTCCCCTACTTTGAGGGCTATTCAATCACAGCCCGTGCTTTGCCACTTGATATGCACAATACCGCAAACCTGCTGACCGATTTGGCGTTGTCAATATCAGTGACCGGCGCGGATTGAAAAGGACACCTATCATTGGCCCTGCAATGAATCTTCAATGCTGAGCCCTGCATTGACGGCTCAAGTGTTCGCACATGATAAATGAACCCTGAGATCCCACCGATACCCTTGAAAAACAACAGATCGGTTGTCATTTGACATATATACGATAAAATACCGTCAAATGATGGAGTTTAAGTTGCGCTTGCAACCGATAACATC
>CALDSI010000517.1 GCA_937911395.1 uncultured Labrenzia sp.
CGCGTTGGTTGCTTTACCGTTCTTCACGGTTGTGTTCGCCATACTGGAGCTGGGACTGGCATTTATTGTCAATCGTATGGTGGACAACGCTGTGATTGAGGCCTCGCGTATGATCAGAACCGGCCAAGCATCCCAAGCCAATTTTTCAACTGCGAACTTCAGGGATCAGGTCTGTGCATCCATGCCAACGTTTCTTTGCAGCGCAGAACGCATCCGCGTCAACGTGAGCGTTGCAAATGATTTTGTGAACGTAAATTCTATTGATTCGCTTTATGATGAGGATGGCAACTTGAAGGATGACAACGCTTATACGCAGTCTCAAAAAAGCGAAATTGTTGCAGTGAATGTGATCTATAAGTGGCCCATGTTCACGTCATTTCTAAATCTTTCAGCTCTGGATCACGGCAACGAGCGCCACTTGTCGTCAACTATGGTTTTCCGAAATGAACCATGGTCCTAAGCGCCTTTATCTTCGCGCATGTTTGATTAGGCATATTGAGAGGCCCGTCAGGCTATTTCGACGGAACGAGCAAGGCGTTGCTGCAATCGAATTTGCAATGATCCTCCCATTCATGCTGGTTTTGATGATCGGGATGGTGGAACTTACTGACGCGCTGAATGTGGATCGCAAAGTTAGCCGTATGGCAAATGCCGTAACGGATTTGGTCGCTCAGGCTCAGACTGTCACCAGAAGCGAACTTAACGCCTACTTGCAGCTCGGCGAGACGATTCTCAAGCCGTATCCTTCTGATGATCTTACCTTTGTCGTCGCAAGTGTCACCTTTCAGGCAAATGGCGTCCCCGAAGTGGATTGGAGCTATCAACGGAAAGCCGGTGTTGGCGGTCCGGCCAGTGATTGGTCCGCAGGCGACGAACCTCCCATCACACTTCCCGCCACACTTGTTTCTCCCAACACCTCAATTGTAGTCGGTGCAGCAACACTTGGGTACACACCTCCCTTAGCGGGGATATTCACGCAGTATTACTCCCGAGATTCGGTTATCACGCTGAGTGACACTTATTACCTTCGACCACGGCTTGTCGGCACGATCCTGTGTACCGACTGTTGAAGGAGAATCATGTTTCGAATTGTGGATTTGCCGTATTTATATCGTTGTAAAGCGCTGGTAGGGTCCTGCTAAATGCTGCGGCGCAGCAGTCAGATGAGCAGGAGTAACCCAGCCGATGGCGACGAACAGAACCTACGATCAAATCAAGGTCGGAGACACTGCGGAAATCGTTCGTGAATGCTCCTCCAATGATCTTCTGGTGTTCGCCCACGCATCCGGGAACCGCAATCCAATTCACTTGCCTGACACGGATTGGACAGGCGACGGCCATATCGACAAACCCGTCGCTCCGGCCATGTGGATCGGCGGCCTTGCATCCGCTGTGCTTGGCAACATCCTCCCGGGACCCGGCACCATGTACAAAGCTCAGTCCTTCCGGTTCTTGGGCCGTGCAGCTGTCGGTGACAAACTGACGGTCCGCGTGACAGTCACGGAAAAAAGGCCGAACAACATCATCATGTTCGACATGGCTGTCTTGAATGAGACCGGTCAAAGCCTTGTTGAGGGGGAAGCCGAGGTCATCGCGCCGACGGAAACGATCGAGTTTGATTCAAGCGACATACCGGCATTGCTTGTCCAACGGCACCGGCATTTCAACCGGATGATCGAGCTGGCAAAAACTCTTCCCGCTTTGCCAACGGCTGTGGTTGCCCCGGATGATCCAAATTCCCTTGAAGGCGCTCTCATGGCCGCCCGGGAGGGATTGATTGAGCCCATCCTGATCGGCGCCAAGGATCGGGTCACCCAAGCCGCAGACGAGTTGAATGAGACGCTAGACGGATACGAATTTGTCGACATTGAAGACGAGTCTGAAGCTGCCGGAAGAGCCGTGCAAATGGTTCACGAAGGCAGGGTCAAAGCCATCATGAAGGGGCATCTTCACACCGACCACCTTCTCCATCACGTGGTGAAGAAAGATGGCGGCCTTCGAACAAAACGCCGGATTAGCCACGTCTTTGTCATGGACATTCCAGGGCGCAAAACACCGGTTCTGATTTCAGATGCGGCCATCAACATCTCGCCGGACCTGAACACCAAAGTCGACATCACGCAAAATGCCATTGATGCGGCCCTTTCACTGGGTCTCCAGTCTCCACGTGTCGGCATTCTCTCAGCCATTGAGACGGTCAATCCGGCCATTCCGTCCAGTTTAGATGCAGCGGTGTTGTCGAAAATGGCGGAGCGGGGTCAAATCAAGGGCGGCATCGTTGATGGCCCCCTTGCCATGGACAATGCAATCGATGTGCAGGCTGCCCGGACCAAAGGTATCACGTCACTAGTTGCTGGCCATGCGGAGGTTCTGATTGTGCCTAACCTTGAATCCGGCAACATGCTCGCCAAGGAATTGACATTTATCGCCCATGCAGAAGCAGCAGGATTGGTAATCGGTGCTAAAGTACCGGTCATGTTGACCAGCCGGGCGGACGACGGGCGCGCGCGTTTGGCCTCTTGTGCGCTTGCGCTTCTTTTTACCCATTGGAAAGAAAATTCTGCACCTGCCGGTATCTTTGACCGGGAGGAAGACTGATCATGGCCCCGGTCATTCTGGTTCTGAATTCCGGGTCGTCTTCGATCAAATTCTCACTCTATGACGGGCCGACAGCACAGGTCACCGGACAAATTTCAGGGCTTGGTGCGGAACCGCACTTAAACCTCGAGGCCCCGCTTTCCGGGCGCCAGATTGACCGTGCGTTAGACACCACTGACGGCTGCTCTCACGGGGCGGCCCTGGCGGCTCTGCTTCCGAATTTGAATGAAGAGCTTGGAGGACGACCTGTCGCGGCCGTCGGACATCGCGTCGTCCATGGCGGAACCAAACACGATCTTCCGGTTCGGATATCGGATGCTGTCATGCAAGAGTTGAAGGGGCTGGAACCTCTCGCGCCTCTTCACCAGCCGCACAATCTTGCTGGCATCGAAGCTGCCCAGGAAGCTTTTCCAGAGGCTGAGCAGGTGGCCTGTTTCGATACGGCCTTTCATCGGAAACACCCATGGGTCAACGATACCTTCGCCCTTCCCCGCTCCTTCTATGACGAAGGTGTTCGCCGATACGGTTTCCATGGGCTGTCTTACGAATACATCTGCGAATACCTGAAACACTACGCCCCAGACGCATACAAGGGAAAAGTCATTGTCGCGCATCTCGGCAACGGTGCATCCATGTGCGCCATCCGGGCCGGCCAGCGCATCGGATCGACGATGGGGTTAACCGCTTTGGATGGCTTGCCGATGGGTACCAGATGCGGTCAGTTAGACCCCGGTGTCATTCTCTATCTCATGACAACTAAGGGCATGAGCCCCGACGAGATTTCTGATCTTCTTTACAAGAAGTCCGGGCTGAAAGGTCTGTCTGGCATCAGCCAGGACATGCGCGCACTCAGCCAGAGTGACGATCCCAAAGCCGCTGAAGCCATAGAGTACTATATCTTCCGGGTACGCCGTGAACTCGGTGCGATGGCAGCTGTTCTCAGTGGTGTAGATACACTTGTTTTTACCGGAGGCATTGGCGAAAACTCTGCGCTCATTCGCGAGCGAGTATGCACAGATCAGGAGTGGCTCGGTCTTCAAATCGATCCTGCCCTGAACAATGCCGGCGACGGGACCATTTCCACACAGAATTCCAAAGTCGCGGTGCTGGTTGTTCCAACGAACGAGGAAGAAATGATCCGCCGGCACACGGAAGCGCTCCTCACGACCCGCCCTGTTCCGGCCTGATCGCACCACAATCTCTTCGGACAACTGGGGCGGTTCCGGTCAGCATCCAAACGCCGACTGGTCTTAATTGGCGTCGGTCTGGATGACCTTCGCATAAGGCTTCTCGAAAGTGCGCAACACCGGCCGGTAGTCGGAATGAACAACGGGCTCAAAGCCGCCCGGGAGGTCCGGTTCGATTGCGAGGTAGGCCGCGGGATCTTCCCGCCGCAAATCCATGAGCCCTGCTCTGATGGCCCGCTTCAAGACATCAGGCAAATCGGTGCGGATAGTATGGGCCGAATATGGAATAGGGGCCGACCGCCACACGATGTCGAGATCTTCAAACTGGCTGCCGCCCGAGACATAATATTCATTAAGCGTACCGGCAGTGAAGCCATTCTTGGCTTCCCCGGCCAGTGAGGACCATCCGAGCGTTGCGTGAACACGGCCGTCCAACACGGCACGAATGCCTTCAACCGGATCCCGGACTTCAACAAGCGTCTGGAAATACTCCCGGGCGTTAATGCCGTCTGCGGCTAGGTTAACCAACGGCACCCTGTATCCAGTGACTGCATGTTTGGCACCGACACCCAGCCGCATATCCTTCAGGGTTTCCAACGTAACCGTTTCACCATTCCGCTTGGCAATCATGATGGCATAGAAGCGCGCTGGAAAATCATCCGGACCAGCGGTCGCTAATGGCTCTACACATTTGCAAAGCTCAAAAGAAGCGGCATACCCGGATGGTGATAGACGAATGTAGTCAATGCGCCTTGCTGCAAGAGCCTCAATGCCATCGGCCATTGTCGGCATCAAGAACAGGTCGACAGGTAAATCGGTGATCTCTTCGAGTGCCCTTCGAAAGGGTTCAATGCGCTCCCTTGCTGTTTGTTCCGTCGCGACAACAGCGCCCAACCGGACACGTTCCGGGAGATCAGAATTCGCAACCGCCGCCATTGGCAAAACAAGCGCCAAGCATAACCCGACAAACAAAAAAAATCGTTTTATGTCCGTCACATATCTACCCTAATGCTGTCCGAAGAAACTGCGGAACAGTTCTTAGACCAATCATTTGCCGAAAAGGTTCTCATGGCCAGCACGATTACCAACGTCGTCTTCGATATAGGAAATGTCCTGATCGAATGGAATCCGGAAAATCTCTATCGCAAACTTATACCGAACGATGATGAACGGCATGAGTTTCTGACGACAGTCTGCACTCCTGACTGGAATGTTCAACAAGACCTTGGGCGGACCTGGACAGAAGCCGTAAAGCTTTTATCAAGTGAGTTTCCTGAAAAGGCTGAGTTGATACGGGCTTACTCAGATCGTTGGCATGAAATGGTTCCCGGCCCGGTCCCGGGAACAGAGGCTCTTCTCTCCGAACTTAGAACGAACAAAATACCGCTTTATGCGATCACAAACTTCTCTTCGGAGAAATTCATTGAAGCGCAAGACCGGTTTCCATATCTGAAAACCAGCTTTCTGGATATTGTGGTCTCAGCGGAGGAGCGCATGCTTAAACCGGATGTTCGGATCTACCAGATTCTGATCGATCGCAATGATCTCGCCCCCGAACGCTGCCTCTTCATTGATGACTCACTCCCGAACGTTGAAACCGCGCGGCGATTGGGAATGACTGCGCATCATTTCAAAAACGCAGCGGGGTTGGAGCGTGAGCTGGCTGCGCTCAACTTGATCATGCGGTGAGCGTGAGCCGCACGGCTAACCGGAAAACCCCTCAAGGACATTCACACAATTGGTCCCGAGCGCATCGACGGCGTAGCCGCCTTCCAAGATGAAAATGGTCGGCACGCCAACCCGCGCAAGCCGTTGCCCCAACCTCACAAAGTCTTCGGATTTGAACTTGAATCCGGAGATCGGATCCCGCTCGAAGCAATCCAATCCGAGAGAAACAATCATCGCCTCCGGCTTGTAAACGAGAAGCCAGCGGCATGCCTCGTCGAGCGCCGGCGAATATGCTTCCCAGTCCGTTCCAAGGGGCAATGGCCAGTTGCGGGTAAATCCGGTTCCGGCATGCTCACCGGTTTCGTCCGCATAGCCCAGAAAATAGGGATATTCGTCCTTCGGATCAGCGTGAAGAGACAGGAAGAGAACGTCTGGACGATCGTAGAACAACGCTTGTGTGCCGTTCCCGTGGTGATAGTCGACATCTAGAATTGCGACGCGGTGAAGACCATAGTCCCGAAGGTATTGCGCAGCGACTGCGGCATTGTTGAAGAAACAATAGCCGCCGAAAAAATCGTGCCCTGCGTGGTGTCCCGGGGGCCGGCAAAGTGCAAAAACAGACTTTTCCCCATCGAGCACGAGTTTGGCAGCCGTCAACGCGGTATCTGCTGAGGCACGCGCTGCCTTATAGGTATGCTCACCAAGCGGCGTGCCTGCATCCATGGAATAGCGCCCCAGCAGCCCGTCAATGTGTTCGACTTTTGTGTCCTGCCGAAGGCTTCTGATTGGCCAGACGAAGGGAAAGGC
>CALDSI010000518.1 GCA_937911395.1 uncultured Labrenzia sp.
GGTTCATAGTCGGTGAAGAGGCGTGCCAGATGCAGGCCGGGTTGGCGCCAGTCGAGCCAAAGATGATAGCTCGCGCCCGCTGTCAACATGGCGCGCATCCGGAAGTTCATCCACCCGGTCGCGGTCAGCGCGCGCATGCAGGCATCGACAAAGGGAAGCCCGGTCTCACCGCGTTGCCAGGCTTGAAGCCGCTCCGCGTCGGGCGTTGAAGGCCGCAAGCCGTCATAGGCGCGATGCAGGTTTTCAAATTCGAGGCGCGGCTCGTCCTCAAGCTTCTGCATGAAATGGCAGTGCCAGTGCAAACGGCCTGAAAAGGAACGCATTGCCCCCCGCCATGTGCTGCGGCCTTTGAATTCCGCCTGCTTTAACTCCGCTTGCCGCGCCCATGTCGCCTGCGCCACTTCCCGCATGGAGACTGTTCCGAAAGTGAGGTAAGGCGACATGCGTGAGCAGGCTTCAAAGGCCTTCACCGGTGTCGCCATGGCCGCACGGTAGGGTTTTCCGCGGGTGAACAAAAAGGTTTCCAGACTTTCCATAGCTGCCACGCGCCCCCCAATCTGCCGATCCGGGCAGGAATCCGCGGCAAGTCCAAGGTCAGCGGCGCTGGGCAGAGGATCTGAAGACAAGCCTGAAAGGGGTTTGAGTGCGGGTGGGTCAATCGGCTGTTCCGCCATAAACTGATCCCATTGTCCGGCCCAGCCATCCCGCGATTTTATCCGCCGGATAACGCCTGTCTGGCGGCACTCTGTCCACGGGACAGCATTGGCCCGGCACCAGGCAGCGACCTCCTTGTCCCGCTTATAAGTCCAGCCATTGCCAGTTTCTTCGTGAGACCACAGTCCGGCAATCGTGTAGCGGCTGGTAAGGGACGACAAAATGTCTATCACAGGGCCTGTGCGCAGGATCAAGGGCTGGCCAAGGCGCGATAGCTCTTGGTGCAACTCCTGCAACGATTCAGACAAAAACGCGATGTGGCGGTCCGACATGTCCGGTAGGCGCCATAGGTCCGGCTCAATAACGTAAAGCGGCAGAACAGGGCCCTGCAGGCTCGCACGTTTGAGCGGCTGGTGATCGAAAACACGCAGATCTTTCTTGAACCAGACGATGTGGATTGGTTCGGACACGGGCACCCAGGTGATTTGTTTCTGGAGTTATACGTGGCAACAGAATGCTGGATTTGTAGCGCTAAACTAAAGACCGTCGTTCAGATGGCGGACCTCCGGATCGACAAGAGCGTGCAGCCTGTGGGCCGTATGCTGGGCAAAACGCAACGTGACGGCTTTTCGAGTTGCAGCAGCAACCTTGTGTTCGGGTGCATCGCGCAAGATCTCCGCTCCGTATCCATCCGAGACGATCAGACCGGCTTCTTCGGGAAAAATGTCCAACGGAACATCTGGATGGGTAGCGAAGAAGAACCGGTCGCAGTGTTGACGATAGTCCGGCCATTTGTGGTCGGATCGGAAATCGGCCACCGACGATTTCACTTCGACAATCCAAAGCTCATGTTTCGGACCAAGGGCCAAAAGGTCAGCCCGGCGTGCGGAAGCCAACGTGACTTCCGCAGCGCAGGCAAACTTGCGTTGCCGCATCAGCCGGGCCGCGCCGCGCCACACCTTCAGTGCTGTTTCCGATTGCCGCCCGTCCGCGAGCGGATCATCGAGCTCTATACGGCTGCCCTCTGAACGAATATCGGTTTTCATTCCACTTTTGTTCCATTTATGTTCGAAAAATGCAAGCAGCAGAATCGCAGAAGTTGACGTGGCAAACGAAAACTGTCTCCATCATGCGTGCGAAGGGAGCTGCGCGGACGGAGGAACAGCTCTTAAGGAGGGAAAGTGGTTATGAACCGTTGGGTGATCGCTGCGTGTTTTTGTGCGGCCGCAGCTGTGGCAGCCGCGCCGGCCATGGCCGGCAAGGGCGATCTCAAAAGGTCTGTTCCACGCTCTGCACCGCTTCTTAAGGGCAAGACCCTGGACCTTAGATTTGCAGATTTCGCGCAAGGCATCTGGGTGCGTGATTTAAGCAATTGTCCGGCACCCCGGATCGACCGCAATGACCCCGGCGCTGCCATTGCGATTTATCGCGGGCTTTTGGAAACGCCGAGCCGGATCTGTCAGGTCTATGGTGCTGAGAAGGACAAGCAATTCACGCAGCGGGCGGCGATCAATTGTCTCTTGAATGACGGCGGTGAGGCCATCGAGCTGGTGACCGTACAGCCGCGCGGCACCAATGGCCTTATTGTGCAGGAAGGCGAGCGGGCTCCGGTGCATTTCCGGTTCTGTGAAGCCATTCAGCCCGTCCTGCAGTCGGCCCAAAACAGCGACAACTGATCGTCCAAAATCGAAGAAACTTGATTCAGATTTCCGGTCCGGCCCAAACATCGGACCGCGCGGCCTTCTTTGGAGTGTGCGATTCTGAAATATGCGCCGTCAGAGGATCTAGCGTGACCAGCGCATCATATTGGCTGAGGAACACTTGGCCCGTCAGATGATCTAGGAAATCCGTCCGTTTCAGCCGGTCCATCACTGGCCCCTTGACCTCAGACAGATGAAAGGAAACGCCGGAATCGGACAGCCGGTGATTGATTTCTTCCAGACTTTCGAGAGCGCTGGCGTCAATTTCATTCACTGCCGGGCACATCAGCACGACGTGCTCGATGTTCGGCCGGTCCGCGACTAGAGCGTAGATCTTATCTTCCAGGAACCGGCTGTTGGCAAAGAACAGGCTTTCATCGACCCGTAAGGTCAGGACTCGTTCTCCGGTCACGACCTTGTGCCGATCGATATTCCGGAAATGCTCTGTGCCGGGCACCACGCCAACAATGGCCATATGCGGCCGGCTGTTGCGGTAAAGATAAAGCGCGATGGACAGTGCGACCCCGGCGACAACGCCCTGTTCCACGCCGAAAAACAGTGTGATCAGGATGGTTGCCGCCATCGCTGTGAAATCGCTTTTCGAGTAGGCGAATGTCCGCTTTACGGCGCCCAAATCGACCAGCGACAACACGGCGATAATGATCGTTGCAGCCAATGTCGCCTGCGGGAGATGGGTGAGGAGCGGCGTTAAGAAAAGCGTGGCGAGCGCAATGCCGACGGCGGTATAGGCGCCGGCCGCCGGCGTGGCCACACCCGCATCGAAATTGACCACAGACCGCGCAAAACCTCCGGTGACCGGATAGCCGCCGGACAGCGCGGAGGCGATGTTCGATGTTCCAAGACCAATGAGTTCCTGATCCGGTTCGATCCTCTGACGTTTCTTGGCCGCGAGGGTTTGTGCGACGGACACGGATTCCACAAAGCCGATCACGGATATCAAAAGCGCTGGGCCCGCCAGCGCCAGCCACAACTCGCTGTCGAAACTGGGCAATTGCGGCATGGGCAGGCCGGATGGGATATCACCGACGATCCGGACGCCCTTGTCGCCAAGGGAAAACACTGCCGAGGCAAGTGTTGTCACAGCAACCGCCGCGACGGGTCCGGCCTTGGTCAGGATATCGGCGAGAAACGGTTTGAAACCGAGGCCGAGCAGCAGTCTTTTCAAACCCTTGCGCACCCAGAACAGGAACGCGGTCGCGCCAGCGCCAATGGCAAGCGTGATCCAGTTGACCTCATCGAGATGCGCGGCGATCGAAAGCAGGATCTCGTAGAGTGTATGACCGTGGGCGGGAACGCCCAGGATATGTTTCAGCTGACTGGAGGCTATCAAAAGCCCTGATGCAGTGATGAAACCGGAGATCACCGGATGGCTCAAAAGGTTTGCCAGGAACCCGAGCCGGAACAGCCCCATTACGACCAGCATCAAGCCGGAGATGAAGGCAAGGGCAATGGCGGCCCCAAGATACTCCGGGGTCCGTTGAGCCGCGAATTGACCGACGGCAGACGCTGTCATTAGGGAAACAACGGCAACGGGGCCAACGGCGAGCGCCCGGCTGGTGCCGAATATGGCATAGGCCACCAGCGGCGCGATCGACGCATAAAGACCGACTTCCGGCGGCAATCCCGCCAGCAGGGCGTAGGCAAGCGATTGTGGTATGAGCATGATGGTGACTATGACCGCAGCGACCAGATCGCTGGTTGCCGTCGTCTTGTCGTAGGCTTTGCCCCATTCAAGGATGGGGAAGTAACGCTTCAATCCGCTCATGTTCCGCCTGATGGTGTCAAATACTCTGGCGTGGTCATGCCACATTGCCGGAAGACTGCATAAAGAAAACGAGCCGGTTTCCCGGCTCGAAAGAGAGTTAGGGGCAAGCCTTTGTGTAAGGCTTATATGGTTAGGCTGCCGTGACTTTTTCCGGTCTGGCCATCCACTCCTTACCGCGCAGCATTGCGCGCCAATAGATTGGAGGAAGAATCCGTTCTTTCAAAAGCCACGCGGTCCGCGTTGGCTTGGTCCCGTCCACCAGCCAACGCGGGAAGCTCGGCAACAGCGTTCCGCCATAGCCGAATTCTGCAAGAACAATCTTTCCGCGCTCAACGGTGAGCGGACAGGAGCCATAGCCGTCGTATTGCGCCGTTGCGCTGTGACCGTTGATGTCCGAGATAATGTTTTCCGCCACCACCGGCGCCTGCTTACGGGCTGCCGCCGCGGTCTTCGCATTAGGCGCGTTCATCACATCGCCGAGCGACCAGATGTTGTCATAGGTCTTGTGGCGCAAGGTCGCCTGATCCACGTCGACCCAGCCGGCAGCATCGGCCAATGGCGAGACGCGAACAAAGTCCGGCGCCGTTTGCGGTGGCGTCACATGGATCATGTCGAATTCAACATCGACTTGCAGCGGATCCGTCCCAGGTTCTTTGATCTCAAACCGGGCTTTCCTGGCTGGGCCATCGATCGAGATCAGATTGTGGAAGAAATTTAGGGTTGCATCGTAGCGCTCCACATAGTCCATCAGGGCGGGGACATAGTCCTTCACGCCAAAGAGGACCCCGCCAGCATTCATGAACTGGATGTCGATATTGTCGATGCGCCTTGATTTAGTCCAGTGGTCCCCTGAAAGGTACATCGCCTTTTGAGGGGCGCCCGCACACTTGATCGGCATTGGCGGTTGGGTGAACACGGCCCGGCCTGAGGCCATCTCCTGCACCAGTTTCCAGGTGTATGGCGCAAGGTCATACCGGTAGTTTGATGTCACGCCGTTTTTACCGAGCGTGTCGACGAGACCTTCAATGCCGTGCCAATC
>CALDSI010000519.1 GCA_937911395.1 uncultured Labrenzia sp.
CGTTCTTCAGGACAACGGATGGGAGAAGGGGGATCGGGCAAGCATCTACATGCCGATGATCCCGCAAGCTGTCATGGCAATGCTGGCGTGCGCCCGTCTCGGCGTGATTCACTCCGTGGTGTTTGGTGGCTTTGCGGCCAATGAACTAGCCACCCGGATCAATGATGCGACCCCGAAAACGATTATCGCAGCGTCCTGCGGGATCGAGCCAGGTAGGGTCATTTCTTACAAGCCTCTCATTGACGACGCTATCGGGCTGTCCACGCACAAGCCGGACAGCGTGTTCGTCTATCAACGGGAGGCAGAGATTGCCTCGCTGGTAGAGGGCAGGGACCATGATCTTGGCAAGCTGATGGAAGATGCGGTTGCCGCTGGCCGCCGTGTCCCGCCGGTGCCGGTCAAGGCAACCGATCCGCTTTATATCCTCTACACCTCTGGCACCACGGGTCAGCCGAAGGGTGTCGTTCGGGACAATGGCGGCCATATGGTCGCACTCAAGTGGTCCATGTCGAACCTCTATGACATTCAGCCCGGCGAAGTTTTCTGGGCAGCGTCAGACGTGGGGTGGGTCGTTGGCCACAGTTACATCGCGTACGCACCGCTTCTTCACGGCTGCACCACAATTGTTTTTGAGGGCAAACCTGTGGGAACGCCAGATGCAGGTACTTTCTGGCGTGTGATCTCTGAACACAGCGTCGCATCCCTTTTCACCGCGCCAACTGCGTTCCGTGCAATTCGTAAGGAAGACCCGAACGGTGAACTGATTAAGAAATACGATCTATCGACCTACCGGTCTTTGTTCCTTGCAGGTGAACGCGCCGATCCGGAGACGGTGAACTGGGCGATTGATCAGTTGCAGGTGCCGGTCATTGACCATTGGGGGCAGACAGAGACGGGTTGGTGCATCGTCGGCAACCCGCTCGGGCGCGGGGCGCTTCCGGTTAAGCCAGGGTCACCCACCGTGCCTATGCCTGGTTACGACGTCCAGATCCTCGATGATGCAGGTCACCCTCTGGAAGCAAACACCCTCGGCAACATCGTTGTAAAACTGCCGTTGCCTCCGGGCGCTCTGCCAACCCTTTGGAATGCGGATAAGCGTTTCTTTGATGCTTACCTTGCCGAGTTTCCGGGGTACTACAAGACTGCGGATGCGGGCGTGATTGATGATGATGGCTACCTGTCAATCATGGCGCGGACGGACGACATCATCAACGTTGCTGGGCACCGTCTGTCGACTGGCGGCATGGAAGAAGTGCTGGCCACCCACCAGGATGTTGCCGAATGTGCGGTTATCGGGATTGCCGACAAACTGAAAGGCCAGCTGCCGTGTGGCTTTGTTGTCCTGAAAGCGGGTGTCGATCGTGACCATGCGGATATCGAAAAAGAACTGATCAAGCTGGTGCGCGAAAAAATCGGCCCTGTTGCGGCCTTCAAGATCGCCATCACGGTCGACCGTTTGCCGAAGACGCGGTCTGGCAAGATCCTTCGGGGCACAATGCGTCAGATCGCCGACGGCGAAGAGTACAAGATGCCGGCAACGATTGATGACCCGGCAATCCTGGATGAAATCACCGACGCCCTGAAATCACATGGGATTTCCGCATAAGCGGGAAAGGTGACGCAACTGGAGGTGTGCCAGAGGCATCGACAGACGTAATTTTCGGACTTATGGTCGGGCCGCCGCGAAGCGGCCCGTCGCATTTGCGGCGGTGTTTTTGTTAGCACAGCCGTGAGGTTTTCCGTGTCTTTAGAAAATAAAGTCGCCATCGTAACTGGCGCAGCCCGAGGTATCGGTTTTGCTGTTGCCAAGCGTTTTGTCATGGACGGCGCAAAGGTTGTGATTGCCGACGTTGATGATGAGGCTGGCGAAGCGGCTGTTGAAGACCTCAGTGGCCTCGGCACTGCCACGTACATTCATTGCAACGTTGCAGAGCGGCTGGACGTCCGCAATATGGTTGCCGAAACACTGAACGCCTATGGCGACATTGATGTTTTGGTCAACAATGCCGGCATTGTTGTTGGTGCCGAATTCCTAGACCTGGAAGAAGACGACTTTGATAAGGTCCTGTCGATCAACCTGAAAGGGGCCTTCCTGTGTTCGCAGGCTGTTGCCCGGCACATGGTTGAAAAGGTCGACAATGGCGGTGATCCGGGATGCATCATCAATATGTCATCAATCAACTCCGTGGTCGCGATCCCGAACCAGATACCGTATTGCGTCTCCAAAGGCGGGATGACACAGCTGACCAAAACGACGGCTCTGTCTCTTGCGAAGTATGGAATCCGCGTCAATGCGATCGGGCCCGGCTCGATCATGACGGAGATGCTTGCCTCCGTGAACAGCGACCCGGCTGCGAAAAACCGGATCATGTCCCGCACGCCGATGCTTCGTATCGGGGAGCCAGCCGAAATTGCAGGTGTAGCGGCCTTCCTTGCTTCCGAAGATGCCGGTTACGTCACGGGTCAGACAATTTTTGCAGATGGTGGCCGGATGCCGCTGAATTACACTGTGGCCGTTCCAGAAGACGACTGAGTCTCGAAGCATCCGCCTTTACTTCACCGCGTTGGTGCGTCTTCATGTCTAGTGAGCGTTCGCTTTGCTCGACGTGACAAAAGTGCCAGCGCTTTGGGAGGGGAAGCAAAATGAGACAGTTCCTTTGGTGGTGTGTCTGGTCCATGCTTCTTATGTGGCCAGCAACAGCACAGAACATTGCAGAAGTGAAATTCGCCCCGGGCAATTACGGCGCCATGGTAAGCGGAACAATCATCGGTGACGAGTTTTTCGATTACCGTCTTGATGTTGTAGCCGGGCAGGAAATGTTCGCAGAGTTGACGGTTTCAGGCACAAACGGCACCGGAACCGTTTATTTTAATGTGCTGCCGCCAGGCAGTGATGGCGTAGCTGTCTATAACAGCTCAATCAATGGGAACAGCACGACCGTCGATTTGACGGAAACCGGTGTCTACACAATCCGTGTGTATCTAATGGGTAATGATCGGGATGCTGCCAAGACTGTTGGATACAATCTCGATCTATCTATTCAGTAACCGGCAATGCAGATTGTGGAGTGCGCCCTCAGTGTTCCGACGGCTCCGGCTCCTTCACGGTGCCAAATTGCAATTTGGCGAGTTTCGCATAGAGCCCGCCAGCCGCACTCAGCTGTTCATGTGTTCCGGTTTCAACGATCCTGCCCTCGTCCATGACGATAATGCGATCCGCTTTCAGCACCGTAGCCAACCGGTGGGCGATTATCAGGGTTGTTCGCCCTTCCATCAATTGATCCAAAGCCTTTTGGACGAGTTGTTCGCTTTCGGCATCCAGGGCGCTGGTTGCCTCGTCAAGCAACAGCACAGGAGCCTGTTTCAACACGGCACGGGCAATGGCAATGCGTTGGCGTTGCCCGCCCGACAAGGTGATGCCGCGTTCGCCGACGAGTGTGTCGTAGCCATTCGTCATCGTTTCGATAAAAGAGGAGGCAAGGGCAGCCGTGGCTGCTTTGATGATGTCCTGACGTTTTGCATCAGGAAGGCCATAGGCAATGTTCTTGGCGATGCTGGCGCCGAATACAGCGGTGTCCTGCGGAACCAGCGCAATGTTGCGGCGAAGTTCGTCCGGGTCGAGGTCACGCAGTTCCACGCCATTCATTCGAATGGCACCGGACGTTGGGTCATAGAAGCGCATCAGCAGACTGAAAAGCGTGCTTTTGCCGGCGCCCGAGGGCCCGACAACCGCAACTTTCTCTCCCGGATCAATGGTCAAGGTCAGATCCTGGACTACTGGTAGATTGCCCGCTGCTTGGTAGGCGAATGAAACGTCCTCAAAACGAATTTCACCCCGTGGTGTATCCGGCAGGGGGATGGGATTGAGAGGGGCCCGGATCTCTGGCGTGATCTCCAGAAGTTCAGAGAGACGTTCAGCGGCACCAGCTGCCTGTGACAGCTCGCCCCAGACTTCGGACAGTGCAGCCAATGAGCCCGCGGCAAGAATCGAATAGAGAAGGAACTGGCTGAGTTCACCGCCGGTCATGCGTCCGGCAAAAACGTCACTGGCGCCAATCCAGAGAACAGCAACGATGGAAGAGCCAATGATGAGGATGGCAAATCCCGTCAATGCGGCGCGGGCAGTGATAGCCTGGCGCGCAGCGGAAAACGCCGTTTCCACAGCAGATCGGTAAATCCCGGAGCTGCGGCTTTCGTGCGTGAAAGCTTGCAATGTCCTAACCGATCCAAGCATTTCCCCGGCATAAGCTGAGGCGTCTGCCAGCATATCTTGCGCAAAACGCGAGCGCTTTCTGACTTTCCGGCCAAACCCGATGATCGGGATCAGGATGACCGGGATTGCCGCGAGCACAATGACCGACAAGCGCGGGCTGGTTACCACCATCATCACCGAGGCGCCGGTGAACATGATTGTATTCCGCATTGCCAGAGATGCACTTGCACCAAAGGCTGCCTTAATCTGGGTTGTGTCTGCCGTCAGCCGGGACAGGATTTCGCCAGACTTTGCGCTGTCGTAAAACGACGGGCTGAGGCGTGTCATGTGAGCAAACACATCGGCCCTGACTTCAGCCACGACTCGTTCTCCCAGCCACATGACAAGAAAGTATCGGACAGAGCTGGCGCAGGCGAGGGCGCATACCACACCTATCAGCACAGCGAAGTATGAATTGACCAGGGCCGGATCATCTGCGCCAAAGCCAAAGTCGATCATGCGCCGGACGGCGGCGGGCAGAACCAACGTGATGATTGCGGCAGAGAACAGGGCAGCGAGCGCGGCCAGCACCATCCATTTGTGCTTCAACAGGTACGGAAGCAGCCGGGTCAATGGGCGCAAAGACCTTCTGGTGTCAGAGGGGGCATTTGTTGTCATGTACTGCCTTGCGAAAACCAGTCTTCCAAAACTATGTCTCCGCCTACTTAATTGGACAGGTGCAGTATGCCAATCCCGTAGTGGTCTAACCGTAGGTTTCTACAGCCATTCATGCGGTGAAATGCCGTGACGAGTTTGATTCCCGGAAATGTCCGGAATTACAGGAAATTCGGTCTTGTCTTGTGTGCTGCCTTGGGGTATACCCCCGCCTCATGTTTCTAAGGGTGGCATCCGCAACTGGATCGGCGGCCCTTTATCTTGTTTGCGCTCCATAGCATTCTGACCAAAGATGGCTTGAAGGCGCTGGAAAGGACCGGTCATGAAAGCGGATATCCATCCCGACTACCACACCATCAAGGTCGTAATGACCGATGGCACCGAATTCACCACCCGCTCCACTTATGGCGCGGAAGGCGACACCCTGCAGCTTGACATCGACCCGACGTCTCACCCGGCTTGGACTGGTGGTGACCGTCAGTTGATGGACCGCGGCGGCCGCGTGTCCCGCTTCAAGAACAAGTTTGCTGGCTTCCTGGGGTCCTAAACCCAAGCCAACAGCGTGACTGTTTAAGACCCGGCCGAAAGGCCGGGTTTTTTGTTGCTTTGTTTTTTTGGTGACAAAAAAGCCGCCCGGAGAGGCGGCTTAAAAGAAGAAAAACCTGAAGACGATCTATCAGCCGATTTTGCCGAAGGCGGCGTGCAGTTGGTTGATCTGAGATGCCACAGGGTTGTCGTTGTTCGCTTCTTCCTGTGGTGCGGCTTCTTCCGCTCTGTAGAGCATCTTGTCGAGATGAACGACGCGCTCCTGCAGCCGGGTTGAACGTTCTACAAGATTGCGCAAGCTTTCCGGCAGGTCGTCCCAAGCTGGGCCGCCCATTGCGCTGCTGAGTTTGTCTAGGCGGACCTTGTTTTTGTCACTGCCGGCTTGTTCGCGGGACATCTCGCCTTCGTTGACGGCGCGTTGCAGCAGCAGCCAGGAAGCCAGCTGCATAAGGCGCGTTGTCAGGCGCATGGATTCAGTTGCATAAGCCAGCGAGGCTGGGCGTGGCAGCTTCTTGGCTTCTTCGCGCCCATCGCCATCAAGATAAAGCGCTGTCTCTTCGACCAGAGACATGCCTTCCTGAAAAAGCGTCTGGAAGTTGTCGGAACTGGCCAGATGATGCGCGATGTGTACGGCATCAGAAGAGCGGTCCGTTGTCTTGATATCTTCCGTCATGAGCTTACTACGCCTCGGTTACTTATTCTGGTCGCCCGCGGTTGTGTCACCTGTGGTCAGGTGTGCACATTTGGAACAGTGCGAGCCCTTGTGCCCTTTACACAGCAATCCGTGTGCCAGATGCAGTCACTTGAGCCGCGTTAACCAGAACTACCGCAGAGTACTACGCTCGAACGGCAAAAAAAAGAGCCGCACGGTTGCGGCTCTAAGTCTTTAACAGGGAGGCGTCAAACAGAGTGGTCTGAACCACTCCTATCCAGATGACTGGATGCATAAATTTATAATTTGGAAAGATTAATGATTGGTAAATGAATAAAAATCTATTAAAGGCGTTAAGGATAAAGGTTGTCGATTTTGAATAAATTCATAATTATTGCAGATAGTTACAAGGTTATTTCTGAAAAAATGCGTCTGCAGCATTGCGAATAGTGCCGCGTTGCTCTAGCGCCTCTTTCGTGCGGTTAACCTCCTCAGCTAGTGCCTCGATCCGGTCCCGGAGTTCGTCCTCTGACAAGCGGCTTAGATCTTCGCCAACGGTAACCACATTCGGTTCCTGCTTTTTGGGGATATCATCGTCAAAGAGGCCCATGTCATATCTCCTGCCGGATCTATGCGAATGGCAATCTTGCTCACCCGTGTTTGATCCTCATAAACTCGCTTATTATTTACCATAGAACTGGGATAAGCGCAGCCGTATGTCCCAATTTGGATCATAAGGACAGTTCCATATGCAGAATTTGCCGGACACCATGACAGTTGTTGCGATTTCAGAACCGGGTGGACCTGAGGTTCTCATTTTGGAACAGCGCGCCCTCCCGGACGTGGGCGACGGTGATATCCTGATCCGGGTTGGGGCTGCTGGTGTGAACCGCCCCGATGTCCTTCAGCGAATGGGCGCTTATCCACCTCCGAAGGGCGCATCGGACCTTCCAGGCCTTGAGGTTGCCGGTGAAGTTGTAGCTGTCGGGGTAGCCGCTCATGGGCACTCTGTCGGTGACAGGGTGACGGCTCTTTGCCCAGGCGGAGGCTATGCGGAGTATTGTAAGGTACCAGCGGGTCATGCCTTGCCGGTGCCGGCAGGTATGAGTGTGCTGGAAGCGGCTGCGCTGCCGGAAACGTTCTTCACCGTGTGGACCAACGTATTCGACCGTTGCGGTCTAAGGGGGGGCGAGCGCTTTCTGGTTCATGGTGGGGCGTCCGGAATTGGCACATGTGCCATTCAGTTGGCCAAGGCCTTCGGTGCTGAGGTGTTCACCACGGTCGGTTCGTCAGAGAAGATCGAAGCGGTGAAAGCCCTTGGTGCGGATCACGTCATCAATTACCGGGAACAGGCGTTCGAAAAGGTCATCCTCGAGATTACTGGCGGACAGGGTGTTGATGTCATCCTGGATATGGTTGGCGGCGATTATGTTGAGCGGAATTGGAAGGCTGCGGCCATTGAAGGCCGGATATGCCAGATCGCGACCCTGAACGGCGTTTCCCGCGATGTAAATTTCTCACGCCTCATGGTGAAGCGTCTGACGCACACCGGCACGACGCTGCGGCCGAGAGATGATGCGTTCAAGTCTGCTATTGCCGATAGCCTTCGATCCAAAGTGTGGCCATTGATCGAATCAGGTCAGATCAAGCCGTTGATCGATTCCACCTTTCCGTTAAGTGATGCCGCCGAAGCTCATCGGCGCATGGAAAGCTCTGGCCATATTGGCAAAATCGTCATGACGGTCGGATCCTAGAAGACATAGCGGACTATGGGGTTGTCTTGGTTCGCAAGATCATTTGCGTTTCCGCCGCGTTCAGCCTATATTCCCGCCAATTCCCATTAAATTGAAATGGAACACCGCTTCTCCGACCTGCCGGCCGGGGGAGCAGACAAGAGGAATTTGACCGATGGCGAACACGCCGCTTATGCCGAAAGCAACTGCCGTCTGGCTCGTGGACAACACCGCGCTGAGCTTCACGCAGATCGCGACATTCTGCAAGCTGCATCCGCTTGAAGTGAAAGCCATTGCAGATGGTGAAGCGGCTCAGGGCATCAAGGGTTTGGATCCGGTTCTGACCGGCCAGTTGACGCGTGAAGAAGTCGAACGTGCTCAGAATGACCCGAACTACCAACTCAAGCTCCAAGGTTCAAAGGTCGTTGTCCCGGAAACCAAACGCAAGGGCCCTCGCTACACGCCGGTTTCGCGCCGTCAGGACCGCCCGAATGCAATCCTCTGGCTGGTGCGTAATCACCCGGAGTTGAAGGACGCGCAGATCATGCGTCTCGTTGGAACCACAAAGCCGACGATTGCCGCCATTCGCGACCGTACACATTGGAACTCGGCGAACCTGACGCCATCCGATCCGGTGACGCTCGGTCTCTGCAGCCAGCTTGAGCTCGACATTGAAGTCGAGAAGGCCGCGAAGAATGCACCGCAGCCGGTAGCAGGCGAGCCTGTAGAAACGCTGATGTCGGTTGATGATAGCACCAGCGAAGATGCAATTGCTGCAGCGTTCTCGCTCGATCCGAATACCGCGCCGAAGCGCGAGGAAGAAGAAGAGATCGATGTTGACGCCGTGTTCGCAAATCTGAACTCTCCGAAAGAAGCAGATGGCGACGATGAAACAGACGACGACAGCTCAAACAAGCTCTAAACGCCTGTAAAAAAATAATTCTTAAGCCACCGGGTGACGTGTCATCCGGTGGTTTTTTGTTTCACATATCAATGGTGAAAACCAATGCGGCCCGGAGTCTGTCTCTCTTCCTAACCTTCGTAGAGGCGGAGGCGCCGGCTAAAATTTCTGGATCTGTGGGGCATCGTCGGTGATGTCATAGTAGTCACCTTTGTCTTTGACAAAGATATGTTTGCCAATTTCCAGCCCCGTCGGACTTTCCAGACATCCGGCGGCTATTCCGATCCCATCCTCGGTGTTCATGCGGTAAAAAAGGCTGGATCCGCAGAATCTGCAAAAGCCGCGTTTGGCAAAATCGGAAGACTCATACCAAGTCAGGCCTTCGTCAGTCGTGAACTGCAATTCCTTGAAAGGGGCGTGGGTCGATGCCCAAGTGTGCCCGCTGGAGCGGCGGCATTGTCCGCAATGGCAGATTGTGACTGTTTTTCTAACCTCTGGGACTTCAAACCGGACTTTTCCGCAATCGCAGCGACCTTTGAGCACTACTGCCTCCTGAAACTTTTCTTAAAGAACGGATTTCATAGATCAAGATGGCTCCAGGGGTTTAGCGCTCGGTTAGATTCAGCTCAATCCGGCGGATATTCGCCAAGGCATCTGGTGTCTCGCCTTCCTCCAACGGCTGGAACTCGCCAAAACCTGCAGCTACCAGCCGTTTTGGGTCGACACCCTTTTCAATGAGATACCGGACAACCGAGATGGCACGGGCTGCCGACAGTTCCCAGTTGTTGCGCAGGCGCCCAGTGCCGGAAAGCGGCCGGGCATCGGTATGACCATCCACACGCAAGACCCAGTTAATCTCATCCGGGATCTGTCCGCTTAACTCGAGGATTGCTTCCGCAAGCTTATCCAGTTCCTGCTGGCCTTCCGGGTTGATGTCCTCAGAGCCTGAATCAAAGAGCACCTCCGACTGGAAGACAAAGCGGTCGCCGACGACCGAAATGTCGGAGCGTTGGGAAAGGATCTCCCGCAGTCGTCCGAAAAAGTCAGACCTGTAGCGCGAGAGCTCTTGAACCCTCTGCACGAGGGCGGCGTTCAGCCGTCTGCCAAGGCTCGCGATCTTTGCCTGGCTTTCGGCTTCCTTGGCCTCAGAGGCCTCAAGCGCGGCATTGGCTGCTGCAATTTGGCGGCGAAGAGCTGCAATCTGCTGGTTGAGCAGTTCGACCTGGGCCAAGGCCTCCTGGCTGACCTGACGCTCATCATCGAGGAGATTCTCAAGTTGTGCTGCTCTGCCGCCGGCTGCCTCAGCATCTCCCGAGCTGCTTTCCAGAAGGCCCAGCAGGCGAGACTGTTCAGCTTCAGCGCTGCTGAGGCTGGCCTGAAGTCCAAGAATGGTGTCTTCCAGTTCGCCCGAGGAGGCCCTTTCCAGTGCGAGCAATTCAGTCAGTTCACTGATTTGAGCGTTCAGCCGGTTCAGAACCGTGTCGCGTCCGGACAGTTGCTGCGAGAGAAAAAACTGCGCGATCATGAAGATCGACAACAGGAAAATAATAACCAACAGGAGTGTGGCCATCGCATCGACGAAGCCAGGCCAGTAGTCGGTCTGTTGGGCGCGGCGGCGCGACCTGAGGCTGCCAGCCATCCGCGATTACTCCTTCGCCCGGTCGAACGCGGCGGAGATTGAGGCCAGTAGACCCTCAATCCGCTTTTGCTGTTCGCCTTGTGATTCCGCCCAATCGCGCATCATCTGCTGTTCGGAGCGCACATGTTTGACCAGTCCCTGAATACCTTCGGCGAGGTTTGCCATGGCCTGGGAGGCGGTTTTGCTGCCGCCTTCTTCAACGCTTTTCTGCAAGGCCGAGATCGAAGCCTGGATCTGTTCGACACCCGGGGAATCTCCGGAGGCAAACATACCGTCTTCCGGATCGATGTCCGTGACGGTTGAAAGCCAGTCTTCCAGTTCGTTGTAGAACCGGTTCTGTGCCTGACCTGCTTGCAGATCCAAAAAGCCGAGGATCAAGGAACCCGTCAGACCGAAGAGGGATGATGAAAACGCAGTCCCCATCCCGGACAATGGGGCTTCCAAGCCAGCTTTTAGGTCCTCAAAGATGACATTCGCATCGCCAGAGCCGACATCCAAGGACTGGATCGTCGCGCCAACCGAACTCACTGTTTGCAAGAGGCCCCAAAACGTCCCAAGCAGACCGAGAAAAACCAGCAGCCCGGTTAGGTACCGGGATATTTCCCGGGATTCTTCAAGGCGCATGCCAATGGAATCGAGAATGGAACGAGCAATTGTCGGGGTCAGCGCCATGTCGCCGGATTTGTTGCCGAGGAGGGCTGCCATTGGTGCGAGCAGAACGGGAGACCGGGTGTCGAGTGCAGGATCCCCGATACGGAAGCTGTTGACCCATGCGATTTCGGGAAACAAACGAATGACGCGGCCGAAAAGGAGGAGCACTCCAAAGGCACCAACAAACACAATCAGGCCGTTGAGGCCCGGGTTGCTCATGAAAGCCGTTGAGACTTGCGGAAATAGAATGAAGGCAATGAAAGCGACGATCACCAGAAAGATGATCATGAACGTCAGATAGGCCCTCGGGCTCGACAAGCTGTAGGGGTCAAATTCACGTGCCATGTTTGCTGTCAATCACCATTCTGCAGAGGTCATTGATTGATAGCGTGATTTTTAACGTCTTGGAAACCGTGAATCGGCCCGGCAACCCCAATTAAATTTGGAAAGCCCAAAAACCGGCAGGCCTCATGGGGCTGCCGGTAAATGACATTTGCGGGTGAATGTGGGGTGTTATGCTTGTTGCGGGGCCGCTGCTTTCTTAAGCAGGCGCAGGAGGTGCTTGTGGGCATCCTCATTGCCGACCACAACATCGCCGGTCTCCAGCATCTTGGATTTGCCGTCCAGATCGCTGACGAAGCCGCCGGCTTCGCGGACCATCAACAGACCGGCCGCAATGTCCCAGGAATTGAGGTGGCGCTCCCAATAGCCGTCCAGCCGGCCGGATGCTGTCCAGGCCAGATCAAGCGCTGCGGCGCCAGCCCGGCGAATGCCAGCCACTTCCGGCATAATGTGGCGTAGCTCGCGCAATGTACGGCCATGATCACCGCGTCCGATGAACGGCAAACCAGTTCCGAACACCATCTCCGGCAGCTCTGTCCGACCCGCAACGCGAAGTCTGCGGTCGTTGAGAAAAGCGCCGCGGCCACGTTCGGCGGTGTACAGCTCGTCCATTACCGGGTTGTAGATCACCCCGGCAACGATCTCGCCGTTCCGCTCAAGCGCAACGGATGTAGCGAAAATCGGAATGCCGTGCAGAAAGTTGGTCGTGCCGTCGAGAGGGTCAATGTGCCAGCGATGCTGACCGTCCGTTCCCTCAACTTCACCGCTTTCTTCCATAATGAGGCCAAAAGTCGGTCGGGCCTTGGTCAGCTCGGACCGCACGATTTCCTCAGCTTTCCGGTCGGCAGCCGAGACGAAATCTCCAGGTCCTTTTCGGGAAACCTGCAGGTTTTCGACTTCACCGAAATCACGGACGAGGCTGCGACCGGCTTTGGTCGCGGCTTGAACCATGACGTTGAGGATTGCTGTGCGGGCCATGTTGTTTCACTTGTTGTTGGGCGCAACAGCAAACCTGCTGCGCCAGATGTTCGGCTGGTTGAGGCGTCAGTCTGCGCGCTTCACGTATTCCAGCGTACCAGTGTCGACGATAATTTTTTCGCCGGCTGTGATGAACGGCGGCACCATCACGCGAACGCCATTTTCCATGAGCGCCGGCTTGTAGGATGAAGACTGGGTCTGGCCTTTCACGACCGCATCGGCTTCGCTGATTTCCAGCGTGACGTGTTGCGGCAATGTGATCCCGATCGGGCGCTCTTCGTGGAGTTCCACGGTCACCATCATGCCGTCCTGCAGGAAGGCGGCGCGATCGCCAACAAACTCTGTTTGCAATTCCAGCTGTTCGTAGGTTTCAGTGTCCATGAAGATCAGCATGTCGTCTTGCGTGTAAAGGTACTGGAAGTCCTTTTGCTCAAGACGGACGCGCTCGACTTTGTCTTCGGACCGGAAGCGCTCATTGAGCTTGCGACCGTCGAGCAGGTTTTTCATTTCGACCTGCGCAAACGCACCGCCCTTACCAGGCTTTACGTGTTGAACCTTGACGACGGCCCACAGGGTTTCCTGATGCTGAAGCACGTTGCCCGGCTTGATTTCGTTACCGTTGATTTTCATGGAACGACCGATTTTTGATTTGTCTGGATCTTGTACGGCGCAAAAATCAGTTCAATAGACCGCGCCAACAATGGATTGCGCCTGTCCACCATAAATGCTCGCTTCTTTCAAGGAAAAAAGCGAGCTACGGTCACAAACAGTCGGGCAATTGCCAGGATTACGGAGAGTTCAGATACGATTCGTCCGATGGTGCCATCAAGGTCGCAGAATACTGCTCAGCCAGCTTTCTTGCGGCAGCAAGCGTCTCGTCGTCCAAAGTCCCAAAGATGCCATCCAATGTCGGGTCGGAAACTCCAAGTGTCCGGGCAATAAGATGCCATCCGGCAGCCGCAGCATTGTCATGCTCGCGCCCTCGGCCATACGCATAGATCCGGGCAAGCCGGTTCATTGCGACAGGGTTTCCAGCAGTGGCAGCGCGTTCAAACCAATCTGCAGCTTCGCTTTCATCGGGATCTACGCCGCGGCCCTGAAATCGGAGAATGCCGTAGTAGACTTGCGCAAAGGTATGACCTCTGCGGGCAGCACGCCCCATCCAGATGGCGCCTTTGCCAGGATCATTGAGACCGTCACCGGATTCAAGGTATGCCAAGGCGAGTGTGTATTGCGCTTCAGGGTCGTTGAGTTGAGCAGCTTCTTCGAGAAGTTCCCGTGCCCTTTTCTCGTTGTAAGGCCGCCCCTCGCCCTCCTTGTAAAGGATCGCAAGATTATAGAGCGCGGAAGGGTTGTCCGCTTCGGCAGCTTGTTCGAAGAGTTCGGCTGCCTTGGCCTTGTCCTGCGGTATGGCATCGCCGAGCAGGTATAGTTGCGCGAGCTGAAGCGCAGACCCATTGTCGCCTTGTGCCGCTGCAAGACCATACCAGTCCGCAGCTTTTGCCTTGTCCTGCTTGATGCCAAGCCCTGCCTCGTGGAGAACACCCAACAACGCTTGCGCGGATCGGTCGCCGTTCTCCGCTAACGGCGTTGCCAGGGCCAAAGCGGTCAAATGCCAGCCACGCTGGAAGGCGCTGTAGGCTGTGTCCGAGGAAGCCGTTTCCCCGTCGGCAAGAGACGGGGGGCCGGAATCGATCAGGCTGGCAATGGTTTTGTCCCGCGTCGTGACATCGACAAGTGCAGGAAGTTTCGCAGTGCCTGGAGCTTCAACTGCCGAGATATCTGCCGCCGGTGTTTCCGTTTGTCCGGATGCGGCTAAGGGCAATCCAATCAAAGCTGCAGACACGAATGCTGCCGCTGCAGTTTGCCGAACCACCGGGGTGGTGATCAATTTATCCATGGCCGGTTTGAGACCTCTCATACGGCTGTCAGTCAACCTCCGGGAACGGGTGCGCTTCAAGCACCGTGTTGGCATCTGAAATTGTCTTGGCGATGTCTTCAGAATGCCAGACAGCATCCTTCAGGGCGACGAAGTCGGCGCCAGTGGCCGCCACCTCGGCAAGTGTTTCAAGTGTGTTGCCCGCCAGAGCGACACAAGGTGTCTCGAAAAGTTCCGCCCACCAATTGGCACCGGACAGGGTTTTGTCGTGGGCGGTTTCTTTTTCCGCCAGATCCAGTTTGCCGAAGAACAGGTAGTCGACGCCGGTCTCTGCCCATTCCATGGCATCATGTTTCGTTTTGGTTCCACCTGTTCCGACGACCCGGTCTGGCTGGAAGCTCTCCACGGCCAGTTTCAAATCCTCAAGGGACTTGTCGACATGGACCCCATCGGCGCCGGAGCGGCCTGCCGCTTGTGTGTCACCATAGACCAGAGCAGCTGCGCCGCCGTCCTGGATGATCGGGACAAGAATATCTGCCGCAGCCTGAATGTCTTTTGTTGACGCATCTGGCATGTAAATCATCACACATGCGATATCTCCGCCCGTGAAAGCTTGTTTCAGCTGATCTGCAAGCGTTGCTGTATCGAACGCAGGCGGTGTCACAAGGAAAAGGCGGGGTCGGTTCACGAATGTCTGTCCTGATGTATTTTCAAATATGGCAACTATTTGCCGCCGTTTCTTGTCCCTAAAGACGGCGAAAGAGGGACGCAAGGCCCCTCTTTCAACATTTTGATCTGATCAGCTTGCCAGATGCTGCCAGTTCTTAGGCGATCTTCGGATCCAGGCTGCCGTTCTCGTAACGGGTTGCCATGTCGGACAGCGTAACGATTTTCTTGATCTTGGATGCTTGGCCTGCGGTGTTGAACGCTTCCAGACGGGCCACGCAGAGCTTTTGCATCGCCTCGCGTGCCGGCTTCAGATATTTGCGCGGATCGAATTCGCCAGGGTTCTCCTGCAAGATCTTGCGGATCTGACCCGTCATCGCCATCCGGTTGTCGGTATCGATGTTGACCTTGCGTACGCCGTTTTTGATCCCACGCTGGATATCTTCAACCGGCACACCCCAGGTTTGCGGCATTTCTCCGCCATACTGGTTGATGATGTCCTGAAGATCCTGGGGTACCGAAGAGGACCCGTGCATCACAAGATGTGTGTCCGGCAGGCGCCGGTGGATCTCTTCGATCACGTGCATGGCAAGGATATCACCGTCTGGCTTGCGGGTGAACTTGTAGGCGCCGTGGCTTGTTCCCATGGCAATTGCAAGCGCGTCCACCTTGGTTTCCTTGACGAATTTCACCGCTTCATCCGGATCGGTCAGGAGCTGATCTTCTGTCAGCTTGCCTTCTGCACCGTGACCATCTTCCTTGTCGCCCATTCCGGTTTCAAGGGAGCCGAGAACACCCAATTCACCTTCGACTGAAATTCCGCCGAGATGCGCCATGTCGGTCACGGTTTTTGTGACGCCGACGTTGTAATCCCAGGACGCAGGAGTTTTGCCGTCCGCTTCAAGAGAGCCGTCCATCATAACGGATGTAAAGCCCGCCTGAATGGCCGTCATGCAGGTTTGAGCCGCATTGCCGTGGTCAAGGTGAACGCAGACCGGAATGTGCGGGTAGATTTCGACAACCGCATCCATCATGTGCTTCAGCATAACATCATGTGCGTAGGCCCGGGCTCCGCGGGAGGCCTGAATGATCACCGGAGAATCGGTCTGGTCGGCGGCGGACATGATGGCCAACGCCTGTTCCATGTTGTTGATGTTGAATGCCGGCACGCCGTAATCGTTTTCGGCAGCGTGATCAAGCAGCTGGCGGAGTGTAATGCGGGCCATTTATGTCTCCCAGAAGCCGGTATCGCAGCGTCCACTTTAGGGTTGTTTTACGATCCGGGTGTTGCGGTGCGTCAATCACCGGTGGTTCTATCAAGAATCCGGCAGAGGAAAAGGGGCGAGAGGTTTCTTAAATCAATTTAATTTCAATGCGATGCTGGTTTCTACACGGTTGTGATTAATTCGACCGGTGAATTAAATGAGGCGATTTTTGAGGACTTAGCCGGCAGCCTGGATCAGTGAACTCACATCAATGATGGTTCCTGCTGGATCGCTCAAGATCATCCGTCGCTGTCCATAGGGCATGTCGCGCGGTGCTTCGATGATGTTGGCGCCGAACCTGGCTGCTTTATCATGAATTGCGTCGCAATCTTCAACGACAAACGTCAAGATGATGCCTGCTGGTTGATGCCGCGCGGCCTCCGGCACAATCTCATGGCTTGTGAGAAGTATGCCGAGCTCCAAGCCCGTTTGATCAGGGGCCTCCAGGTTTACAAACCAGTCAGAAGAGAACTTCGCGCTATAACCCAATAGCTTTTCATAAAAGGCCGCGGTGACCGCGACCTCTTCTGTAAGGATGTTCGTGAAAGCACGTTGCATTTCAATCTCCCGAGACGCTGTAGATCAGCCCTCCAAAGCCTTTACGCCCGGCAGTTCCTTGCCTTCAAGCCATTCGAGGAATGCGCCACCTGCGGTCGATACATAGGAGAAATCGCTTGCAGCTCCTGCATGATTGAGGGCTGCCACCGTGTCACCGCCACCGGCAACAGAGTTCAGTTTGCCGGATCTTGTGTTCTCGGCAGCGTGTTTTGCAGCCGCCACAGTCGCAACATCAAACGGGGCGATTTCAAAAGCACCAAGGGGCCCATTCCAGACCAGGGTCTTGGCAGCGTCGATTTTCGACTTCACCACCTCAACGGACGCTGCGCCAACATCCAGAATCATGCCATCCGCAGGTATAGCGTCCACCAGCACGGTTTCGTTGTCCGCGCCCGCCTTGAACTCCTTGGCGACAACGGCATCGACCGGCAGCACGATTTCGCAGTCAGCGGTCTCCGCAGCAGCCATGATCTTCTTTGCCGTGTCCGCGAGGTCATGTTCGCACAGCGACTTGCCGACATTAACGCCTTTGGCGGCCAGGAAAGTATTGGCCATACCGCCGCCAATCACCAACATGTCCACTTTGGCAACAAGGTTCTCCAGAAGGTCGATCTTCGACGACACCTTAGCGCCGCCCACAACAGCCAGAACAGGGCGGACCGGTTCACCAAGCGCGGAACCGAGTGCTTCTAGCTCTGCCTGCATCGTGCGGCCTGCATATGCTGGGAGAAGCCGGGCGATGCCTTCTGTCGAACCATGCGCCCGGTGAGCTGCGGAAAACGCGTCATTTACATAAATGTCGCCATTGGCGGCGAGCGCCTTTGCAAACTCCGGATCGTTCTTTTCTTCGCCTTTGTGGAAACGCGTGTTTTCCATCAGAAGAACCTGGCCGTTTTGCATGACCGCAACCGCGCCGGCTGCCGAAGGGCCGATGCAGTCTTCCGCGAAGCCAACGGTTTTGCCGAGCAACTCCGAGACAGCACGGGTGACGGGTGCAAGGGACATTTCCTTGACCTTTTCACCTTTCGGGCGGCCAAAGTGAGCAAGCAGAATGACCTTGGCGCCTTTCTCGGAGAGTTCTTTGATTGTCGGCAGAACACGTTCGATACGGGTTGTGTCAGTGACTTTGTAATTGTCCATCGGAACATTGAGGTCAACGCGTACAAGGACGCGTTTGCCTGCAAGATCGGTGATGTTGTCGAGTGTCTTGAAAGTCATGAGATCCACCTAGTTGTCAGGGGCGGGTTGAACTGGTTGTAACAGCGATGCCGATCCCGAAAAGGGTCAAGAGAACGCCGAAAGACCTTTCCATCCAAAGTTTTGCGCGGATGAATTGCTGGCGCACTGGCGGCAGCGTGAAGAAGAAAGTAACGAGCACGAACCATAGGAATACGCCGCTTGCCATGATCACGCCGTAGCTGACCTTGGTCCAAAGCGCTGTTTCCGGTGAGGTGACCTGCAAAAAGACGCTGAGAGCGAACATTGTCGCCTTTGGATTGGTCACGTTGGTGAAGAAACCCCATCGCAGAGCCTTGAGCGGGGGCATACCAGCAAGCGCGCTGTCTGCGGGCATTTCCCTTGAAGCTGTCCGGTACATGGTGACGCCTAGGAACACCAGATAAGCTGCGCCGATGAGCTTGAGAGCATTAAAAAGAAAAATGGACTGCGAGACGATCAGGCCGATCCCGGCAAGAGCGTAAGTAACGTGAACGCCCAAAGCGAGGGCGATGCCGAGTGCGGTCATGATACCGGCCAAACGACCGCCGATAAGCGCGTTGCGAAGGACAACTGCGAAATCAGGGCCAGGAACGATGGCAACAACAATTGTCAGTGAAATTACAGTAAAAAGCTCGAGCAAGCGTGCCCCCAGGTTGGATGTTTTTTAGCAAACAAAAAGCGGATGCAGGAGACCTGCATCCGCCTATATGTCATAGTAGATGGCTGTCCATCCAGACCATGTTTTAAATCAGTTTTGCCATAGCAATCGCCGTGTCTGCCATTCGGTTGGAGAAACCCCACTCGTTGTCATACCAAGACAGCACCGACACCATCGTACCGTCCATGACCTTGGTTTGATCTATGTGGAAGATCGAGGAGTGGGGATCGTGGTTGAAGTCGATGGAGACGTTCTTGTCC
>CALDSI010000520.1 GCA_937911395.1 uncultured Labrenzia sp.
AAACTGTAAGCGGCGTCAACACCTCTGCAGAGTGATGAACCTTGTGGAACTCCCACAAGATCGGCACTTTGTGCTGCAGATAGTGGGTGAAAAAAACCGCGAAATCGAAGGCCAGCAAGAGCAGAAAGGAAAAGGCAAGAATGGACCAAAAACTATGGTCCGCTGCTTCGCCCGCTTGCAGCGTTGCAGGCTCAACCCAAATGCCATGGATGCTCGTTCCGAGCCAAGCCAAGGGAACAGCAACGAGAACACCCTTCAGCAATGCCATCCAGAAGTAATAGAGATAATCCTGCTTTGCAGACGGGTGCAGATAAATGTCTTTTGGAAAACAGTATTTGAGAAACGCAACGGCGGGTTTGCGGAAGCGATAGACGAAATAGACGATCGCCAGGGTGCTGAAAACATAGAGGACAAAAATACGCTCGCTGGGAACTCCGATCGCCACGACAGACCGAAAAAGGGTCGCGACTGCAATTTCGATGTTTTCCATGACCAACGCCGCTGCGGTTTTCGACACAACAGCGATAGGTCAGACTGGTTAATCTCCGGTTAGGATTCACGTTGACAGGCAATTTTTACCAAGCGTTCTTCTGCAAAAATGAGGTTGAAGTGGGAACCGGTCAAACCGGCTCCTGCGTTAACCGACAACCCGGTGCCCACGTCCACGCATGCAGTTCATAACGATTTGTTTGCGTTCGCCATGCGCGTTGAGAGCACCGCCGCCAGCCCCGATAGCCCCTCCGGCTAAGGCCCCGGCGACCGCGTTCCCGGCAGCATTTTTTCCATCGTCGTCTTCGACAGCTCCCAGCACCCCGCCGATTGCGGCACCAGCCAAAGCAGCCATCTTTGTTTCGTCGTTAAACAAACGCCGCTGTTCGGCAAGGCCTTTACAATCTCCGAGATCCTTCTCGTAGGTATACCCCATCGGACCGTCGACGATCGGCCGGTAATTCGAACCGGTTTGACCGCAGGCCGTCAGACCAACAACCAAGACTGCTGTCACGGGAAAGCGCGGGAAAAGAGTGCCAAAATTCATCAGTGGGGGCTCCGATAAGCAATAGAATGGGTCGAATGACCCCTGCCGCGGGAGTTCTGATAGTTGATCCGGATCTTGAACTCAATCATTTTTTATTGTTTTACGATAATTTTTTAACTTTATGTTCGTCCAAGTGACGACTTTAGGCAATCAAATCAGGCAGATATGCAACTTGGTCTTTTTCTGCCCGGGCGGGACTGATACGAAGCAGGCACCACAGCGCGCAGCGGAACCACTGATGAAGATCTTTCACAAAGCCTATGTCTATCTGACCTGCGGACCGGAGCTTTTGGTGTTCGAAGAAGCCGACAATCCGCGGCCGGATCTTCAGGTGCCCGGCGGCACACTGGATCCAGGCGAAAGTTATCTCCAAGGGGCCGTACGCGAATTTTCCGAGGAGACCGGACTAACCTTGGATATCGCTCTCGAATCGTTCGCCGACCAGGATCACTTCATCGACAATGTGCCCGGAATTCTCGATGGCCTTCATCGCAGACGGCATTTTCACGGTACGATTCCGGAAAAACCCGCTGACGAATGGGAACATTTTGAAATGACGCCAAGCGCGGGTGGGGCACCGATCCGGTTCCGTCTGTTCTGGGTTGATTTGTTCTCAGAAGAAGCGCCGCCAGAGACCCGTTTTTTTGAAGGGTTTGGAGCGCAGCTTGAAACACTACGGTCGCGCATGGAAGGGCAGATCAATGGGGGCGGTTAAGTCGATCGGTGTCATCGGCGGTGGCGCCTGGGGCACCGCGCTTGCTTTAACTGCGGCTCGGGCCGGAACTACTGTGCGCCTCTGGGCGCGGGATCCTGCAACAGTCTCTGAAGTCCGGAGCAAGCAGCAGAACACAAAGTATCTGCCGGGGATCACGTTCGATGAAGATCTGAATGCAACCTCGTCTTTGAAAGAAGCCGCCGATGCAGATGCGATTTTGCTTGTGACACCGGCACAATCCACCCGAGCTATCCTGAGTGCTCTCAAAGAGACCGGCACTGTGCGCGGGCCTGTTGTCTTATGCGCAAAGGGCATCGAGCAGACCACCGGCAAGCTTTTGTCGCAGGTGATGAAGGAAGAGCTACCAGGCATAGAACCCGGGGTCTTGTCCGGACCCAGTTTTGCAGACGATGTCGCAAAGGGCCTCCCAACAGCAGTTACCGTTGCCGCTCACACGGCAAAAACCGCTCTGAGCCTTTGCGAAGCGCTGCAATCGCCGTGCTTCCGACCCTATGCGTCCATCGATGTCCTCGGAACACAAATTGGTGGTGCGCTTAAAAACGTCCTTGCCATCGCGTGTGGTGCAGTGGCCGGAAGAAAACTTGGCGCAAGTGCGCAGGCAGCATTGACGGCACGCGGATTTGCGGAATTGAACAGGCTTGGAACCGCGATGGGGGCACAGGGTGAGACACTAACAGGCCTGTCCGGTCTGGGTGACCTTGTACTGACCTGCTCCTCTACCCAGTCGCGCAATTTCTCATTCGGAATGCGGCTCGGTGAAGGCTTTATGGCCTCGGAGCTGATCGCCGCCGGCGGCAAGCTGGCTGAAGGGGCATACTCGGCGCAAGTCGCGGTCAAACTGGCTCAAAAGCATGAGATCGAGGTGCCCATTTGTGACACCGTCGCCCGGATGGTCAGCGAAGATATGACGATTGACGAAGCTTTGAACACCCTCATGGCCCGGCCGCTGAAATCAGAAACTGATTTTTTATGAGACGCCTAGCACTGCAAGACACATCAACACGAAAAGGCTGCCCTTCTCGGCAGCCTTGTCTTCATGAGATTATGTTTTGAGGCCCTTTTTGCAGTTTCCAGCCCCTTTTGGCCTGCCTATGCCAAATGGCTGCAGCGATATGGCCCGTTATCAAGACGAAAAGGGCGAAGGCCGCTCGATGATGCAAAGACTGCGGCGGAGCCTGGGCTAGAAGTTCTGGGTCGGGAGTGTTGCCGCTCAGGATCTCGGGCGCAGCGCCAGTCAAAAACAATATGCCCACCCCGCTCACCAGAAGAATCACGGGTAGAACGCGCAGAAAGCCGTGAACCATCTTGGCCGCCCAATGTATCCCTTTTGATTGATGCCCAATCGTCGAAGCCTGTCCTCCTGCAACCAGCCAGACGGCTAAACGCACCAAGGACAACAATCCGGCGAGCAAACCAGCCGCGAGATGGATCCTTAGGAACTCACCGCTCATGGATGGTATCTGCTGCGCCCCGTAGCCCGTCGCAAGCGCCAACGCCACGAAAACTGCAATCAACCAGTGAAGGGTTCGGTTTTTCGAGACGGCTCGAACCATCATGACCCGCCCTCCTGTTCGATCGGCACGTAGAGCGCTGCATGAAACACAGTTCCCTTGAGCGCGCCCGCAGCACCGCTGTCCAGGTATTTTTGGATTGCCGCGGCGTAGTCATCGGCACTCTCCCATCTTGCAACGTTCACAAGCTGGAACCTCGCTTTTGGCATGATTGATCTGTGAAGCTGGGTTTCGATGTAGCCCGGCTGGGTCTCCAGAAACGCGCGCGCAGATCTCCAGCCTTCAATCGTTGTTTCAACCTGGTCCGCTGGCACTTCAATCGCTTAGATGAGCGTATCCGGTTCTTTGGGTGACAACTCCTGAGCTGGCGCATGAGCGGAAACTGACAGGGCCGATGCGGCAATCGCAAGAGTCCGGCTGGTTCGTTTACTGAGCATTTGCAATCTCCATTATATAGCAAGCTATATTTATTTATATAGTATGCTATGTATCGTATATGCAAGGCATGGCATTCGAAAAAAATTCTTCAGCCGGCTATCTGGCAAATCATATGGCGCGCCTGTTCGCGTCCGGCCTTCAACGGCGGATCAAACCCCTCGGGTTAGCAACCGGCCAATTCCCGGCACTTGTCGCGCTTTGGCAGAAGGAAGGCCAGACGCAGAAAGACCTGGTCGCCGCGCTCGACATTGAACAGGCAACGCTTGCAAACACCTTGTCGCGTATGGAGCGCGACGGCCTCGTCATACGCAAACCATGTGACGAAGACGGCCGCGTTCAGCGAATCCATCTGACAGCTAAGGCGCGTGCACTCAAGGACGATGCCATCGATGCCGCCATGGCTCAAAACGCCGTTGCGCTGGAGGATTTTACGGAAGAAGAGATTGCGCAGTTTCTGGAGTTTATGCGCCGGGCAATTGCCACAATGCAGTCCGGCTGAAGTCCCCCGCCTCACGCAGGCTGGATAAGATCCCATTTGTTGCCAAACGGATCCTGAAACACTGCCACTGTGCCATAAGGTTCCCGCCGCGGGGCCTCCAGAAACTGGACACCCGTCTTCGACATAGCGGCGTAGTCCCGATCGAAGTCATCGGTCGTTAAAAACAAGAACACCCGCCCGCCGGTTTGGTTGCCAATGGCCGCCTTCTGCTCCGGCCCATCTGCCTTGGCAAGGAGAAGCCGCGTTTCCGTGCTTCCAGGAGGAGCGATGAGCACCCAGCGCTTGCCAGGCTCCAACTCCGTGTCTTCAATCAGCTGACATCCGAGCACTTTGACGTAGAATTCCAACCCTTCGTCATAGTCCGGTACGAGAAGTGATACGGCGCTGATAAACTGTTTCATGAAGACGCTATCCTGCGGGAACGGAGCTCGCACCGCTATCACGGGCAACAGTCATTTCCAACGCTGCATCTGCAAGCATCCAAAGGAGTTCCCACCCCTAATCTGCTGCGGTCTGCCTGGATCAGGCAGCCTTGTCCTGATCGTTTTCCCAGATGTCGCTGTTCAAAAAGTCATCGACCGCCTTGCTCAGGGAACTGCTCACATTCGCCAATACACGACTGAGTTCTTCGACTTCATTGGAACTGCCGCGTGTTTCGGTAATGGCGTCTTGCAAGACATTGACGTTTTCAGTTGCGCTGCGGCTGCTTTGGGCCGCGCGCGCCATGGCCTCACTGATTTCACCGGTCGCAGCGCCTTGCTCCTCAACAGCGGAGGCAATTCCCGCGGTCACCTCTTCAACCGTATCCATGTGCTGTCCGATGGACTGGATTGCCTCTACCGCACGGTTGGTGGACGATTGAACGGCGGCAACCTGAGATGAAATCTCGTCTGTTGCCTTTGCAGTTTGTGTCGAAAGTTCTTTCACCTCAGCCGCCACGACGGCGAAGCCTTTCCCGGCCTCACCGGCACGGGCGGCTTCAATTGTCGCATTCAATGCGAGCAGGTTGGTTTGCTCTGCAATGTCCCGGATCATATTGATGACGTCGCCAATCTTTTCCGCCGTTCCGGCGAGTTCCTTGACATCGGTATCCGTCGACTTTGCCGTCTCCGCGGCACCGCGGGTGATGCTCAATGCGCGGGTTGTGTGTTGATTAATCTCCTGAATGGAAATCCTGAGCTCCTCGGCAGCGGACGCGGACGACTGAACGCTTTCGTCAGACAGCCGCGCGGCTGCGAGGGCTCCATCAGCGGAGTCAGAAGATGCCTCCGCAATCCCCACCAGTTTTTCAGACGTCGCACTCATGACATCAGTTTGCGTCGACAGCTGCGACTGAATGTCGGAGATCTGAGTTTTGAAACGATTGATCAGCCTGTCCATCTCGGATCGACGCACGTCTTCCTGCGCACGGCGTTCCTGCGCCGCGGCCTCACCTCGCTTGACCTCAAGGGCGTTGTCGCGAAACACCTTCATCGCCCGTTTCATGTCTCCAAGCTCATCAGCCCGGTCATCATTTTCGACCACAGTGTCGAGGCGTCCGTCGATCAGGTCCCGAATATTGCCGATCAATTGTCCAAGCGGGCGGGTGAAGGTCAATGCCAGCAGATATCCGCCCACTCCGGCAAAGGCGAACAAGACAACACCCGCGATCCCCATCCAGAACTTGAGGTCGGTTAATGGCGTCATTGCTTCGGCTTCGGACTGCATTGCCAAAACCGCCCATGTCACACCTTGGTACTCAAAGGACTTGCCGACCTGAATGAAACGCCCATCCCGGTGGGCCGGACCGATCATGACTTTCGTCTGGCCATTCAAGGCTGCATCGGAAGCTTCCGTTTGGAATTGGGTTTCAAGTATGTCGTTCTCATCCGTAAACCTGGAGTTGTTCCGCAGCAACCCGTTCACCCCGACAATCAGCGTTTCGCCGCTGTCCCCCAATCCTACTGAGCGGTTCATGAGTTGGTTGATCCGGTCGATCGGCATTTGGAAGACGAGAACACCGACTCTTTCCCCATCTTCGATCATGGGGATTGAGATGAAACTGGCCGGTGCACCATGGCTCGGTCCGTAGGGCGCAAAGTCAAAGAAATGGATCGCATCCGCCGGACCATTATTTGCCGCACGGAACGCACGTCCAAGATCCGTATCAGACCACGGACCATCCGCCGTGAAATCGGTGGCGTAGTCTTCTTCCTTGAAGACCGTATAAATCAGGTCACCATTCGGGTTGAACAGGAAAACATCGTAGTAGCCGCGTTCAAGCAAAAACTCACGAAACCAGGGATGAAACTCTTCATGAGCGGCATCGTAAGCGGTTTCGCGACCAGCTGTATCGAGGAGATGTTTTTCTCCAAGCGGATGTGGATTGTCGCGAATATAGGCAGCCTTCAGGATCTCTGTATGATCCCCTTCAATCTCTTGCCAAGCACCATCAAAGGCTGACAGTGCATCATGAGCGAACGGGAGCGTACTGACGAGCTTTAGATCTGCTTCGATGGTGTGCAAATAATCTGACAGCTCACTGACACGTTTGGTTGCAATCGCTTCCAACCGGCTCTTTGTCAGCTTTTGAATTTCGCTTGATGCAGAAAAATAACTGCTCAGGCCAATGCCCGCGCCAACTGCCAGTGCAAAACCCAGTATTGCAGCTGGAATCTTAAAACGAATAGACAAACGATCCCACATGGAACCCTCCCTGATTACACGCGAGGGTTGGTGAGCACGGTTAATACATCATTAAATCAATGGTTGCGGTATTAAAATTTTATACAACCTACGCATATTTCACTTAAGCCGCACCAGAAAGAGCTCAGAAGGATCGATATAAATTCGGGTAGCTTGAAATTACCCTCAAAACCATTCGGCGTTGGGGTGCAGTCTGCGACCCCCGAATCTGATCCCATAAACTACTGCGCGCGGCGGTAGACGGATACGTTTGTAAAGCTCGCGACATCGACCAGGTGAACCGTCTGGGTCACTGTGAGGGTCCTCCCGTCGTCGGAAAGTTCCCTTTCTGCCTTCATGATGGTAAGGCCACCGCGCCGGGCTTCGGACACCAGATTGCGGTCATTGGCAAAGACCAGCCGCATGGCATCAACCAGGCCACTCTTCCCGAGTTTGACTTCAGGCCCGTCCGGAACGGCTTCAAAGGTGTCGTTGGTGACATCACCATCGGCCGAAACCTGATTCATGGTGAAGACCGCCATGCCGAAATTGTCTTCAATCTTCAGCGTCGCACTTTTGGGCGGATCGCCTTGCTCGAATTCGCTGGCGTCGGAATCAAGGATCCAGGTGCCGAGAAACGGAGCGATTTTGTCTTCGATCATAACATTCTCAGGTCATACAAAGGAAAAGCCGCCACCGGGATACCCGGTGACGGCCTTGTGTGCAAACAGGGATTTGCTTAGCCCTTAAGAGCGTCCAGCTCGGCCACAATGGCATCGCCCATTTCGGCAGTCGACACAGTGGCTTCGCCTTCAGCTGCGATGTCCTTGGTGCGCAGGCCTTTGTCCAAAGCGTTGGCAATGGCCATGTCCAAAAGATCAGCCGCTGCAACCTCCTCAAAGGAATAGCGCAGAGCCATTCCGAAGGATGCGATCATCGCAATCGGGTTGGCGGCACCCGTGCCGGCAATGTCCGGAGCAGAGCCGTGGACCGGCTCATAAAGCGCCTTGCGCTTGCCAGTCTTGGCGTCCGGGGCACCGAGCGAAGCGGATGGCAGCATGCCCAAAGACCCGGTCAGCATAGCGGCAACGTCTGACAGCATATCGCCGAACAGATTGTCGGTGACGATCACGTCGAACTGCTTCGGCCAGCGCACGAGCTGCATGCCACCGGCATCCGCCAGCATGTGCTCCAGAGCGACGTCTTCAAAGCCCTTCTTGTGGGTTTGCGTAACGACTTCGTTCCAGAGGACGCCAGACTTCATCACGTTCCGCTTTTCCATGGACGTGACTTTGTTATCCCGGGTGCGTGCAAGCTCGAATGCGACCTTGGAAATGCGCTCGATTTCGTACGTGTCATAGACTTGCGTATCGACACCGCGTTTCTGGCCGTTGCCGAGATCGGTAATTTCCTTCGGCTCTCCGAAATAGACGCCGCCGGTCAGTTCGCGGACGATCAGTATGTCGAGACCTTCGATCACGTCTTTCTTGAGCGATGATGCATCGGCAAGTGCCGGATAACAGATCGCAGGGCGCAGGTTGGCAAACAGCTCCATGTCCTTGCGAAGGCGTAGAAGACCGGCTTCCGGGCGGACTTCATAAGCCACGTTGTCCCACTTCGGACCGCCCACCGCACCGAAGATCACAGCGTCAGCCGCCATGGCTTTCGCCATGTCTTCTTCGGAAATGGATTGACCATGCGCATCATAGGCGGACCCGCCCACAAGACCTTCGTCGGTTTCAAAAGACAAGCCGCCTTTGGCGTTAAACCAGGCAATGACCTTTTTCACTTCGACCATGATTTCCGGGCCGATGCCGTCACCCGGCAAAAGCAGCAATTTTTGAGAGCCCATTTGGCGTACCATCCCGCAAATTATAGAAACAGATGGCGTTGGGTTACCGCGCTTGCCGCTTTCTGGCAAGGCACGGGGTGTTGCAAAGAACTCAAGCAACGCAGACACAAAGGTCAAGCGCACCACGTAGTGTTAAGCAGACCTCAATGCGCCGGCTGATGGAAGAGTTGGCCAAGCGTCGCTTCGGCAATCCCGACCGGATCGCCCTTCGCTTCTGTTTTCAAGCTTGCGATCTGGCGGCCCAGGATGTCCTTGCGATCGACACTCAGGCCGACCGGCAAATGCAAAATGGCTGCCGAACATCGCAAAAGCGGGAACTTCCTGGGGATGCCATGACGGTCAGACGCCTCGATGTATCCCTGCAGCCGGTCCGCCGGATCGTAGAGGCTCTCTGCCTGGTGACGGAATTCTTCCTGCAGATCATGGACCATGCGCCGCATTTCTTCCGACGTCCGGCCGCGGGCACCAATGAAAAAGTCATCCCCGCCAATATGGCCGGCAAAGACGTTCTCGCTGGTCGCCATGCGCTTCATTAATTCGGAAAACAGCAACAACGCCCGGTCTCCGAGGGTGAAACCGTAGGCATCATTGAACGGTTTGAAGTTATCGAAATCGAGATAACAAAATGACCGCTCAATATCAGGGCTCTGGGCATCGTTCTGGACATACTGAATGATCAGCGCGTTGCCCGGCATTTTGGTCAGCGGATTTTGGTTTTCCGCTGCCCGCATCCGGACTTCGTTTGAGATCTTCAGCAAGGATGTCGTTGTCAGAAAGCCGCTGTATTTGCCGTTCTTCGTGATGATGATGCCACCGGCCTCATCATCTTCATCGGCTACCATTGCGACGAGCTGATCCAGCGGTGTGTTGACGTTGGCCACCGGGCACCGGTGCGTAAACGCTGCCAGGCTGTTGCTCATCACCGGGTTAAGCAACAGATCGCGGCCAAAGGGCATGTAGACAAACGTCTTGATATCCTTTTCCCGAATCAGGCCGCGGGGTTCGCCGCTCGAGTTGATCACCGGAATGAACGGATTGGCCCGGCCGGCCCGCAACAGATTGAGGACTTCCTCCATCCGGGCGTTGTCCTGCAGCGGCACCAACGGCCGGATCTCCCGGGCCACCAGGTCAGCATCGTCCCGCGGCATCATTGGCGCCCGTTTCAAAGCTGTGGCCACAACCGGATAACGGATTTCCGCTTCCTCCAGATCCTGGAACGGCCGCGACACCAGATACCCCTGGATCAAATCGCAGCCGATTGCCTTGCAAACCGCGAGTTCCTGCGTGGTCTCAACGCCTTCTGCAACCACACGCATACCGAGAACATGGGCGATATCGACGACGGTTTTAACCATCAGCCGCTTGCGGGAGTCGGCGTTGATTGACTGGATGAAGAACCGGTCGACTTTCAGAATATCAGGCTCGACCTCATACAAGGATTTCAGCTGCGCGTATCCGCGGCCATAATCGTCGATGGCAAAACCGAACCCGAGTTCGCGCCCGCGTTTGGTGAACGCATTCAACCGGCCTGTCTCATTGACGTCCCCTGTTTCGCTAACCTCTAGGATAATCTGCGCGGCGGACAGATTTCCCTCGTCCAGCAGAAGCCGGGTCTCGTCGAACAAAAAGCCCTCGACATCCAACAAGCGGGCATCGACGTTCAGGAAAAGTTTTGTCTTGCCTCGATTGGGCATGGCGACAAACTTCCGGATCGCCTTTTTCCTCAAAAGACATTCCAGCTCGACCAAAACACCGGAATCTGCCGCGAAATCAAAAACATCACAGGGCGTTTGAAATCCCAGTTGCCCCACATTGCGCAGCAACGCTTCAAACCCGTATCCATCGCCAGAATGCGCATCAACTATGGGCTGAAACGCATAATCGAGGAGCGTTTCTGCGCTTTCAAGGAACGCATGCGCACTTGGAAATCCATTCAGCAATGGGACGAACGCCGGTTGTGCCGTCATAGAGTAAGCCTTGTTTTTCAAGGTGTTGACGTTTGAAGCTTATCTGTGGCGCACAGCCAATGTGTGTAACTTAGACGGCGAAATTACTTGTTGGTTATCAATTGGTTACGGCGACAAAAAAGCGTTTCAATCCAGCATCTTGAGATTGTTAAAATTGACACTATCCCGTTTGCGTTCCGAAGCCGGTGCGTTTTTTGGAATACGATGTTTCCACGCCGTTAATTTTTATCATGAAGCCGTCAATTCTATTGTCCCCGCGCCGCATAGGATCCCATCAAATAACACCCAACGCCTGAAGCATCAGGTTCAACGCAAGAGCCGTCATCACCCATCGGAATCCCTTTTTGAACGCCTGCTCATTCATTCGCCCAAGAAGTTGGCTGCCTGCAAGCGTTCCGAGAAATCCACTGGCGATCATCGCAACAATAAGTCCCAGCCAGGGTGCGAATGCGAATCCCAGAAGGCCGAATGCGACAATCTTGAAAACATGCATCATCATTGCCGTAATCGCTTGATTCGCCACGAATTGATGGCGGGTGAGACCGAGTGTGGACAGCACGGATCCGCCAATCGGTCCTGCGGCACCGAAAAACATGGAGAGAAACGTCGAGGCAAAACCGGCACCGGCCATGGCCCGTTTTTTCATACCGCCCAACTTCGGCGGTTTGCCCCAAACCACCCAGACGACAAACAAGGCGATCCCTGCTTTCAAGATAGCCGCCGGCAACTGGACTGCGATCGAACCTCCCAGCGCCGCCCCTCCTGCAGCTCCAATCGCAAACCAAACCGCAATCAGCCAATCGACATGTTTGATCTGAACCAGTGCCCGGCCTGCATTGGAACCGAACTGGACGACGCCGTGGACGGGAACCAGGGCATTGAGAGGCATGACCAGCGCCATGATCGCAATCAGAGCGATCCCGCCGCCCAAACCGACGGCAGCCGTCAAAGCGGATGTAAAGAAGCTGCAAGCGAGCAGCAGCAGTGTTGCAAGCGAAGAAAGGTCTTGCGGAATGAGGAGATCAACCAGGCTCACGCTGTTACGACCACCGTGTGTTTGCGTAGTTCAGCGCCTCGCGAACATCGAGCTGCCGTGTGGAGTTGCCACTGCGCACATAAAAGATCGATGATTTGCCTTCTTCTAGGTAAACCGCGCGCGGCGCCGGCCGGATGATGATCATCGCAACATCTTCCCCGCCAACGTTAGAAAAAACCGTGTGAATATAGGGGCATAAATCGCCCCCAAGGTTCTTCGAGACGATATCGTTCACTGTGCGCTCGAAGGCATCGTTATCGGGACTGCGCAGGGTCGCAAGATCCTTTGCCAAACCGAGCGGTTTGCCGTGATCATCAACACCAACGATCAAGTGCCCGCCTTCGGCATTGAAGAACCCAGCGATTGTTTTCGCAATCACCTTTTCAAGTCCGCGATTGATTCTGTTTTCCTGAACGTCCCACCGAAGTGACGATTTGAACTCGACACGGTCGGTCTCTCCTTGCGCAATCAGTTGCGGAACAAGCGCGATTTGTTCCTCGCGAAGGGATTTGTACGCCTCACTCGCCCGCAGATAATTGCGGGTGAAAACACCGAAGGCGAGACCCACGATGGCACCAACGAGTGTGTAGGCTACCGCAACGTCCCAGTGACGTGGCAGCAGCACAAACCACAAACGGGCGTTCAAGAACTCAATGAGCAGCGGCGCTGTTTCTGAAAAGCGCGCCAGTTCCCACCAAACCACCACCAGATTGAGTGGATGAATAACAAGAACACCGACTATGGCACCAACAAGGACATAAGTCGGGATGATCGGAAGGCGGGACGAGAGAAAGGACACGGCAGGAACCCGAAATGAAAACGCCGGAAGAACTCCGGCGTTTTCTAGTACAAATGATCAGGCTGCGCGCGGCATTGCCGTTTCAACCAGTTTGACCCAATAGGAACAACCAACTGGGATGAGTTCGTCATTGAAGTCATAAGCCGGATGATGCAGCCCTGCGCTGTCGCCGTTGCCCGCAAAGATGAAAGCGCCCGGACGTTCTTCCAGCATAAAGGAGAAGTCTTCCCCCCCCATCATCGGGTCAATCGATCGGTTGACCTTGCCTTCTCCAGCGATGGTCTCGGCAATACCAGCTGCAAAGTCGGTCTGCTCATCGTGGTTGGCCGTAACCGGATAGCCGCGCAGGAACGTGAGCTCGGCAGAGGCGCCAAATGCATCGGCAACAGATGTTACGATCTTATTCATGCGCTCTTCCGCCAAATCCCGCATCTGCGGGCTCAAGGTCCGGACGGTACCGCGCAATGTGACTTCCTGCGGGATCACGTTAAACGCATTGCCGCCGTTGAAGACAGTGACCGAAACAACGATAGAATCCAGCGGGTTGGCATTCCGGCTCGCAATCGTCTGCAGGGCATTGACCATGTTCGTGCCGGTTACGATCGGATCAATGGTTTCATGCGGCTTGGCCGCATGGCCACCGCGCCCGGTGATGACGATCCGGAACTCATCGGTCGCGGCCATGATCGGTCCTTTGCGGATCGCAAACTCGCCAACCGGCATGCCCGGGAAATTGTGCATGCCATAAACTTCATCGATCGGCCAACGGGTCATCAGACCATCATCGATCATGGCTTTTGCGCCAGCGCCGCCTTCTTCCGCCGGCTGAAAGATCACAACGACCGTGCCGTCGAAATTGCGGGTTTCTGACAGATACTTTGCAGCACCCAGAAGCATTGCGGTGTGGCCATCATGACCGCACGCATGCATCTTGCCCGGGACTTTCGAAGCGTAGGGTTTTCCGGTGATTTCCTCGATCGGAAGTGCATCCATGTCTGCGCGCAGTCCGATCGTCTTGCCAGCACCGCCGTTCTTGCCCTTGATCACGCCGACAACACCGGTTTTGCCGATGCCAGTGACAACTTCATCCAGACCGAAGCTTTCCAAGAGCTCGGCAACCTTGCCGGACGTGCGGACCGTTTCGTAGAGGATTTCCGGATTTTCGTGAAAGTCGCGGCGCCACGCTGTGATCTCATCAGCCAGATCTGCGAGGCGATTTACGATGGGCATGAAGAACTCCTTGAAAAACTTCAGCTTTGAAGGGGTGTCCGCGTCAGCGCAAGATGTGCGGCCAAAACGGAAGAGACTGTCAGTTGGTGGAAAATGTCACACATGCGAACGGTTTGGCAAGGATGTCCGTGCCCGAACCGGACTTCAGGATTGTTTTTCCGCCATCTGGTAGACGCGCGTATTCTTTATTTCGTTATCCTCCAACTGACCGACAACACGCACTTGGTATTCGGCCAATAGCTTGAGCCGTTCCTTCGGCAGATAAGACCGGCCCGGATCACCGACATAAACCTCGATTCCGGCCTCAATCAGCGCGTCCAAGAATGTCATAACCTGAGCGGCCATGTGCCGGTCGTAAAACACGTCCCCGCAAAACACGACTTCAACATCCGGAACGGCGGACCGGGTGATATCTCCCTCGGCGAACGTTGCGACCACGCCATTCAAGTCCGCGTTAATCCGGGACGCTGCGATGGCAAATGGGTCAATGTCGACCCCATGACAAGAGCCGGCACCTGCCATTTTAGCCGCAATGGCAACGAGACCGGACCCGCACGCAAAATCCAACACGCGCTTCTGATAAACCACTTCTGGGTGATCGAGCACGTAGCGGGCAAGACCTTGACCTCCCGCCCAGGCAAACGCCCAGAAAGGGGGAGCAAGGCCAAGCTCGCCAAGCTCCTCTTCGGTTTTTTGCCAAAGATCCATTGCCTCATCTGCAACATGAAGAGAGATCTCTTCCGCATGCGGCACGGGCCGTATCCGGGTTTCTTCCCGGATAAACTTTTCACGATCGGTAATTCGGGCCAAAAGCGCTTCCAAAAACCGGGTGTCGGATCAGGCTGGCTTGGACATTCCGCCCATTTCGCAGACGATCTTCCATTCCTCTTCCGTGACAGGCTGAACGGAAAGGCGCATGGATGTCACCAGGGACATTTTTTCCAAACGCGGCTCCGCCTTTACCTGAGCCAGTGTCACCGGGTTCGGCATATCGCACACGGCCTTGAAGTCCACGCATTCCCAACGTGGATCATCCGTTGTGGTATCTGGATGAATCTCGCTGCAGACCTCAACAACACCGACGACTTCCTTGCCGATATTGGAGTGATAGAAGAAGGCTTTATCGCCAATGTCCATGGCGCGCATGTTATTGCGCGCCTGATAATTGCGAATGCCGTCCCATTGTTCGCCAGCATCGCCCTTGGCTTTTTGCTGCTCCCAAGACCACTTGTCCGGTTCGGATTTGATCAACCAGTACTGCACTTAAGCATTCTCCGGGTTTTTCACGACCCAATTCCAGGGCCGGATTTCAACGTTCTCAAATAAACCGGCTTTTGCGTAAGGGTCTTCCTCGGAGATCGCAAGCGCTTCATCCCGGTTGGCTGCTTCAATCACCACAAGGGACCCCGTCATGTTGCCATCGTCATCCAGAAACGGCCCAGCTGCCTTCAGGCCATGTCCCATACCTTTCAAGAAGGCGAGATGTGCTTCGCGGTTATCGAGACGTGTTTGCAGGGCACCGGGTTTGTCGGTGCAGATCAGGGCGTAAAGCATTGACGGTTTCCCATTAGACAGAATGGGGCTGAACCTAGTGCCCCGCCCTCACAAACTCAATGCCGCCGGAGCGCCCTACGGTACACTGGTGCAGCAAAACAGACGTTTCATTCCAATCACGATTGCGACGACGGTGTCCCGGAAGGCGTTCGGAAATCCGGGTGAGAGACCATCGTTTCTGAAAATTGCTCGACAAGCGGATTGTATGGGTGTTTCTTGGCCCCCCGGCCATCATCTTCCCGCCGGGCGTTGTGAGATTGGTTTTTCATGTCTATTGGATTTGTGCGCTCAGCCGTTGTGCTGGGCCTTTTGGCTGTTGTTGGTCCCTTCGCCATTGATCTCTATCTGCCGGCCATGCCGCAGATCGTGGCTGATCTGAACACGGACGATGCAGCCGTCCAGTTCACGTTCACCGTATATTTTATCGCGTTTGGCTTGGCGCAGCTGATCTATGGCCCGCTTGCCGACCGATATGGCCGGCGCCTGCCCGTGTTTCTCGGCCTCATCATCTACATCATCGGATCCTTGATGTGTGCCTGGGCCGCGGACGTTGACGCCTTGACGCTCGGCCGGCTGGTTCAGGCGATTGGCGCGGGCGCCCCCATGGTGATTGTCCGTGCCGTTGTCCGCGATCTGCATACCGGCACAGAGGCAACCCGACTTATGGCCTTGGTCATGCTGGTCTTCAGCGTCTCGCCGATGCTGGCACCACTGGCTGGCAGTGTGCTCATCACATTTGGCAGCTGGCGTTTGATTTTTCTGACGCTTGGCGTTCTGGCTTTCGCATCGATGGTGATGATCTTTTTCCAGCTTCCAGAAACACTGCCGCCCGAGCGGCGTAGCAAGATTGACGCGGCAGCGCTTGGCCGCAGCACGATTTATCTCTTCGGCGATGCCCGCTTTTTGGGGCTGACTTTGATTGGCGGATTTGCATTGGCGAGCTTCTTTGTGTTCATCGCCGCTGCGCCGCTGGTTTATATGACCCAATACGAGCTCACACCGACTGGTTTCAGCATCGTCTTTGCGATCAATGCTGTCGGTTTCTTTGCTTCGTCTCAGTTCGCCGCCCCCTTGGGCGAGCGCTTCGGCATGGCCCGTGTTGCTTTTGTGGGTGTGGGTGGTTTCACGGCGGCGACAACGACGCTGTTCATCTTGGTTTGGTCGGGAATAGACGGCCTGCCGGTCCTGATGGCGCTTTTGTTCGTTGCAAACTCGTTCCTGGGCCAGGTTATTGCACCAACAATGGTCATGGCTCTTGAAGACCATGGGGAACATGCTGGCATGGCGTCCTCGCTCGGCGGCACGCTGCAGATGGTGGCGGGCGGTGTTATGATCGGCCTCTGCACACCGTTCTTTGATCGAACCGCCCTGCCGCTGACAGGGGCGATCGCCGCCTGCGCCATCATCACCTTGGCGCTTGCGCTTGTGACATTCAGGCCGGCACGCCGTGGAGACGCCCCGGCAGAATAATTTGGCTCAGGTGGCGCTACCGATCCTCGCGAAACAGGGTTGGCAGCCTTGTTGTTGCGCAATCAACCTGCTGCCCTCGCAGCAATAATCGCTTGTCAGTTACCGGAAGACCTGATGACCTCACACCAATACGCCAGCTTTTTCGAAATTCGGATCCAAAACTGATCTGTGAGCCGAACAAGAAAGCGGACTGACTTGAAAGAAGCGCGAATGTCAGAAGCAGATTTCCCGGTGACCGAATTTGAGGGTCGCGCTGATCGAGCTCAGCGCTTGATGCGTGAACAGGATTTCGACGCACTCCTGTTCACCACGGAGGCCGAAGTCCAATATTTCACAGGGTTTCGGACGCTCTTCTGGCAAAGCCCGGCACGGCCCTGGTTCTGTTTACTTCCGAGAACCGGCAAACCCATCGCCGTCATCCCGCAAATCGGCGCACATCTGATGGCGAGCACCTGGGTCGATGATATCCGGACATTTGCAGCACCCCACCCAACGGATGAAGGGATCAGTCTCTTAAGCGATGCGCTCAAACCCTACGCGGCGGTCGGGATGCCGATGGGCCGCGAGAGTTCTCTGCGCATGCCACTTGACGATTTCGAACGGATCAAGGCAAGCCTTCCCGGCACTGAGTTCCGGGACGCCAGTGCGCTCGTCCAGGCGGTGCGCCATGTCAAGTCGGAAGCAGAAATCGCGATACACCGCGAGATCTGTCAGATTGCCTCGCACAGTTTTGAAAATGCCTCCAACCTATTCCATGAAGGCCAAAGCCTGACGAGCGCCTTTCGAAGCTTCAAGATTGATCTTCTGGAGCGGGGCGCGGACGATGTGCCGTATCTTGTCGGCGGGGCCGGTCAGGGCGGGTATGGCGATGTGATTTCACCGCCCACCGATGCGCCACTTCAAACAGGCGATGTGCTCATGCTCGACACAGGTGCGATTAAAAACGGCTACTTTTGCGACTTTGACAGGAACTTTGCGATCGGCCATGCCAGCGATGCTGTCCGACAGGCCCATCGCAAGCTTGTCGAAGCGGTGTATGCCGCGGCCGCTGTTGCCCGCCCCGGCAAAACCTGCGCGGATCTTTTCAATGCAATGACCGGAGTTCTCGGTCAGGCAGACGGGAATGTCGGCCGGATGGGCCACGGCCTCGGCATTCAGTTGACGGAAACACCGTCACTCACCGCATTCGACACAACCGTTCTTCAGGAGCGCATGGTTTTGACCCTGGAGCCCGGCATTGACCTTGGTGACGGCAAGATGTTGGTACACGAGGAAAATATCGTCATCCGCGACGGCGCACCGGAATTCCTATCGACGCCTGCGGATCTGGAAATTCCGGTCATTCAATAACAAGAGCGCACGACATGAACCTCAATTTCCAAACAGACGACGGCCTTGCCCACAAAGCCGCCCTTGGGCTGATCGTTCTGCAGGCGGACGAGACGATCGAAAACGAATTCCGGCCTTTGTTCGACATCGACGGCGTGACCTTAAATCACACCCGCGTCGAAAGCGCCCCGGAAGTCACATCCGAAACCCTGATGCGCATGAAAGCGCAACTGACAGGGACTGCTGCCCTTCTCCCGAACGCCCGGGCGATGGATGTCATTGGCTATGCCTGTACTTCCGCCTCGACCATTATTGGCTCGGAGAAAGTTGCAGAAGCCGTTCAAAAAGCTCATCCGGCCACCAAAGTGACCAACCCGGCCGCCGCGCTCCTAGCCGCGCTCAAACATTTGAATGTTAAAAAAATCGGTGTCGTAACGCCGTACATCGCCGAGGTCTCTGAGGCCGTGGTGTCTCTTTTGGAAGACAACGGTCTTACCGCTGTGAAAGTCGGGTCCTTCGGCCAATCCGAAGAAGCCGTGGTCGCCCGGATTTCACCAGCCTCGACGATGGATGCCATTTGTACAGTCGGAAAGGACCAGGACGTGGATGCCGTATTCGCCTCCTGCACCAATCTACGGACCTTCCCGGTGATCGAGGCCTGCGAAGCAAAACTCGGCAAACCGGTCATCAGTTCCAACTCGGCGCTTGCCTGGCACATGATGAAGCTTGCCGGGATTGAAACCAAAGGGCGCGGACCGGGCCGGCTGTTTGATTGATCGCAGCTCCAGCGATCGGAGAGTGTATTGAGAGTCTCTTCCCTCTTTACTTGCAACGCTCCTCTGACCAATCTGCGCACTCAGTTCAGATTCGCCAGAGGGGCCCATGACGGAGTTTTCGGCAGGCTATCAGACCGGTACCGTTCTCGATCCGGACCGGACCAACTGGGACGGCACAGGCCCAAGACCAATTTCATGGTCGCTTTGGTATCCTTCCGAAACCAGTTCCGCGACCGAAAAACAGCTGATCGGACCGCCGGGCCGGCCCTATTTCGACAACGGCTTGATCAATTCGGTTGGTGACGTCAGCAAAGGAAAGGTGGCTTATCCGCTCATTCTCATGTCCCACGGCACGGGCGGTTCAGCACCTGCCATGGGCTGGTTCGGACGCCGAATGGCAGAAGCGGGTTATTTCGTCCTGGGCGCCAACCACCATGGCAACACCTCCCTGGAGCCCTATCGGCCGGAAGGTTTCCTCTGCTCCTGGGAACGCAGCCGGGATCTGTCGCGTCTTGCCGACGATATTCTGGTCAATCCTGCTTTCGCCGACCGGATCGACCGCGGACGGATTTTTGCGGCGGGACATTCGCTCGGTGGGCACACGGTGCTGGCCTGCGCCGGAGCCACCTATTCAAATGATCAGTTTTTATCCTGGCTTGGAGATCAGCCGGATCTGGATGGCCCACGGGAGTTTCCCGACCTTGGAAAACATGTCGGTCCCTTGATGGCAAATTCCCAGCCGTTCCGGGAGGCCATGTCCCGCCATGGCAAGTCGTATCATGATCCAAGGTTTAAGGCGGTTTTCGCGATGGCCCCTGCCCCCACAGTGCGAGGGTTCACCGATCGCAGTCTCGTTGGCGTTAGAACACCGGTCCATATTCAGACCGGAGCCGCCGACCAGGAATGCCCGGCCGACACGTGCACACACTGGCTCGGCTCAAAAAACCCTGACTTTCAAATCGAAATCCTGGAGGGTGACGTTGGGCATTATGTCTATCTGAGCCTGGCCACTGAGCACGCCAGAGAGGATTTGCCCCAGATCTCGATTGACCCGCCATCGGTGGACCGCGATACGATCCACACCCACGCAGCAACGGCTGCACACCGTTTCTTCTCGGCAACGGTGTGAGATTTCCGGTAGTTCCGGTGCGCTTTGCGTATTGACTCTGAAGGTTTTCCGGGCAAAAAGAGCGCCGTCTCAAATTTTGTCGAATGTGAGTTTCCGATGACCCGGCTGAAAGCCGACATTCTGGATATGATGTCTGAAGCCCTTGCCAGCGTGACCTTCATGCGCGGCGGGACGACGACGCCTGCCAAAACCACATTCAAACACACGACAAAAACGACCAAGACCACCGCTTAAGGTGCCGCTCATCCCGCCTCCCCGGGGATGGGAGGCGCCAGGAAGCTGGCTTGCCTGACGACCTGGGCGGCCGGTGAAGCGGGGAGACGGACAAGGACAGTCACATGGGTTTCAAGATCGCAATCGCCGGGGCAACCGGAAACGTTGGCCGGGAGATGCTGGACATTCTCGCAGAGCGCGGCTTTCCGGCGGACGAAGTCGTCGCGCTGGCCTCCCGCCGCTCCCAAGGTACGGATATTTCTTTCGGCGACAAAACGCTGAAGGTCCAGGCGATGGAGAATTACGATTTCTCCGACACCGACATCTGCCTGATGTCCGCTGGCGGCACCATCTCCAAGGAATGGTCCCCAAGGATCGGCGCGAAGGGCTGCGTTGTGATCGACAATTCGTCCGCCTGGCGCTACGACGCGGACGTGCCATTGATCGTTCCTGAAGTGAATGCTGATGCCATCACCGGTTTCACCAAGAAGAACATCATCGCCAACCCGAACTGTTCCACTGCGCAGCTCGTTGTTGCGCTGAAGCCGCTGCACGATCATGCCAAGATCAAGCGTGTTGTCGTCTCCACCTACCAGTCGGTCTCCGGCGGCGGCAAGGACGCCATGGAAGAGCTGTTCAACCAGACCCGCGCCGTGTTCGTGAACGACCCGATTGAGCCGGAAAAGTTCACCAAGCGGATCGCGTTCAACGTCATTCCGCACATCGATGTCTTCATGGAAGACGGCTACACCAAGGAAGAATGGAAGGTGCTGGCCGAAACCAAGAAGATGCTGGATCCGGCCATCAAGGTGACCTGCACAGCTGTGCGTGTTCCGGTCTTCATCGGCCACTCCGAAAGCGTCAACATCGAGTTTGAGAACGAGATCACGGCGGAAGAAGCCCGCAACATCCTGCGCGAAGCTCCGGGTTGCCTGGTCATCGACAAGCACGAAGACGGCGGCTACATCACGCCGTATGAATCTGCTGGCGAAGACGCGACCTACATCTCCCGCATCCGCGAAGATGCAACCATCGAGAACGGTCTCAACATGTGGGTCGTGTCCGACAACCTACGCAAGGGCGCAGCACTCAACACGGTTCAGATTGCCGAGGTTCTGGTGAACCGCGGCCTGATCACTCCGAAAAAGGCAGCAGCCTGATCCTTTTTTAAGCGGGCGCCCTCCGGCGCCCGTTTTTTCTTATCCCGCCAGTAGTTCTCATAACAAGGAGCCCGGCACCATGCCCGAGGCTTTTTCCGGATCCTTTCAGGATTTCCTGACAACCACACCCGATGCCCGGTTTACCGACTGGCTTGCCGCCCGCGCCGAACCGCACTGGAGCGCAGCCACCGGTCATGCGTTCACCAAAGCCATCGGCAACGGCACGATGCCGGAAGACGCCTATGTCCGCTACCTGATTGAAGATTACACCTTCATCACAGATCTCGCCTCGACGCTCGGCTATCTGGTCGCCAAAGCACCGAGTATGAAGGCGAAATCCCGATTGTCCGGATTTCTGGCTCTGCTGACATCGGAAGAAAACGACTATTTTCTGCGCTCTTTCGAAGCGCTTGGCGTTCCGGCAGAAACTTATGAAACAGCCGCTCAGGGTCCAGTGACCCGAGCGTTCGCGGATCTGCTTCTCAACTCCTCCGGCAAAGGCACATATGCCGAGGGCCTTGCCTGCCTCCTGTGCGCGGAGTGGTGCTATCTGACCTGGGGACTGCGCGAAGCAGAAAAGCCGCGGCCGAAACACTTTTATCTCGCCGAATGGATCGATCTGCATGCGGTCGAGGGCTTTGAGAATTTCGTCAACTGGATCCGCGAAGAGATGGACGCCGTCGGCGGGGCTCTTGAGGTAGGAGAACAGGAGAGTCTGGCAGAGATCTTTAACCGCATGAGCATGCTTGAAACGGCGTTTTTTGACGCTGCCTTGACGGGCGAAGCAAATCTCCCGGCCGGTCTTGCCGCGCGGTCTTAAAAATAATGTTCGTCTATGAAGCTGCCGCTCTTGGTGCCGCCGCCCTTTGGGCGCTGACCGGCTTGATATCGGCTGGGCCGGCGCAGCACTTGGGCGCGATTGCCTTCAATTGCACCCGCATGGTGCTCGTTGCGCTGATGTTGATTGCCTGGGTGGCGTTTACAACCGGTTGGGGATCAATCAGCGCCGGCCATATTGTGCCGCTGATGCTCTCCGGCGTGATCGGGATCTTCATGGGCGATACCGCGCTGTTCCTGACGTTGAACCGCATGGGCCCGCGCCGCACCGCCATGCTGTTTTCGCTCAACGCACCGATGTCGGCGGTCCTGGGATGGCTGCTTTTGAACGAAGACCTGACGGGCACACAGATCCTCGGCATCCTTCTGACGTTTGGCGGCGTTCTGCTGGCAATCCGGTTCGGCAAGCGTAAGTCCCAGCTGCACCAATGGGAGAGCATCCGCGGACCGCTGTGGGCCGGCGTCTTGCTGGGACTGGCCGCTGCCCTGTCACAGTCCATCGGCTCGTTGATCGCCCGACCGGTGATGGAAACTGGCGCCGATCCGGTTGCCGCCTCCAGCCTTCGCGTCGGCATGGCAGCCTTGTGCCTTCTGGCGTTGACCCGTCTTCCGGTCTCCTGGGTGAAACCGGCAGGCCGGTTTACCCCGTCGCTCGTTGGCCTGATCGCGCTGTCCGGTTTTCTCGGTATGGGCGTCGGCATGACGCTGATTCTGTTCGCGCTGTCCGGCGGTGAAGTCGGCATCATCGCAACCCTCTCCGCCACCACACCGGCCCTCATGCTGCCGATGCTCTGGTGGCGGACCAAGGAAATTCCGGCCCTTGGCGCCTGGGCCGGTGCCGGTCTGGTTGTTATTGGAAGCGCGTTGCTGTTTGCGAGTTAACATCGCGAAGGCACCTATGCTGCCTGCACCACCATCTCAATTTCGATTTGTAAGTCTGGGCTGGCGAGTTTGGCAACGCCAATTCCCGTGAGGCTCGGACGCGCACCGTCAAGAAATGCCGTGAGCTGCTTCATGGCCTCGGACAGCGTTTCGTTCGTCAGATCAGTAACATAAATCCGCATTTGAACAATGTCATGGGGCGTTGAACCAATTGCCTCCAAGGCCCGTTCCAGGTTTCTAACCACAAGAGCGGTTTGTTCGGAAAACGCTGCAGGGGTTGGTGCTCCATCGGCGCTCCAGGCAACTTGGCCAGAAACAAAAGCAAGTCGCTTCGGTTCGACAATTGAAATCTGCGAGTAGCCGATTTTGCCGGCATCTGGTAGCTCGATTGGATTTAGGCGCTGAAGTGTGTCTGACATTTGGAAACCCTTTGCTTTTACGATTGGGCTCCTCTTTACGCGATTTCATTAGCGATCTATTTTCGCAATAGTAACGAAAATTTTTCGCCAGTTAGCAGGCAGAAATGATTGGATCGCGGGTCAATGACATTCTGATTTTCATGTCGGTTGTCGATAGGAACAGTTTTGTCGCTGGAGGAAAAGCGTTTGGCCTCACCCGGTCAACGGCAGGCAAGGCGGTTGCTCGACTTGAAGATCACTATGGAACCCGCCTGCTCAACCGAACAACCCGAGCGATATCGCTGACACCGGAAGGGGAGGACCTTTATCGGCACGGAATGCAAATACGCGCTGCAGTCGAGGAAACAGAAACCACATTGCAACACTCGTCCGGCACACCCCGAGGCACCTTGCGCATTGCCGCCCCTGGAGCGATGGGACGAAGGCTCCTGCTACCGACCGTTCAGCGTTATCTTAGGGATTGGCCCGACATCCAGATCGAAATCAGCTTCTCTGATCGTGTCGAAAACCTGGTTGCAGACAATTATGACCTGGCTATTCGGATTGGTGTTACCGAACCGGACCAGGGACTGATCATGCGGACACTGTTGATTGATCGAGCAGTGCTGTGCGCCGCACCAAGCTATTTCGCTGACCGCACTCGACCCCAATCCATCGAACAGCTTGGACCGCTGGATCTCCTATATTTTGGAACACATCCGGAAAGGCAGGGCTGGCATCTGAGTGAAGAAGAGGGCATTTGGACCCGCGTATCCGGCCACTCCCGCCTTCGTGTCGACAATGCCAGCGCGTTGCGAGATGCCTGTCTGGCCGGTTTTGGAATTGCACTCCTGCCACAGCTGCTTGTCGAAGGTGAACTGGCGGATGGTCACCTGGAAACTGTTCTGCCGAAAGTCTCCTGCGGTTCCATTCCGATACTCGCACTTTATACGCAAAGGAAACACCTTGAACCACGGGTCCGGAAGTTCCTCAATCTCTTGTTTAAAGACCTTGAACGGTTCCGGCAGCACCAAAACAAACCAATGCAGTTGGAACGCACTTCAACTACATCAGATCCGGCATGAACGGCAGATCTGTCTTGCCGATGTCGATCCCGGCCTGCATATAAAGCGTCGATAGCTGGCCCCGGTGATGGGTCTGGTGATTGAACATGTGCGTCAGGCACAGCCAACGCGGCCGGGTCCGGGTCTGACCGTCACTGCGGCTGGTCCATTCCAAGGTCCCCGCCAGCCACTCTGAAGTCAATCCACCAGCAAATTCTTCAATGTCTGCGCAGATCTCGAAATGCGCGGCCTTGAGGGCTTCGTAATCCTGGAAGATATCAACGCCCATCCCACCGACCTGGTAATCCCGGCCCGTAAAGTGGCGCATCCAAGCGCGATCACCAAAAAGCAGATGATTGAGCGTGGAATGAACGGACTTGAAGAAAGCCCTGCGGTCCTCTCTGCGATCCGCATCGCTCATCTTGTCCGCGGCCACATAGGCTTTGTCCGTCATCCAGGTGTTGTACTTGGCAAGACGTTGGTAGATCGCAATTTCGGTTGTCATGAGAAGGCCTTGGAGCAGATATCAGAATTGGAACCGCTTGATGCCCAAAGACTGCTCACCCGGCGAGGCCCATTCAAGCAAAACCCGCTATTCAGCGGCGACCGTCGGGATCGGCAACGCTTCCGGACCATCCGCCGTTTCAAAACGCTCTGTGGCTGGATCCATAACACGGAGCTCGGCAGACCCGATGTCGAACCAGGCGCCGTGCAGCTGCAACTCTCCCCGCTCAACAGCCTCTTTGACGAATGGGAAGGTCATCAGATTCTTTAGGGATTGCCGAACGCCGGCATATTCCATGGCCAGCTGCGGGTCTTCGATCTTGTCGACCGGCATGCACGCCATTGAGATCGCTGCCGGTTCCAGAAGCTTGATCCACCGGCCAATGAAGCCGTTCGGTGCGTGATCCTGGTTTGCGCTCTCACGGAAGGCCTGGATGCCGCCGCACTTGCAGTGGCCCATGACCACGATGTGCTTCACGTGAAGACCGGTCACGCCATATTCGATGGCCGCACTTGTGCCGTGCTGGCCTTCGGTGGCCTCGAACGGGGGTACGAGATTGGCAACGTTGCGGACAACGAACAACTCACCAGGACCCGCCCCGAAGATGCCTTCCGGGGTCACACGGCTGTCGCAGCAGGACACCACCATAACTTCCGGCGTCTGCCCGTAGATTGCAAGATGTTCTTGAATTTCCTTGTGGCGCACGAAGCCCTTGTGCAGATAACGGCTGTATCCGTTGAGCAATTCGGATGGGAATGCCATCGCCGTGATCTCCTGAGCATTGGCGCACGCAGTGCAGTCCAACAGTTTTACGGGATCACTCAAGCGCGCCCAATCAGGGGAAGTACGTACACGTCCTCAGCAAAAGTGGCTAAATGCTTGGCGTGCTGGGATCTTAGAAGCGCTCGGCACGCAGAACCTGGCAATCGGAGACACATACGACGCCGATATGCCGCTCAACCACACCAAATGCAGCTTCCAGAAGCTCATCCAGACGTTCCGGGCGGATAATGCAAATGATGGAGACCATGCCGCCGGCACGGGACACCTGTCCCTCGCGGCTCCACCGGCCTGACCGGCCACTGCCCCCGAGGACCGGCAAAATCGTGTAGCCGGTGACCCCTGCCCGGTCGAGCGCGTTGGTCAAACGCGTTTCCATCGGCGCTTCAATCGTAATTTCGACCCGCTTGGCCTGTTTCATTTCCATGGCTTATCCCCCCACTGCCTGCGCGACACTTAAGTACAGCGGTATGCCAAGTGTCAGGTTGAATGGAAAGGTTATTCCAAGCGACATGGTGAGATAAATAGACGGATTGGCCTCAGGCAAGGCCACACGCATGGCCGCAGGCACCGCGATATAGGAAGCTGACGCGCTCAAGGTCATCAAAAGAACTGCCCCGCCGGTCGACAGACCGATTAGGCTGGCCGCAATCAATCCGGCAGCTGACCCCAGCACTGGCATCAGGATGCCAAAGCTGATCAAGCCCGGACGCAACTGGTGGGCGCTCGCCCGCAAACCACGGCCCGCAACCAGACCCATGTCGAGGAGGAAAAGGCAGAGCACGCCTTTGAACGGTGAGACAATGAAACTCTCGATTTCCTTGAGACCGTCTTCGCCGGTGAGGAAACCGATCAGGAACGACCCGACCAGCAAGACAATGGAGCCATTGAGCAAAATCTCACGCCACAGGCCTTGCGTATCCTGTTCACGCTCCTTGGCTTCCGCGCTGGTTGAAAAGCGTGCAACAATCCAAAGCGCGGACAAAATGGCAGGTGCTTCCATCACAGCTGCCACAGCCACAAGATAGCCTTCGCTGGCAATACCCTGGCTCTGCAGAACGGACGTTGCTGCAACGAAGGTCACAATCGAGATTGAGCCGTAGTGGCCGGCGACAGCAGCCGCATCCACCGTGCTCAACCGTGTCATGCCACGCAGAAGAGCGAACGCCAGGAACGGCAGCGCGAAGGAGAGGATCAGACCCGCGATCAGGGAGAGGATAAGGGTCGCATCAATCCCATGCGCACTGACACTCACCCCGCCTTTGAAGCCAATTGCAAAGAGCAAATAGATCGACAGTGATTTGGCGGCCGCTTCCGGGATCGTCAGGTCGGACCGGACAAAAGCCGCCCCCAGGCCCAGCGCAAAAAACAGGATGATAGGCGACAAAAGGTTCTGCGCCGCCAATCCAAGAATTGTTTCGATCACCTCTGGCCGCCCCTGCTTGATCTGATTTTCGCGAGCCAATTGGCACGCTCAAAAATACGTAGGATCACCTACGCCGCGCGGTATGAGACGTTTCCCGGCGGATTTCAAGGAAAAACAGCCCTGATTGTACCCGATTGACTAAGCCTTACGCAGCTCAAGTCGCGACATTTACTGCGTGCGGTGGCTCTTCACCGTCCGGGTGATCTTCATAGGCATGCCTGACATTTTGCGGCGGCAAGTTGTCGACCGGTCCGGGCAGGTTGTGAACAGGCCCGTGATCCACACCAGGCTCAAGAACTTCAAGAGCCGCCGCCTTATACGCAGCAATCCCGTCTAGAACGTGATCTACAGTGTGATGATCGTCAATGAGAACTGCCGGGTCTTCGTTCGAGGAACCGGTATCTTGGTCCAGGCGCTCTGCGGTACGCTTTTTGCCGCGGCCATATCCGGTGCCATCACCGTCCCGATCCGCTGGATACTCTGTCGCATGCGCCACGACCTGGGCCGCAATGGGCCTTTCAATCGTCGTCGCCATTTCGGCCTCCTGGCCATCAGAGAAAGTTTGCCTTCTGGCAAACCTTCTTTGAGTTTCACAACAAAGAGTTAACGAATCTTTACGTTATGTTAACCCGTTGTTCCAGAAGCAGCAAATCTGACAGAATTGGTTTTTACGACTTAAGCAGCCTTTTC
>CALDSI010000521.1 GCA_937911395.1 uncultured Labrenzia sp.
ATGTCCATGTCCAAAGCTTCTGCGATCTCAATGGTGCCGGTCCCGCTGAGATGAGGACAGTCTTTGGCCAAGGCAATCGCATCTTCCATTGTGTCGGCTTGCAGAACCGTCATGCCGCTCGCTGGATTGGATCCCCCGTGATCCTCGACACCATCTGGCGTGATCGTTTTCGACGGCCCGACCGGAAGGCCTGGATCAATGACAGCCTCAGCGATGGACGCGCTCCAGGCTTTCCACGCTTGCATGTGATTGACACCATCCTCCCGGCTCTGGATGTCAGGCTTCCCGTGATAAATCAGCAGAAATTTGGGCATGTTGAACTTTCCTTGTTTCAATCAACGAGAGAACGATTGGCACAAATCAAAATATGATAAAGAACATTTTTAGAGGCGGTGCTAAGTACACCTCGTATCGGAGGAAGCGATGCCCTATAGCGCTGAGCATAAGGACAAAACGCGAAAGAAGATTGTGGAGACCGCGCGTGTCCTGTTCAATCGGCATGGCTTCAACGGCGTGTCGATCGACATGGTGATGCAGGAAGCCGGACTGACCCGCGGCGGTTTTTACAATCATTTCAAGAACAAGGAACAGCTCTTCAGCGAGGCGGTGATGAGCTTTCTGATGGGGCGCGGCGCAGAGTGGCGGGAAGATGCCGGTGTCGATGTCAGCAACCTGCAGCCCGAAATGGCCCACCAAATGATCAACGCGTATCTGTCGCCGGAACACTTAAATGATCTCGATGGGCAGTGCCCGATGATCGCGTTGCCCTCGGATATTGCAAGAGGTGGGATAGAGGCCCAGCAGTCCTTTCAGACCCTTTTGGAGGCGATGGTCTCTCTATTTGAGACAAACATGTCCTCCGACGACAGCACCAACAGGCAGTGGGCTCAAGCGATCGCTGCGCTGTGCGTCGGCGGAATGGTTCTTTCCCGCGCGCTACCGGATTCAACGCTGGCAAAGGAAGTGCGCGTTGCTGCGGGCCAATCGGCAAAACGTCTCTTGAGCGAAGGCCAACGTTAGGTCTTTGGAACAGCGCTTGCTAGCCGATCTGGATGCCACGCGCCCTTTGTCGAGGGCGCGTGGCAGACACATTAGTCGCTCCGGACCAGGCCGGAATAGTCTCCGCGCAATTGCAGGGTAACTGTTACGGCTGACGTGTCCCGGTTCCGCCAGAACCAGCCGTGATCCCCCGCGAACGGGGTCTCAAAGCTCCCTGCGCCCGAGGTTTCGCCGCGGCCCTTTTCATAGGTCACGTTTTCCCCGCCAGCGTGGGCGTGCAGATCAAAGTTGATCCGTCCGCCGTCCGCCATCCAGGCATATGTCAGCGTGGCGCCTTTCTCCATTGTGGCCTTGATCTCGGTGTAGGCACCGGGTTCAAGGGTGAAGGTCACGACGTCTTTCCAGGCGTCTTGCGCCTGGGCGGTGGAAACGAAAAGCCCCAACACACCGTCGACCAGCGACGATGAGTCCTGGCTGCCATGAAGTTTTTCGTCCTCTGCCGCTTCCTTCGACAGTTGTTGCTTGATCTCGCCCATCTCGGTGAGGCCGAGCACACTGCCGATACCTGTCGGATCGATGCCGTATTCAGCGGGCAGGTAGACCATCACGCCAATGGCCGCAGCTCCAATGGCGGCAACGACGGACATGCGGCCCAGTTGCCGATTGCTCGGCAGGTCTTCAAGTTTCGGCTGGGGTGCGTTGTACATTGCTGTCTCCGATCATGAGGTGCTGGCGATGTAACCGGCGATCTGCTGGTAGGTCAGCAAGACGCCAAGGAATACCATGATAATGTTGGCGATTGTGGCTTGGCGCATGAAATTCGGGCTTTTGCGCCAATATCCCATGACGATGAGGATCACAAACAATGCCAGAAGCTGGCCGATCTCGACCCCTACATTGAACGCCAGCAGGTTTGCGAGAAGACCATCCGGGGAGATTTTGTACTCCAGGATCTTGGAGGCCAAACCTGTCCCGTGGAACAGGCCGAAGATAAGCGTTGCGGCCTTCGTGTTCGGCTGAAACCCCAAAACTCTTTGAAAGAATCCTAGGTTGTCCAGCGCCTTGTAGACAACGGACAGGCCGATGATCGCATCGATAATGTAGGCATTGATGCCCCAGCCGTACCAGACACCAAAAAGCATGGTGACCGAGTGACCAAGCGCAAACAGGCTGACATAGATGGCCACATCCTTCATCCGGTAGAGGAAGAAGACGACCCCCAGCAGGAAGAGGATGTGATCGTATCCCGTGACCATGTGTTTGGCCCCGAGATAGATGAAGGGGATGATGTGAACCCCCCAGATTTCCTGGATGTATCCCGCATCGCCGGGCGTGACATCATGCGCGGCGGCGGTCTGAACGCCGGCGGCGTAGAAAAGAATTGAGAGTGAGAGGGCAAAAACTAAGGCGTGAGTCAGCCTTGACTGCCCATGAATAGAAGTAGGCTTCATAAGGTCCTTCCAAGTGTATAACAGATTTCTGATGAGCCCGAACCGGGCAATCTGTCAGGTCCTTGGAGGGCGCTCCGGGGGAAACACAAAGGCGGACGTCGCATCGCTGACGGGCAGCCGCCAGGATGACGTGTCAAAGATATGAGGGGATTTCGGCGCGGGTTTCACAAGCACTGCGGAGTTGTGGTCATGGTCACCCAGGTCGTGCTGGTGGCCGTGCATGGCCCAAAGCAGATCAAGTTCAAACCCATGCGAATGGCCGTGGTCTTCAATCATCTCAAGATGATCTTGCACCGTATCGAGATACTTCGGCGTGTGAGACGCCGCAGGCACCGTCGTCCAGACGCACAGGCAGAGGCAGAGAAGCCCTGCCAGGAGCCTCTGCCATTCCGATTGTTTTTGGATCCGCATCCAGTTCAAAACGGGTTCCTGTTTACATCAGGTTTCCAACGACGAATCGCTTTTTGTCCGTATCGCCTCGATTAGGCGCGAAATATGGCCAAATGGAGAGAATTGGCAACCCTGTTGCTCTTTGAACCGGTGGCTTGTCCCGAATAACCGGGAACTTGCTCACCACCACTGATCGCGCTTCGGTCCATCAAGTGAATAGGCGCTTCCATCGCCAGCTGGAGACCAGTCCTTAAACCCCGGAGCGGCGCGCTAAACCCGAAATTGGGACGTATCTGGCGGAATTTACGGACCAGACCGAAAGCGAGCGCAGGGTCTTTTTGCCCTTCCTGTGGGAGATGTTGCTTAGATGGTCTTGCCGCCAAACTGCCCATTGATGTGATCCAGTCTGGAAGTTAGTGCTTATAACATTCGTATCTGTTGAGAACTTGAGCGACACTGGCGGAGATCGAATGACACTGGATCAGGTATTCTCAATCACCGGCACGATCGCCATGGCAGGCTGGGTCATCCTGGCCGTGGCCCCCCGGCGCTGGCCCTTGCTCAATGCACTTCCCCGACTTGTTCTGCCGGCGGTTCTAAGCCTGTTTTATGCCGCCTACATTTTTGCATTCTTTGCGGAATCTGGCGGAGGTTATGACAGCCTGGCGGACGTGCGCCAGCTCTTCACACTCGACGAACTTCTTCTGGCGGGCTGGATCCATTATCTGGCCTTCGACCTGATGATTGGCGCTTATCTCGCCGACCGGCTCGATAAAGTGGGTATCGGCCGTCTGCTGCAACTGCCTGTGTTGGCCGCAACGCTGTTCTTCGGCCCTGTCGGTGTCATTTTGGCGCTGTGCATGGAAGGGAGCGTGCGCTTTTTTTCCTTCAACACGAGAGGGCTCGCCCATGTCCGGGTATGATGACGCCGCAGCATGCGATCCAGCCCGGGGTCCTTCATTATCTGTCGTCCTGACTGGCTTCTCATTGGCCTTGTTGCTCGTGTCCCTGTCTGCCGGCATCGTTGATCCACGGCTTCTGGACGGGGTGCCGGTCTGGAACAAACCTGCAAAGTTCGCCCTGTCCTTTGTTGTTCTCTTTGGAACCATTGCGTGGCTGGAGGTACGACTTTCCCAGCCTTGGCGAACGGGTTGGCTGCTACGCGGTACAATGGCGGTCATGGCCGTCTGCATGATCGCGGAAATGGGATACATCATGATGCAAGCAGGTCTTGGGCAGACCTCCCATTTCAATCTGTCGACCCCGTTCAATCACTTCATGTACACGATCGTAATGGCCTTTGGAGCCGTCCTTCTGGTTACCGGTATTGGGGTCTTTGGATATGCAGCTTGGGCGGACAGGCAGGCCAACCTGACACCGGCTTTGCGTATCGGCACCGCCTTGGGCTTCGGTGTTTCTTTCCTGCTCACACTTTTTATCGCAGGTTACATTGGAGGTCGGGAAAGCTCACTGGTTGGGACCGTTGGTACCAACCATTCCACCTTGCCGTTTTTGGGGTGGTCTACCGAGGTTGGCGACTTGCGTCCGGCCCATTTCCTCGCGCTGCATTCCATGCAGATTCTACCGCTGTTCGGATATCTTCTCGACCGCTGGGCCATTTCTCATCGGCCAGTATGGGTAGTGTCCGGCTCAGTTGTCTATACGGCTGCGACGCTTTTGGTTTTTGCACAGGCGCTGGCCGGACAACCCCTAATCTCGCTCTGAACTTCTAAGCAGTGACATGGACCGGAGCCATCAGTTGGGGGCTGCACCCAAGGAGGGTGTCCGACAAGAACTCGCAAGATTGAGGAAGGTGAGTGGCCGGCACAGCGTTAGAGAAGCAAAAAGGGCTCAAAACCAAGTCGCCCCAAAAGCTTCCTTTGGCCGAACCCTTGACCTCTTCGGCCCTCCGTGGCACCTGTCGCGCCAACAGGCGAGGGGAGCCCTTGCCGGATTTAGCCAAGCCTCCGTTCTCAGGAACACGAAAACATGTCGAGCGACGTCCCAGCGCATATGCGCCCTGAAAATTCCTTCCAAGGCCTGATCCTGACGCTGCAACGGTTCTGGGCCGATCAGGGCTGCGTGGTTCTGCAGCCCTATGACATGGAAGTTGGCGCCGGCACATTCCACCCGGCAACGACCTTGCGCTCGCTGGGGCCCCGTCCGTGGAAAGCAGCCTACGTGCAGCCGTCCCGCCGCCCGACCGATGGCCGGTATGGCGAAAATCCGAACCGCCTGCAGCATTACTACCAGTTCCAGGTTCTCCTGAAGCCGTCCCCGTCCAACCTGCAGGAACTTTATCTCAACTCGCTTTATGCCATCGGTCTCGACCCGAAGGTGCACGACATCCGTTTTGTCGAAGACGATTGGGAAAGTCCGACGCTGGGGGCCTGGGGCCTTGGCTGGGAATGCTGGTGCGACGGCATGGAAGTGTCCCAGTTTACCTATTTCCAGCAGGTCGCGGGCTTTGAATGCTCACCGGTGTCCGGCGAGTTGACCTACGGTCTGGAGCGCCTTGCGATGTACATTCAGGGTGTCGATAACGTCTACGACCTGAATTACAACGGTATGGAAGGCGCCGATCGAGTCACCTATGGCGATGTCTTCTTGCAGGCCGAGCAGGAATACTCCCGCTACAATTTCGAGCACGCCAACACCGAAACCTTGTTCCAGCACTTCAAGGATGCGGAAGCTGAATGCCGCGCCATTCTGGATGCCGGGGCCAAAGCCCGCGACGACAACGGTCTGTCGGTTCATCAGGTGGTGCTGCCGGCCTATGACCAGTGCATCAAGGCCTCTCATGCCTTCAACCTTCTGGACGCCCGCGGTGTGATCTCGGTGACCGAGCGCCAGAGCTACATCCTGCGGGTTCGCGAACTTGCTAAGGCCTGCGGCGCAGCGTTCCTTGAAACGGAGGCGGGTGGTGTCGGGTATCACAATCAGGCCGCTGAATAACGCCGGGTTCCAGCTATAATCCTGAAGTGGTCACCCCGGGTGAACAGCGTGAGACCCGGGGCCTACTCGCAGATCCACGCGCCGAAACGTTTGAAGCGAAGTCACCACCGCTCTGCAAACGAGTAGATCCCGGCTCGCGCTTCGCTCGGCCGGGAT
>CALDSI010000522.1 GCA_937911395.1 uncultured Labrenzia sp.
GAGGCTCTCACCCTGCTCCGACAGCCAGAGTTCTCCGATCTTGTCCGCGGTCAGCTCGCCATTGCGCCGCTCCGTGTGAACCTTCCGCTCGAATGTATAAAAAGCGATTTGCCGGACGACCGTGTTGATCATGTCCTCTGCCTTAGAGGCGAGCATGACTTTTTTGGTTTTGGGGTTTTCTGCTTTCGCAAGGAGAGATTTGAAGGTCAGCATTTCGCCAAAGACACTCGCGGTTTCAGCAAGTGTCAGGGGGGTCGGCGCCATGAGCGGACCATTCGGACCGGCCAGCACCTGGTGAACGCCATGCCCGAGTTCATGAGCCAAGGTCATCACATCCCGAACTTTGCCTTGGTAATTGACCAGAACATAGGGATGCGCGCTTGGCACCGTTGGATGGGCGAATGCACCTGGCGCCTTGCCAGACCGCGCCGGAGCATCAATCCACCCCTTGTCGAAGAACCGGCTCGCGATCTCCGCCATATCTGGTGAAAACTTGTTGTAGGCAGAAAGCACGGTGTCCTTGGCTTCAGACCAAGGAATGATCCGTGTATCGGCATCGGGAAGCGGAGCGTTTCGGTCCCACGTGTTGAGTTGATCAACGCCGAGCCATTTTGCCTTGAGTTTGTAATACCGGTGCGAAAGCCGCGGATAGGCCTCCCGGACTGCGGATACCATTGCGTCAACGACTTCACGCTCGACACGATTGGCCAAGTGCCGGCTATCGGCAATATCGGAGAAGTTCCGCCACCGGTCGGAAATCTCCTTGTCCTTGGCCAAGGTGTTTGTGATCAGTGCAAAGGTGCTGAGATTCTTGGAAAACGTCTCAGTGAGCGCCTTTGACGCTTCTTCCCGCTTTTCGGGTGAAGGGTCGGTCAACAAATTGAGTGTCTGCTCGACCGGCAGCTCTTCGCCTGCAACATTGAAGGTCAATCGCGCCATGGTTTCATCGAACAGGCGGTTCCAGGCACTGCTCCCGGTGACCGACTTTTCATGAAAAAGCTGCTCGACCCGGTCTTCCAGCTGGTACGGCTTGTCCTTGCGAAGATCCTCGATCCAGGGCCGGTAGTGGGAGAGATGTGTATCCTCCACCGCGGCATCGACCACAGCATCCTCGATCCGGTTCAGTTCCAGGCTGAAAAACAACAAATGCGAGCTTGCCGTCGTGATTTGCTCTTGAACATCGCCGTAGAATTTTTGCGCAGCCGCGTCTGTAGTATTGCCTGCATATACCAATCCGGCGAAAGAGATCAGGCGGCCCATGAGGTCTTCCAGATCTTCATATGCGCGAATGGCTGTCACCAAAGCCGCAACATTGTTTGCCGCCAAATCAGCAAGCCGTCCCTTGTAGGACGCCTCGAATGTTTTTGCGCGATCGAGTGCCTCCTTCAGATCAGAGGTGACTTTCGGTGCGTCGACGGACGGATAGAGGTCCGTAAGATCCCAGACGGGGAGTTCGCCAAGCTCTGCTGTTCCTGAGGCGGCAGGCGCAAAATTTGGGCTCAAAAAAGGCATTTCATACTCCGGAAAACGGCGGAACGATTGGTTGCTCCGATGGGATATTTAGAGAATTTGTAGGCCCTAGCCACCTGTAGCTGCAATCGAAAAACAGCATCTTTTTTCAATTGGGCTGGAGAATTTGTTTACCGCTTTACGACCAGAATGGCCCGAAACGAGACACCTTGACGAGTTCGAAGGCACCTGATGCAAGCACTCAGCGGCAAAATTCTCATTGTTGACGACGATCCAATTCAGCGCCGGCTCCTGCAGGAAGCCGTGCACAAATTTGGTTACAGATCCAAAACTGCCGAAAACGGCGCGGAAGCTGTGCGGATCATGACCGGCCCTGAAGCCAACGAAATCGATCTTATCATCCTCGATATGGTGATGCCGGAACTCGACGGCCTCGGGGTTCTGGAGCGCCTGCGCTCAGACAAGATTTCCACCCCCGTGATCGTCCAAACAGCCCATGGCGGGATCGACACGGTTGTTTCAGTGATGAATGCCGGTGCACAGGACTTTGCGGTAAAGCCGGTCGCACCTGAACGGCTGAATGTCTCGATCCGAAACCTCCTGAAAACGTCCGCCCTGGAAGGTGAAA
>CALDSI010000523.1 GCA_937911395.1 uncultured Labrenzia sp.
AACAGTGTGAGATTTGACCGCGCCAAGAAGATTTTGGAGCCGTACTTTCTGCAAAGCGGCAGCCACAAGGTGTTTGGATGGCTTGCCTTGCCGCAAGACGTTGATCCGGATGCGCTACAGGCGGCCTTGTCTCATCAGGGCATCTCGGTGCTGTCCTCAAGATACTTTCAGGCAAAAGGGCAAAAACCGGCAGCCTATATACGGCTTACCTTTGGATCTGAAGAAAACGAAGACCGCTTCGATTGGGCGCTGGAGCGCATAAAGACCACCATCTCAACCTTTGCGGAGCCGCCGGATTTGACCCGCCCTGTCGGATAGGCCGCTCCGGTTTCATGTGGGCATCATCGACTGTTTTTTGACAAGCTGTCCGTTCCAAACGATAAGCAGGCAAACGCTGCGTCAGAAAAACACCGTTGCAGCACTTCCGCGATAGGACTTCATGGTGCTTTGGCCCCGCAAAAAAGACAAAGAACAGACTGGCGGCTGCAATCCGGACATCACGCCTTATGCACGGCTTGAAAACGCCGGTCTCACCCTTGGCAGCCGGAAGGTCCTGTCAGGTCTTAGCCTGGATTTGGAAGAGCGCCGGGTCGGCGTGATCGGACTGAACGGATCTGGGAAAAGCAGCTTCGCACGCCTTTTGAACGGTCTTCATCTCGCTGACGAAGGCCGAGTCACTCTCTTTGGCGCAGATGCGGCCTCCATCCAAGCCGAACTGCCACGTCATGTCGGTTTCGTGTTTCAGAACCCGGACCATCAGGCGATTTTCCCCACAGTTGAAGAAGAAATCGCCTTTGGCTTGACACAGTTGGGCGCCTCGAAAGACGAAAGTCGTTCCAAAGCCTTGGAGTTTCTGGATCTCCATGGTTGCGGCGACCTGGCCGCTAAACCTTTTGCTGAATTGTCGGGAGGGCAGAAGCAACTAGTCTGCATTCTGGCAGTTCTGGTGATGAGACCGGCTGTCTTGGTTTTGGATGAGCCGATGACGAGCCTGGATGCGCTGGCATCCCGGCTGATATTCGACAAGCTCATGTCGCTGCCGCAACGGATCGTCATGGTCAGTCACGATTTGAGTCTGCTGACCGGGTTCGACCGGGTGCTGTGGTTGGAGGAAGGACGTTTGCGAATGGACGGACCGGCAGCAAAGGTGATTGCAGCCTATCGGGACGACATTGAACGCCGGTCTGGAAGCGTCATGGAAGCAGTTGCGATATGATATCGGTCTTCCTCTCAGGCGACAGCTGGGCGCATCGCCTGCCAGCCGGGGTTAAACTGCTTGCAGTTGCGATCGGCAGCCTTTTGCTTTTCAGGACCGAAACACTTTGGGTCTTCCTTGTTTGCTTGGCCCTGGTGCTTGCAGCCTATGTTTCTCTCGGCTCCGGAGCCGTCCAGCGCTTGAGGCTCCTCAAAGGATTGTCGATTTTTTTGGCAGCAATCCTGGCCTTGCATTGGCTATCGGGAACCGTCATGGACGGTGTCATCGCGATCCTGCGCCTTTGTGTGATGGTGCTTGCCGCAAGCTTTGTCTCGATGACAACGCGAATGGATGATATGCTTGCAGCAGTAATGCCGTTGTTCCGTCCGTTGGAATGGGCCGGGTTTTCCGCGCGCAAACCCGCGCTGGGTGTCACATTGGTGTTGCGGTTTGCACCGCATTTGATGGAGATCTTCGGCGTCCTTCGGGAGGCATACCAGGCGCGCACGGGCAAAAGGTCGTCCTGGAGGCTAATTGCGCCCTTTGCGCTCCAGGCGCTTAAAATGTCGGACAATGTTGCCGAAGCTCTTGCTGCGCGCGGCGGGTCCCAAGGATTGACCCTGAAGTAATGGGCGGCTTTAACAACATACGACAAGGTCGGCTGACGGATGACGCCACAGCCATAGAGACAAACACTAGCCTTGGGTCGGAAAGCGTCCCAGAAAAACGGCGCTAATGAAGGATAGACTCCCATGCCAGATCGTTCCCTTGTGCACGTTGCATTTTATGCAGCTCTCATCGCGGTCCTCGGTTTGCTGCCGCCGGTCGCAATTCCGGCGCTGGGCGGGGTTCCAATAACAGCGCAGACACTTGGTGTGATGCTGGCGGGCATTATGCTCGGACCGGTCCGCGGTGGCCTCGCTGTGCTCTTGTTCTTGTTCCTGGTTGCGCTCGGCGCACCATTCCTCTCCGGCGGCCGAGGCGGTCTCGGCGTGTTCGCCGGTCCGTCTGTCGGTTTCCTGATTGGCTGGCCGGTTGGCGCTTTCGTAGCTGGTTTGATCATGCGTGCGACAACCAACGCCAGCGTTCTTTTTTCGGCGGCCGTTGCTGGCGCGGTTGGCGGAATTCTTGTTGTCTATGCCTTTGGTATTCCCGGCATTTCCTTCATGACAGGCCTTTCCCTGCCGAAAGCGGCCGTGGGCAGCGCAATCTACATTCCAGGTGACCTCATCAAGGTCGCAATTGCAGCGGTGATTGCCCAGACGATTGCGCGCGGCCTGCCGGGCGCTGTTCTGTCCCGGTCCTGATCCGGTCGAAGCAGGATCTCACGCCGCATGGGTTACATCGGCGAACACCTGGAAAAAAAAGCGCGGGCCAGCAAGGCCGGACCCGCGCTGCAAACTGGCGGGTGCGTCCTCTCATGGGAAGAGTTCCTGTCATCTGTCCAGACCAGGGAGCAGCTGCTTTGGGATAACTCTCCGGAAGGTGCCCAGATTGCGCTGTTGCTCGCCGATCCCGCTGAGATCCTAGTCAGCTTCTTTGCTTGCGCACGCTCAGGCCGCACTGCCCTCATCATGGACCCTTCCTGGCCGCAGCATCAAATAGAAACTGTGCTCAAGGCTGTGCAGCCGGCTTTGTGTCTCGACGACGACCTACTCGCTCAATTTGTGGCGTCTCCAAGCGAAGAATTCGACACGCCCCCAAACGGCCAACCATTGGAGACCGCGGAGTTTTATGCCGGGTTCACATCTGGCTCTACGGGCATGCCAAAGGGCTTTGTGCGGTCTCATCGGTCCTGGTTGGAAAGTTTTCGTCTAAGTGAACCGGATTTTGAAGACCTCGAGCCAAACCGGATCATTGTCCTTGGAGGGCTGAGCCATTCGCTGCACCTATATGGCGCGGTTCATGGTCTTCATCGCGGGACGCCTGTCACCGTCTTGCCTCGGTTCGAGCCGCGCGCGGTGTTGGAAGTTCTTCAGGCGAAGGCGGGAAATGCTGCGCTTTATGCAACTCCGACCCAATTACAACTGATCGCGGAGGCGGCCCGGCGCAGCGGTTCTCCCAAGGCCTTGCGCCTCGTTTTCTCCAGTGGTGCGAAATGGCCGGATGGGGCAAAATCTGCCTTCGCTGAAGTCTTTCCGACGGCCCGCCTTGTGGAATTCTATGGCGCGTCAGAAACAAGTTTCATCAGTTTTGCCCGATCGGGTGACGGGGCCCCAGCCGGATCCGTTGGCCGCCCGCCTACAGGCGTTTCAGTTGCCATCGGCAATCCGGATCAACAGCTGCCTTCCGGTACGCCGGGTCCGATCTGGGTGAAAAGCCCGCTTCTCTTCAATCGTTATATCTGTGGCCGGTCACCGGAAACGGTCTGGCACGGAGACTGGTTGACCTTCGCGGATTATGGATATGTCGATGACGCGGGATACCTGTTCGTGACCGGACGTCAAAACCGGATGGTAATAACATCGGGCTTGAATGTTTACCCGGAGGAAATCGAAACCGTTCTCATGAGCCACCCTGCGGTCAAGGCCGCAGCGGTGTTTGGCGTGACAGACGCTCTGCGCGGTGAGCGCCTGGAAGCTGTGGTCGAGCTCCGTCTTGAGCTTGAGGATTCGGCGCAGACCCTTGCAGACTACTGTCGGAGGTTTGTCGGCCGGGGGAAATGCCCAAAACGGTTCCATATGAAAGACAAGTTTCCTTTGACGGTTGGCGGTAAACCGGACCTGCAGGCATTGAAACGGGAGTTCGGCGTGGGCGCAGCCCCGGCTCCGGTGCTGCAAGGTGAGAATTCGTGACGGGCCGCGCCGTGATTGTAGCTGCCCGGCGAACGCCGGTCGCACCACGCGGCGGCGGACTGAAAGATCTCCAGGCCGACGAACTGGCAGCACCGGTCTTCTCCCAACTTCTAGACGATGCGGGTGTCGAGGGCTGCATGGTCGACCATGTGTTTTTGGGAAACGCACTTTATGCAGGCGGGAACCCGGCGCGTATGGCGGCGCTGCGGGCCGGTCTTCCGCCAGCCGTTCCGGCATTGACCATAGATACACAGTGTTGCTCTGGTCTGGATGCCATCATTCAAGGAGCGCGGTTGATCGAGGCCGGGGTGGCGCGTTGCGTTATTGCGGGAGGAGCAGAAAGCTATAGCCGTGCACCGGTTCGCATGCATCGGCCTATGCTTTTCAGCGAGGAGCCCGTTTCCTATACTAGACCGGCTTTCGCGCCGCCGCCTTTCGACGACCCGGATCTCAGCGCAGCCGCCGCCCGGCTTGCTGCTCGTTTTGACATCGACCGCGAGGATCAAGCGGCTTTTGCGGTTCACTCGCACTTTAAAGCTCGCGCAGCAAAGAGCTTGAAGAAACTCATCATTTGTCCTGGGACCGACTTGGTGGACGACAGTTTTACACGGCCTCTATCCATCCGGGCGGCGATGCGGGCGCCAGTTCTCTACGGCGATCCGGAAACCGGTTTGTCGGCGGCGACAATTGCCTGCGAAGCAGACGGTGCCGCCAGCGTTCTTCTCATGTCCGAAAGCTTAGCGCGGGAATGCGGCATAACCGGACTAACGGTCTTTAAAGCTGGCAGCATGGGCGGAGACCCGGCAGATCCCGCCTTGGTTCCTATTGAAATGGCAAGGCAGCTGTTGAACCAGACCACCTTTACCATCGCTGATTTGATCGCTGTCGAACTTCATGAGGCGTATGCCGTCCAGGCCATGGCTGCCGTGGAGGCTTTGGGTATACCTCTTGATATCCTCAATCCGCTTGGGGGCGGTTTGGCGCGCGGCCACCCGATCGCGGCATCGGGTGCTGTGTTAATGGTACAGCTTCACGACCATTGGCATACGCAGCGGACGCAAGGGTATCCTGAAAATTACACGGCTATGGCCTTGATTGCAGCAGCTGGTGGCTTGGCCGCAGGCGTTATTGTTCAGGCCTTGGAAGTCTGAGCTGGTAAAACATTAACTAATTGTAATTTTGAGGAAAACAGCGTCTACCGAAACTTTTTTCAGCTTTTTAGATTTTTTTTAAAAACGACTGTTGACGGACCCGGTCGACCTGCGTATAACCCGGTTCATCGACGGCGGCAACGTCGCTGGCGACAGGGTTTTGTGCTCT
>CALDSI010000524.1 GCA_937911395.1 uncultured Labrenzia sp.
GACAACCATCACCCGACCGGGCTGATCAGACAACGGCCGTACGGTCAGCACAACAGCGATCCGGGTATTCACGGGCACCGCGGATGGGTCTACCACATTACCATCGAGGTCATAGAGTGTCCGTTCGACGGCATAATCCTTGCCACCTGCCGGTTCCGGGCTGAGCGGCTGACCGGCAATCGACATCAGCACTTCAGTCGGCGTTTCACCGGAATTGCGGACATTGACTTGACCGGACTTCAGTTCGTCAAAACCAAGTGTCCAGGCAAGCCGGCCCGGTGTTTCCACACCATCCACAGACAGGCGGGCCTCTTCCGCCGACTCGTTCAGCGCATTCGCTGCGAGCAGCAACCACACCATATCCTGTGTTGACCGGCTCCGGGCGCTGCTGTCCACCGATGTCAGTTCTGAAACCGCGCGGGTGTTCAACTGCTCACTGACAGAAGCCGTCACCACATAGTCAGTGACACCAGCCGCATCGCGAAGCTTTGATCCGAAATCTTCCCGGTAGGTGCTGGATGCTGTCCGATCCAATGCATCAAGAGCGGCCCCAAATCCGGTTGCGGCCCGTTCATCTTCACCGTAGAGCGCAAGACCGGCCGCAAGCTGCGCCTTGGCGAGCGGTGTCGCAAAGTTCTGCAGTTTGGCGTCCAGATAGTATCTAAGATCCCCCATGGAGGCCCGGCCATTGCGCGCAAGGACATAAAGCGCATAGGCAATGTCCTCACCGCCGCTTTCAAAGTCCGAAGCGTAAGCGAGCCGGTTTTCCAGATTGTCAAGCGCGGACGTAAAGGCAATATCCGGAACCTGATAGCCCTTTTCCCGGGCCCGGGTCAGAAAGTCGGCAACATAAGCATCGAGCCAGGTCCCACCGCTGCCATAGCTGTTCCACAGCCCGAAGGAGCCGCCAGAGGACTGGTTGGCAAGAACTGCGGCAATCGCCTTCACTACCCGTTCGCGGATTTCATCGTCTTCGCCCAGGCCGGCTGCTTCGGCAACGTCGCTCAAGTACAGCAGCGGCAACGCCCGGCTGGTGGTCTGCTCGGTACAGCCATACGGATACCGATCCAGTGCTGCCAGAAGGCCAGCGATATCTATGCGTGCCGCCCCACCCGCTGTCAGCGTGACCTTCACACTGTCTCCGCGCAGATCGTCAAAGCTGGCGGCATCCACCTCAAGCTTGCTCCCCGGTGCCAAATCGAACGCGTAACTGCGCAGAACTTCAGGCTGGGTGTCCTTGATATCGAGATTGATCCGCTTGACGATGGTTTGGGCATCAGGCCCGGTCAGGGATGCAACGATTTCAGCGCTTCCCAGTGCGTCGCCGGCCGCCATCGGCAGGATGACTTGCGCCTTCTTGCCCGTCGCCAGATCGAGAACCCTTGGAACGCTCGTGCCGTCTCCGAGGCTCAACCCGTTGCTTGAAGTCAGCTCCAGATCGTAAGCACCTGACGGGGCATCGACCGGGTCGATTTCCAGAACCAGCCGGGATGTATCGCCCGGGGCAAGAAAGGCTGGTGTGCTCGCCGTCATAACGACCGGCGCCCTCACCTCGATCTCTTGTTCCCCATGACCGACACCGGATTTGCTCCAGGCCACGGTGATCACGCGCAAGGCACCGTTAAAGTCAGGCACATCAAACGAGACGAGCGCCTCGCCATTGTCATCGAGCTTCACAAGGCCAGAGAACAACACCACAGGTTCATCATCCGGCGGCGGCGCATCCAAACGCATGCCCATACCGTCTCCGCCGGAGCGAACCTTGCCCCGTGCGCCAGACATTCGGTCAATGAGCTGGCCGTAAAGGTCGCGGATATCGCTTCCGAGCCGGCGCTGGCCGAAATACCACTTCTCCGGGGCGGGCGTTTCATAGGCCGTCAGGTTCAGTATTCCGACGTCTACCGCCGCAACCGTAATGTAAGCCTCTTCACCTGCGGCCAGGTTGGCAATCTGGACCGGAACATCCAGCTGGGTTTGGGGCCGGATCATCGACGGCAGATCCATCGCAGCTTCAAGATCCCGATCACCGGGGTCGACCTGTAGCCAGGAGAGGCCCATGGCGCGCGACGGCATCTGGGCTTGATCAACATCCATCGGCCGGTAGAGGCTGGCGGTGATGTACGCCCCTGCCCCCCAGGCTGCGTCCACCGGAATGTCTACTTCCATCTCTTCCCCGGACACGTCCACCGTTTGGGTGGAGAGAAGGCCGCCGGACACCACTTTGATCACGGCCGTGCCTGCCATCTGCGGTTTCAAGCGAAGTTTTGCGATTTCACCGGGTCGATAATTTTCTTTGTCGAGCCCAACATCGAGATAGTCCGGTGTGTCGGATGTCGCATTGGCGGTGTACCAGCCCGCCTGGAACGTCACCCGTGTTGCGGTCTGCAACGCACCGCTGCCCTCAATGTCCAGCCGGTACTCGCCCCACTCAACAGGGAGCGACAGGCTGGCCGGTTGGGTGTCCAACACGTCCAGGGTTCCTGTCGAGATCCGGCGGGTCGAGGTGATCGGCTCGTACGACCAGCGGCCATCCAGCCGGTACCATTGGTAGCGCCGGTCAACCTTGGACAACGTCCAGCTCAAGCCGTTTGCTGCGATCCGTTCGCCGGTTTCGCCAATCGCGATCACTGTAAAGTCGGCAGGACCACCCTCATCGACACCGCCGTCGAAGGCAGGCCGAATCCCGATGCGCGGCCCGTCGAGGCTGACTGGCAGATCCAGCGTCCGCTCGACATAACGCCCTCCAGTCTCCACAAGACGGGCGACAATCTCGGCGTCATAAAGACCAGTAGTCACGGGCAGTTTCGGCAGATCAGCAGAGAAGGTCAACGCGCCTTGATCATCGGTTCGAAGCCCGGACGGCAAGCGCGAGCGCTCAGAATAAGCGTCCGAATCTTCAATGCCAAACCGGTATCCCGGATATGCCTCCATCGTGCGCACCGGACGCGCGATCACATCACCTTCCAGCGATTGACCACTTGCGGGTGATCCGTACAGGAACTTTGCCGACAACGAGACATTGAGCGGTGCAGAACGGCTAAAGGTTTCAGAGGCCGTTTCCAGCGTGAAATCGACCCTCTCCGGCTGATAGTCCTCGACAAGGAAGGTCTTGTCCGCAAGCGCCTCGCCGTCCGGATCCAGCAGGACTTGCCAGGACCAGATGCCCTGCTGCGCGGTCGGGCTTAAATCAATGTCTTGAACATATCCGCCGAGACCGCCATCTTGCAGCGTGTACCGCGCATGTTCGACCCCGTCCGGGCGACGGACAATGAATGTCAGCGGCAAACCGGTCTGGGCTTCGGCCTTTGCTGTTCGGAGCAAGGCCTGCGCATGAACGGTTTCGCCGGCCTTGTAGATGCCACGATCAGACCAGGCGAAGACGTCCAGGGGACCGGGTGCCGGGCGTCCATCGACGCCGCGGTCTGACAGATCAAAAGCGGGTTTGCGCAAATCCAGGAAGCCGTAATCGCCCTCTGCCGTTTCTGCGACCAGAATGCCGGGCGCACTGCCCCCGCGGCCAAGGGTGAGACCTGCGGCGAACCTGGCAAACCCGTCTGCATCGGTTTCACTCGTTCCGAGGATCTCGTTGTTGACAGCCATCAGCCGGACACTGACTCCTGTGAGCGCCTTTGCGCTGGACAGGGACCGGACATTGGCTGCAATCCCATCCGTGCCGGACATGGCGGTAAGCCCAAGATCAGAAACGAGGAACCACTGTGTCGCGAGCGGGCCCCACTGGTTCTTCACGTCCAGCTTTGACCTTGCGGTCATGGCGTAAATCCCGGGCTTCATTTCAAGCCCGGTTTCAGACAACG